>NZ_BAAJPA010000003.1:0-387292 GCF_057552235.1 Kistimonas ophiarachnellae | reverse complement strand
GTTTTCGCTGTCAACCACTGCGTGGCGCGGTGGTCAGAAGCATGCGTCGCAGACAACGGAGGCGAATTATATAGAGACATCGCGAGATAGCAATAGGCAACTTGCGGCTTATTATCGTTCGATACTGAACGCCTTCTTTTAAACCCATGTGCTTTATCTTATTGTTCGCCGCCTTCGTAACTTTCCAAGCCGCTTTTCCCTGCACAAGGAATCTGACATGACCCGTTTATTCATTGATCAAATGAAGAACCCTGTGAATGTCTGCGATGAACCGTCACGGATCATATCGCTTGTCCCTTCTCTGACAGAGCTGCTCATTAACCTTGGACTGGAAGATCGAGTCGTGGGTGTCACCCGTTATTGTGTACACCCAGAAAACATTCGAAAGGATAAAGCCATCATTGGCGGTCCAAAGACTTTTGATTTCGACGCCATTGACGCCTTGCAGCCGGATTTGATCCTGGGGAACAAGGAAGAAAACTACAAAGAGGGTATCGTTGAGCTTCAACAGAAATATTCCACCTGGCTTTGTGATATCCATACCCTAGATGACGCGCTTGCCATGATCACGGCCGTCGGCCAGCTGACCAACAGGGAAGAGAAAGCCAATCAACTGGTTGATGATATTCGCGCCAAAATGGATCGTCTTGCTTCCTACCGTCCACTGCGTGTCGCCTATTTTATCTGGCGAAAGCCTTATCGTGTCGCTGCAGGAAACACCTTTATTAATGAAATGCTCAAACGCTGCGGCATGGTAAATGTATTTGCCGACCTGGATCGTTATCCGGAAGTAACGATTGAGCATGTTCGCGAAGCGAATCCGGATATCCTGCTACTGTCTTCCGATCCCTATCCATTTCGCGACAGGCATTGCCAGGAATTTGCGGAAGCGGGCATCAACACTCGCTGCAAACTGGTAGACGGTGAAATGTTCTGCTGGACCGGCAGCCGACTGCGTCTGGCCGCCGATTACTTCGCGACTTTGCGTGAAGCTATTGATCACGAATGAAATAAAAGAATAAAAGGCAGCGCGTACAGGGGTGTAATTCCCATTCACGCTGCCTTTGAACGTGATAAATTCAGGCGATTCCGAGAAACACGGGAATCAGCAACGGTGCGGATAAGCTCAAAATAAATCCACTTGCTACTGCAACCGGCACGCAGTGGACACCGCCCGTTCTTTCAATAACCGGCAATGTGTAATCCATTGAAGTTGCGCCACCATACCCTATCGCCATCGGTGCATTACGGCGAATAACAAAAGGTATTAGCAATAGCGCCACCAGCTCCCGGCAGAGATCAACCAAAAATGCCACGCTGCCATATACCGGCCCCAGCTGATCACCGATCATGATGCCACTGAGCGAGTACCAGCCAAAACCGGACGACAACGCCAGTGAAACATTGACCGGAACACCCGCAATCCATCCTGCCAACAATCCACCCAGCAATGCAGTGATCACGACCGTCGCGGCAATCCGTATACCGGTTTTATTCAACAAGACATCTCTGATCGCAATATCACTGCTGCGAAGCTGCACGCCGATTAAAAGCAACATCAGGTAAAGCAAACCATTTGCAACAGTATCAAGTAGTGCAAAAGGCTTGTTAACAAGGATACCTGCAACCATGCCCACGACAACGATGCCGGCAAACATCAGGGATTCCAGTGCCATCCCGATAAACGACGGACGCCCACCAGATGCCTCACCGGTAATCATGCGAATGGTAGGCAACAACCCCAGCAGGTTTGCGAGTGTGATACAGACCAGAAACAGTAACGCCATTTCCAGCGCCAGCATGAGATTTTCTGTCATATTCTCAAGGGTTCCCAAGCCATACCCCATGAGAAACAAAATGCCCAGCGTGATGGCAAGCAACGATTGGCTAATCCGTTTCAGTGCTGACGATTGGCGTACTCTTATTCCATAACCGGCAAACAAGGCGACAAAGAACAACGCAGTCCCGAAGCTCATGACATCTCACCCAGAGTAATGTTTACATCAGCCCTATAAACAACAATGAATTAGTAGCTGGCGGGTTTACTAACAATGTGCTGTTTAATTATCTGTATTAGCGAAAGTTGTCCAGAGAAGAACGACGAATGGACACTTTGGAGCGGGTAGCGGGAATCGAACCCGCCTCACGAGCTTGGGAAGCTCGGGTAATAACCACTATACGATACCCGCAAGCAGAGACTTCATTCTATCGATCTGCACTGAAACGAACAACTGACGAATATCAATTCAAACGACTACTGACGCTCAGCATTACCTGAAATCTTGTGTTGCTCCTGATGTTTAAGGTAAGCGATGATCTGATCCAGTTCCTTACTACCAAGATCCTCGTTATCCGGCATTTTCGTGTACCGAAAATCCGACGGCTTCCTGATGTACGCTTTAAGAAACGCATCATCCCTGTAAGTGACAATCCCTTTTGGCATCAACAAGTCTGGCCCAAGCCATCCACCCTGCCGGTCCATGGCGTGACAAGTAAGGCATCGCTGCCTGAACAACTTGAACCCCTGCCAGACATCGGATGTCTCTTTTACCTTCTGTGGATAAACCGCCGGATAACGATTCTGAAAACGGAGCAGAACAATTTTCACCACTTGATTCGGCCAGGGATAACCGGTTGCAAACCTCTGATGATCACCTGTCCAAACCAGATAATACGGACTGAAATCAATCCTTTTTTCGCCAAACGGCTCAAACCCGGAGCCATGATCCACATCTCGAAAGGCCAACCAGGCTTCCGGTTTTTCCTCTACACGTTCCAAGTCCATGACGGGCTGATAACCATCCAGCGCAACAAAAGCCACATCCGAAAATTCCGGCGCTCGCCAGCGTTCTGCCAGCCCACGCATCATCACATCGCTGAGCCGGAACGCTTCATACCGTTTTATCTTATTAAAATAAGGGTCATAGAGTTCGACGATCTGGCTTTTCAGCCCGGAATCCGAAGCGGTGAGATCGACACTTGCCACTTCATCCTGCTCAACAAAAAAGCGGACAATACTACCGAAGCTCTCCAGCGGATGCAGGCCCCAGAGCACCATCAGCAATACAAATGACGTGAAATGCCTCACTGACAAACCCTGACCCGATAGTTCTTTCAGGTATGAAATACGGCGAGTATAGCGGCTGACCCAAAAAGCACCCTGACTCTTTTTTAAAATCAGCCAACCGCTTTTCCCTTATTCTACCGCCTCAACATTCACAATAATTGGATTATTGACGTCAGAATCCAATTCCAATGGGATCCGGCTGGTACTGATATAAGCAAGCCGCCCCTCCTCCATCACCCTGACGGAGAGGCTGTAACGATGATTATCCTTCACCAGCGAGGGCGCATAAGCGACAGAAAACGGGATGGGTGACTGTTCAGCCTGCTTCAGGCGTATCTCATTCATGCCGATGGTAAATGATCGGACATCCTGCCGGCTGACATCTTCTATCGACACCATAACCACGGCATTTTCGGGCAACGGCCCGGCTTCTGCGATGATCCTGCCATTGACCTGTCTGCTTTCGGCCTCAAACGCCAGGGATTTATCACCGGATTCATTGGTCATCACCAATGACCAGCCATTCTGTTTCAGGCGGGTAACCTGCTCCAGATCTGACAGAAAAACCTGCTCCTGTTTCATCATGGGATCCGGGCACGCCATCAAGGTCGAAGCCAACTGGCCGATTTCGACACGGTTCTGGTCAATGGCATACATACCAAAGTAACGGTTGCAGGATGCATCACCGAAAATACGGCCTTTGCCCTCTTCCGGCGACTCCAGTCTCATGGTGACCCGGGACTGTTCCACTGGTGCCTTGCCATTCATCGTGACAAGCACCCAGTCATGTTCATAAAGTGATGTTGATTCATTCATTGCCGCATTCTGAAAAGTACTGCATGCCGTCAACAGCAAACCTGCCATTACCAGACACTTTTTCTTCACGTTTCCCAGCTCCAGAAGAAGAAATGGTTAGCAGGTTAGTTCATCACCGGCGGTTTAAACATCCTTCAGGCCCATCGCGTATTTCATGACCTGCCTTTGACCCGGCGTAAACCGTCCCGCGACCGTCAAACCAATGTTACGCAGCAGTTTGAGCGGCGCATGATCATTACTGAATGTGTAGTAAAACGCATCCATGGCCCACTGCATCTTACGGTTGGCTGGCCGGCGAATACGCTCATACTCATTCAAGACAGCAAGACTGCCAAAAGGTTCGTTCTTTTTGTGGGCTTTGCCCAGAATCTCCACCAGGGTCGCGGCATCCTGGAAGCCTAAATTGACACCCTGTCCTGCCAGCGGGTTAATCGTATGCGCCGCATCACCCACCAGTGCCACACCAGGTTTTACATAGTGCCGGGCATGTCGTTTGGTCAGCGGGAAACTGCCTCGTTCCAGCAATCGTTTGATAACGGGTAATTCCACCGGGTAGGTCTGAACCATTTCGTTGAGGAAATCGTCATCTGACAATGCCTTTAAACGCTGCACGTCTTCCGGCAGGTTATACCAGACCATGGATGCATAACTGCGGCCGTCTATATCGGGTAAGGGCAACAGGGCCAACGGGCCTGTCGGCGTGAACGCCTGCCAGGTGATATCCAACTGACCTGGCTCAATCTCAACCGTTGCCACCAATGCCTGTTGTTCGTAGTCTTCGCTGTTGAGGCCAATGCCTGCCAGCTTACGTACCTGCGAGTTGGCGCCATCAGCACCCACTACCAGAGAAGCTTCAAAGCTGGCGCCATCCTTTAATCTCAGCGTGACGTTTTCATTCTCCCAGCAAATGTCGTCTATCGCTGACGGGCAGAAAAGATCGACCGTATCCAGCTGCTCCAACACCTTATGAATAGAAAGCTGGGTAACACGGTTTTCCACAATAAAGCCAAGCTGATTTACCGACAGATCACGACAATCAAAAAGCGTTTGGTTCGGTCGCTGCCGGATCTCTTTTCCTGTTAGCGGTTCACGTAATTTCTCCCAAACCGCCATACGACGATAAGGGCACATCCGCATCGCTTTCATGTGCGGCCAGGCACCGATATTCTGCAGAAAACGTTCCGTCGCAGGGCTCAGGGCAGATACCCGCAGATCCGGCAGCTGTTCCGGAGAAAATGCCGACGGTAACGCATGATCAAACAGCGCAACCTTTATTCCCTGTTGTCCCAACGCGCAGCCTACGGCAGCGCCCACCATGCCGGCACCCACCACAAGCACGTCGTACCGCATTGTCATGATGTCTCCTAAGAAATTACTAACCACCCGATGCTCGAGATTGTACTGTTCCTTGCTGTGAGTAACAGCCTTGCCTGTGTCATCGGCAGAACTTGTTGCCTATTCTGACCGTACATACCTGAAGCAGATGTGTCCTAACACAATAAAAATCCAGAGAGCAGCTCGAAAAATATGCGTATCAAAGGCAAACATTCTTCCGAATTTCAGCTTGATGATAATCAGATCCTTGCACATCAATAGCCCTCACTCCTGTGATGGGCCACTATGAAATGGTTGCTCCACATAAATATACTGCTCATTTCTCCGCTCTCTCAGCATGTCATTATTCTATGTCTTAGAGGAAATAGAATTTTGACATGGCTTTTACAGGCAAAATTTAGTCAGTAAATATGATCAATCTGTAGATTGAACTGTTAAATCACTACGGTATTAAATCTGTCTTACGTCACAGCAATTCATAAGGGTACAGGTATGGAATCAACAAGTTTCAGAAGTGGAAGCTTGGCAACCGGAGAGCATGTGGGTCAGGCTCAACCATCAAGGTCACATAGCCTATCAGAAATAGAATCAATAATTGCCAGAACTCCAAGCTGGTCTCCGCATCTGAGTGATATGACAGCACTTACTGATCGACGGTTCAAACAATTATACAAAGTATTATGTTCATTTTGTAAGGATTGGCTTGATTTTAAAGCCAATACGATTTTAGCGCCTGCAGAGAGGAAAACCACAGCGATTGAACTGATTGGCAAAGGTGCTTTTTCACACGTCTACGTACATAAGGAAGCCCCTGAGATTGCCTTGAAACTTGCAAAGGGAGAGTCTGATACACCGAAAAATGTAGAAGCTATTGACTGCAGAAACAGCCTTGTAAATGAAAAAATACATTATACGAAAATAGGCGATCATCCGAATATTACCAAGTACTTTGGTACTGCTGATATTTGTCTTGATCCTAGAGAGACCCTGAAAATCACAGGGGTTCAGCGGTATCACATGAATTTCACGCAGTATCTTGAAAGTGACGACCGTGAAAAAATGTCCATTATGTCTGATGAATATGTTATCAGGAGAAGCATTCTCGATATATCCAAAGCCATCACTCATCTTAAGAAAAAAAACATATTACATCGTGATCTAAAAACTGAAAACATATTATTATTCTTTAGTGATTTTGGTGTTAAAGCGTTACTTTCTGACTTTGGTGCTGCCTGCTCGAATACCAAAGAGCAAATGCATATTTATGATGGCATTAGCAAACAAGCGCCCGAGTTACTAGGATATTATGTTGATGGCAAGTTCCGGAATCACACCATATGGACAGAGGCATGGGCATTCGGAACAATATTAATGGAAATTGCCTGCTTTCCTGAACCACCGCCCTACTATGCAAAAATGGCAGTGGTTAACAATCAAAAGACAGTCATGACGCATAAACCAGACACCTTTTTGAAGGTTTTAAAAAAGTACAAATCAGGCACAGATAATTTAACACTGGAAGAAGCCATATCAAAAGCCTTCATCAGCGTGAGGAATCTTGAAACATTCATGTCTATGAAGATCAATCCGTCACAATTCAAACTTAACCAATTTTCCTTGAAAATGCAGTTATTCATAATCGGTGCCGCCTGCAGGAGAATCCCTCCAAAGTTAAGAATGCTTTCAGAAGTTATTGAATCGTTGCAGGAAGATTGGTTTAAAAAAACTATTACATTTTTGTAATAACCCTTTTCAACAGATGACTAACAGCTGTAAAACCGGCTTGACGAAGGCTTCGTTGACACTGTCTGACATTCAGAGCAAACAACCAACTGCGGGTCACTGTAGACTGCAGTACGCCCATTCACCACCAAAGCGACTCCATGGAAGCACTGCAAGATGCTATTTCCTGTCACATCACCGTTACACTGTTCCAGACTGCAGAACGGTGATGATCATCATCCTGTATTCTATCCTCTACCATCCACACACCCACTTGAAGTTAACACGGGCAGGTAACGGAAACATTCAACACCCAACATTCCTGCAACAGACTCTGTCAGCTGCTTTTGAGTGACCGTGGCCTGATGCTCCACCAAAATAATTTCAGCAATACGGCGGTGGGTATTCAAACTGGCAAAACGTAACTGAGACAATGCAGAGATTATGGCCGTCAGGCTGGGATTAAACGCGGCATTCTCGGCATATCGCCCGACAAAAACAGCATTATCATCCGTTCGAATTGCAACGCCTGCATAGCCATTGGTATAGGGTGCATAACTGGAACAAGCTTCGTGCAATGCATGATCGGCCAGCTTGTCACCCGTTGTGGATAACCGGAGTGGCTGATGTGATTCATCCATCAGCAAAGTATCCACTGTCAGGTTCCTCGGACCGAAGGCAAACGGCAGCAACTGTGTCAGCTGACAGTGCTGAACTTCTGCGCTATTCATATCACCAATCATGATATCCAGTGTTTCTGCCGAGGCCGTCTCAAACATAAACTGTCGGCAATGCCCGCAGGGAGCCGCATTGACGGCCAGCCGGTCCAGCCCCTTTTCACCGTGCAGCCAGGCATTATTGATGACAGCCTGTTCAGCATGCAGTGCGATGGCCATACTGCCGCCTGCAAGCTCCATATTCGCACCGAGATAAACGGATCCCGAAAGACCACGGGCAACCGCTCCGACATAAAAGGATGACACCGGCGCCCAGGCACAAGCCGCCGCCAGAGGCAGCAGACGAACCAGCAGGTCATTCGCGGAGCAATCCAGTTTCTGGCTTAATGTCTCTGTTTGATCAGGCGAAATGACGCCAGCCTGTTTGAACAGGATATCCTTCAAGAGTGGATGGCTGTCAGTGGGGAATTGATCAAAGACTTCGGCGCGGAAACAGCTGGAAAACATGGGCGTCACTTCATACAGGTGATAGGCAGGCCGTAAAGCCATCTGCCATGGCGGGACAGTGTAATACCCCGGCGTCAGCGATACCAGAACCGGATATACCACCTGCGATCCGTGCTTACCACCCTCTCAACAAACACGTCATGTGCATGGCGCTCATCTATTCCAGCCACTTTGATCATTCCGAAGGAGGATGAAGAGTTGTCATTTTTCATTACAGGCCTGGCGGGTGAACCCAAACAGGAGAAAGTGATCCCGGATTAGCCTTCCTTCCATTCCTGATATTTCTTACCCCAATAACTCACCAACTGTCGGTACTCATACGTGTTTTCGCGTCCGCCTTTCTGAAAATACTCTGATTGGTTATTGAATGCTATACGGCTATTTTTCGTGCTGGTAATTCTGTTTTCCAGAACGATAAATGCTTTTTTGTTTATTTTCTGGCAATAGAGTACATAGTACTGTGCTGTTTCTTTCGACATTTTCTGAACCGCAAGGTTGGCCCTGTTCGGAAGATACACCGGCTTCCCGTTGATGACCACGAAGCTACTGATGCCTGCTCTGTCATAAACATGGGCGCAAGGGTTCCCGTTGCGTATTCGTATACAGTCGGCAAAGTCTTGACAAAATCCGCCTAAAAATTCTTTAAAAAATGGCTCATAAAGACCAATGTCTGTTTTATAGTTGTGTCCGGCATTAATACTTATAATATTGTCGAAAATGTATTGAGGTAATGCCTCTTCAAGTTTTTCTTTACCCTCTATGAAGTGGTAGAAAAACTGTACAGCGTCATCATCAAATATTTCAAATACTTCTTGCTCCATGCTGACTCTTAACGATAAGTAGCCATACCTTATTGAGTTTTTTATGTCTGGAATTCTGATGCCTGCCTCTTTGTTATTTTGCAGATTGATGAAGTAGTTCATGATGACTTTTGCATGGTGAAATAAAAAAGCCTCTATTTGCCTTTTTGCTTTATGGGGAAAGGTTGTCTCCGCGAACAACTCTATGATTTTTTTCTTTAATTCACTATCCAACTTACTCATGATTACAACTTCATGCAGATCAACACTTACATTTTGATAGTCTCCATATAATTCTTCTATTTCCAAAATATTTTCATAGGGTATCAGAAAAGATGTTTGTCTGAACCATGACTCAGATAATCTTCTGTATATACAGGATGGATCGTCATTAGCAATCCTGATGTGATCATCAAAGGTGCGTTCGTCAGCAAATATTTCTGATAAGAAGATATCATCTTTACTGTAATCCAGGTTGAGGAGTTCGCTATGCTCTACGATGGTTTTATATATTCGCCCAGTCTTTCTTAGTGTGCCTGTATCCTTAACTCGAGAGAGTCTTACAAGATTTTTGATGTCCTCTGGGATGTCCAGCTCTTCTATTTTTTCGTTTATGTAGCTGACGACGTCTTTGAAGGGGACGTAGCTTCTTTCAGCTGCTGTTATTTGTTTTTTCCCCTCATTGCCAAGTAAGTGTTTTAGTGTCTCTTGAATGATGGCCATTATTTTTTCCGTTCTTATTTCCTGGTGTTCTTTTTGTGTTAATGGCGCTGTAACAATCTCTATGCCAGGAAATTGACCATAGCGAATAGTCTCAACAGTCATCGATATCAAAGGGTGACCACAGCAAACACCTTTTGATTTTGCAACGATATCGCTCTTTTTTAACGGCCAATTTGAAATTAAACAATATGTTTTGCACTCTAACTCAATACCCGCTTTAAATAACAATGTTTCGTCCGTGATAGTGACCTGATCCGTTATCAGTGCCGGGCGGACTTGTTCAGGAAGGCAGGGCTTGATATTGAAATTAGTGATTTTTTTATCATCATAGATGGGGATGTTTTTCAGGGTTTGAGATTGTAATACAGAACCCGACGGGTTATCTGTACTGACATTGCTGTTATCATCACTGGCAGGCTGAGTCAGAGGGTGGCCAGTTGCAGGTTTGAACTTTGGTGGGGTCATGATTTTTCAGAAGGAGAATCTCACAGAATCGGTTATGTATATTTATGACCATGCTACGGCGGAATAGTTGCCTGTTTTTCATCCTGTTCATGATTTTACTCGCCCTGGGCATTAACATGATCCAAAGAGATAGACAGAACGTGCAACCGAATACCTCAGACTTTTCCAGGATGGCAGCGATCCATCCAAAACACTCGCACACTCTACCAATCATCAGGTTACTTGCAGACTCTCTATGGATGAACTGACGCCGGAACAATTGACAGAATTAACCCACAACCTGCAATCCCTCCGTGACACGCTGCAACAGCAGCTGGCTCAGACCAGCGAATCAGCACAGACGGTCACCCTGGATCAGCAGGCGTTTGGACGGGTTTCCCGTATCGATGCGATTCAGCAACAAAGTATGGCCCAGGCTGGCAAGGCACAATGTGAACAACAGTTACGTCAGGTGTTTCGGGCACTGGCAGATGTGGACAGCGGCGACTATGGTTTCTGCCGGAGCTGCGACAACCCGATCGGCTACGAAAGGCTGAAGATCCGGCCGGAGACACCACTTTGCCTGATCTGCCAGACAAAAGCCGAGCAGGCCTGAAGGGCTATTTACTTATTTGGACAATGACTGTCGCGCTCTACAATGAGGGCACAATGCACGCCCTGGTGCAGCATAACGGACGTGCCGAATGAACAACCATGAGATGTAACCAGACCCGTGTCACCTATTGTCATTTTTGATTCCGGGGTCGGTGGGCTCAGCATATTCGACGAGGTTCGCCAGCAATTACCCTGGCTGCCTGTTGTGTACTGTTCCGATAACGCCGGCTTTCCCTATGGCCCGAAAAGTGAGGCCGAGGTGGTAGAGCGCGTCAGCGAGTGTCTCCGTCGCCTGCAGGATACCTATCAGCCCCAGCTGATGGTGATTGCCTGCAATACCGCCAGTACCGTTGCACTTCCGCGTGTTCGCCGGGAACTCTCCGTGCCGGTGGTGGGTGTCGTACCCGCCATTAAAACTGCGGCTGGCCTGTCACAGAATCGCTGTATTGGTCTGCTGGCAACTCCCGGTACCGTAAATCGCCCGTATACGGATCAACTGATCCGGGAATTTGCCAGTGACTGTGATGTTATTCGGGTGGGTTCATCAGAACTGGTTTTCCTGGCCGAACAACAGTTACGCGGCCAAACCACCGACCGGTTACAACTTGCTGCCATTCTGGCACCTTTCCTGGAAAGGCAGATAGCCCCCGATCATATTGTGCTGGGCTGCACTCATTTCCCGTTGATGAAGGATGCGTTGTCTGTCTGTGCTCCCGGTATCAACTGGATTGATTCCGGTAACGCCATTGCCCGGCGTGTCAGCAGCCTGATTCCGCAGGAAAGTTCAGCCGTGGGGAAAGCGTCCCATATCGCCGTTTTTACACAGCCCTGTGACACGATTGAAGCATTGTCACCGGCACTCTGCGCACGGGATATTGGCGATATACACATACTGTGATGAATCGATAAAA
The DNA here is from genome assembly GCF_057552235.1 of Kistimonas ophiarachnellae. Lineage (NCBI taxonomy): Bacteria > Pseudomonadati > Pseudomonadota > Gammaproteobacteria > Oceanospirillales > Endozoicomonadaceae > Kistimonas > Kistimonas ophiarachnellae. The sequence goes on along the minus strand of NZ_BAAJPA010000003.1, from coordinate 375,675 downwards.
GGGAAGTGGTCTCTCCCGCCAGGCACATTTTCTTGCAAACCTGTCATGAAGATCCTGTCACCCGCCGGGAGAGCATCTCTTTGGAAAAGCCAGAACGTCGAAAGTTCACTGACACACTGTACGACTATGGTCAGCAAAGTTGACCTCAGGGTTACTGTCGGGTGATGGTTTTTGTATACGCCAGCTGCCATTGTCCGGTATTCGGATTAACGGTATAGGCTTCTCCGGTCAACTGGTCACCAGCAATCTGAATCCTGAAAAAACCCAGGGTATCAGCCGCCTGCCACCAGGCAGCATTCCTGTCTTTTACTAACAATGGATGCGTCTGGCCTCCCGCGCCGGATACGATGAATCCCGTTTTGCCACAGGCTTGAACCGGCGTTAACCATTGCAGGTTGTGATCATGCCCGGAGAAATAGACATCCACCCGATCACACAGCGTGTCCTCTATCAACGACAACCAATCCTTACCCGAACCGGTTACGCCATCATACTCTCCGGCATTGCCATGCTTGCCATTGGACACATAGGGATGATGAGCAAACGCGATTTTCCATGGCGCCTGAGAACCTGCGAGCCTTTGCCCTAACCATGTCTTTTGTTCTGCCAAGTACTTATCCCGCCAAGGCAAACGATCCCAGCGCAGTTTGCCGCCACCGATCGGGTTTGAATCCAGTGCAAAAAAATCGATCAACGGATGATCCGAAGCAACAGGGGCGGAAAAATGATAGTAGCGTGCCGGCAGATACCACTTATCACTCAAGCGGCCTTTCCGGTAATGATAACCTACCTGGAATTTTCCCTTGAAATCATCCAGCCCATTCAGCGGAGACCGGGGAGAATCGTCATGATTTCCCAGCGCCATATAGAATGTGAAATCCAGTTTGACATAAGGGTGTTCGAACTTGCTTTCAAAAGCCTTGTCACGGCTGCTTTCAACACCTGATGGATAAATGTTGTCGCCTAATCCGATAGCAAAATCACACGTTTTCCTGCCACACACATCGGCGATAGCGTGAGCGACAGCATATTGGTTTTCATTGCCGGTACCCGTATCACCAACAGCAATAAAGCTGACACTCTCAGACAATGCATAAACAGATGTCTGGGTAAAATACAGCAAGAGAAGTAAAAAAATGCATTTCACGGAACAGCCTTCCATCAACAGGGCTATCCATTACTCAGCTTTTTTTGGATAACCAATGACCAATCACAGCGCTGTTTATATAGCAGAAGCAAACAGCCAGACCGCTTCTGTAAGCCTTCATTCTTCAATAATCAGAACCAAGGGGAACATGAAAGTTCCCCTTTTTATAATAGAGCTGACGTTGAGAATAACACTGTCACTCAAGGTTTACTGATAGTGTTGCTATACGCCAACTCCCACTGGCCTGATTCTGCATCCACTACGTAGGCTTCCCCGGTAAACTGATTGCCTTCAATCTGGATTCTGAAAAATCCCAGCGTATCACCAACTTGCCACCAGGCAGGGTTACGATCAGGGTTCGTCAGGCTTCGCGTTTTTCCGCCAGCACCAGAAATAATGAAGAATGTCTTGCCGCATTCACTGCCAGGTTTGAGCCATTGCAAATAGGATTGGAATCCAGCACGAGGAAATCGACCAGCGACTGTTCACTCTCCAGCGGTGCAGTGAAATGGTAATAGCGGTTAGGCATACGCCATTTGTCACTGCTGCGATCATCGCGATAATGGTAGGCAACCTGGTACTCGCCCTTGAAATTATCCAGACCACCACCGCTGGAAAAATGGGAATTATCATGATTGCCTAACGACATGAAAAAGGGGAAGGTCAGTCCTGCATAGGGTTGTTCGAATTTACTCTGGAAACTGTCGTCACAACTACTGTCGACACCTGCCTCATAAATGTTATCACCAAGACCAATAGCGAAATTGCAGGCTTTTTGCTGACAAAGGCTTTCTATTGCCTTGGCCACCTTATACTGCTTATCGCCCCCCGTTCCCATATCACCAATAGCAATGAAACTGACGCTTTCGGCCACGGCACCAGTCGCCACCAGGCTGGTTGCAAGCAAGAGTTGTCTAACGCGGCTCATATCCCTGATTCCTGTTTTTTTTCGTTATTATCTGGGGTCTTTATGACATATGAATTGCGAAACAATGACAAGCACTATCGGTAAAGCGTGTTCAGGATATAAATTTGCGTGCACAAACAATAAATACAAGAGGCCTATCAAGAGCATGTAAAATTTAATACACTACGATGTTAGTGACATTATGCATATAAACAATAAAAATTATCTCTTTGGTTTTATAAGAGATAAAGGTTAATGTTTTCAGGATCACCTCCAAAGACCACAAATAATAGCCCTATTCTTAATCCAGATGTTTTCATGCCACAGTCAACATCACCAATAATGCCATTACTTGAGGCCGGACCATCACAATCAACTCTTGTTCGAACAGTTAGCACCGTCCCAGCAGTCCCTTATTCCGAGAATCTTTCTCAAGCTATGACGAATCCTGACCAAGAATTCCCATCAATAGAGGAATATATTCAGGGAGCGGAGGATCAACCTCGTCTGCTCCTTAGTGAGGCTTTTTCATTAGAATTTGACACTGCTATTCCGTCATCATCTTGTACGATACCAACAAGCTATCCACCAATAAATCCTCTTGAAACCACTGACTCAACCGTACAGGAGCCTAGCGCTCTACAAGCAGAACCACTATTAACAGCGGCCTTCACACAACCTTACACATCTCAAGCCGGGACTACACCATCAGAAAAACCTCACTATGTGCCAACAATCTTACCTGCCAGAAAACAAGAGTCCGATGGCGCCACCATTTCAGGCGATCTGACAACTCCCCATCACCAGAGATATTTAGCTCCATTTTCAGCGGCATCAGAACAACAGGGCGAAGGCATAGCAGTCAAAATAAAACCAACATCGAGGAGAAAGCCATACGGGAAAAAATCATATACTGCAGAATCCGCCACTCAAGAATCATCAGTTAGTATTGATGACGCGAGTGTCATTTTAAGTGAATTTCACATTCCTGACATGTTTAATCCTACAAAAGCAGCGAATATAAAATTACTTATATCACAAATTCACGATGAGATTTATCAGCTGGATCTTGAACATTATTTATCTTCTCTACCTCCCACCCAAAAATGGGCGGCAGTATTTGAAATAGCTTCCCGCACTATCGAAAACCCTGACCTGTCCGAACAATATTTAAAAACCATCAAAAAAAAGATCAGAAAATACAAAAACAAATTATCAGCACAAGAAAGTAGAAAAAGAAAAAAACAGTATGTGGATCAATTAGAACATCAGGTCCAAAGCAAACAAGCCCACATTAATGAATTAGAGTCAAACATCAGCTTTTTGAGAGAAAAATTAAGCCAGACCTCACTAAAAACTACTGAACTCACTGAGTCACTCAAAGATATCTCTATTCCTCCAGCAGCCAGCCTCAAACTAGATGAGCTACAAGCGTTAATTGCACCGTGGGGAAATACGACCTAATTATCAAAAAAGACAGATGTTAAATAAATAGACCACTTATATTTACAAGCAAAAAAACACTGTACTCACGATATATTATACTGAGCCTCCGCGAAAAAATACTCAGGCAGGCTTGAAGTGTCTAAGCCTGCCAAAAGATATTTTATGTTTGATCACTACAAGAAAAAATTCCACTATTTAGTTTTCCTATAACCACCCTTAGAAATGTTTTTCAGTAAAGTCCCACATTGCTGACATCCTGGTTTATTCAAATGGGCTACTGTCTTCTTTTCATCTATCTCTGTGGTGACCGAGCAGTAGGTATACAGGCAGTTATTATCTTTTGCCCACTATTCATAACTGTCCGGCAATACCCTGACAACGGTAGCCAGGATGAACGAAAAGCCATTTTCAAAGGCAACCCGCTCATCCGAGAACTGGCTGATGTGATTGTATTGCGCAAGAAAACCTGCCACCAGATTTCCATCCACTTCTCCGACCCATCCAGCGTAAGCAGGCTCAGTCAAATAGAGATCAAAAATTTGCTTAACCCGTTGTTCACAAAACGACAAATTACAGTATTCATAACAGCCTCCTGATTTCCTTGCAGATAACGATATGAGTATCAGTCACAACGCCACCATTCTTTATGGTCATGACACACGACGAATTACACCCATATGCCTTTCCCCCAACCATCGCCATTCAGTAAGCTGGGTATCCGCTGAGGTAATAACCATCCGTTTCAGACAATGCCCCGGCGATCCGGTATGAAGTACTGTTGAGGTAAAGCCTGTGGATATTTTCGACCAACTCACCCGCCTGAAGATTGACTTCCAGCGTGTCGACCACCCTCCGGTCTATACCTGTGAAGAAGCGAATCGTGAAACACCCGACCTGCCGGGTGCCCGAACCAAGAATCTGTTCGTTAAGGACCGCAAGGGCAAGCAACACTTTCTCATTGTTGTTGCAGACCACAAGGCCACCGACCTCAATCAGCTGGGGAGTGTTTTGGATGTGGGGAAGCTTCAGCTCGCCTCACCTGAACGACTGAAAAAATACCTCAACCTGAAACCTGGCGCCGTCACACTGCTTGGAATCGTGAATGACCCGGAACAGCATGTTACCGTTGTGATTGATGAAGATGTCTGGCAACAGGATGCCATTCAGTGTCATCCGCTGGTTAATACCAGCACACTGGTGATCAGCAGAACTGGCGTTGAACAATTCCTGCAAAGCAGCGGACATACGCCGTACGTCGTAAAAATACCGGAGCGGGAATTATCCGTATCATAAGCGTAATGCTGTAATCAGGCCCGCTGTAACATTAGATACGCTAAGCTAATGCAAGAGCTAAATACAGCGGGTCAGCGTCAGGGAAGCCGGTTATGCCTCATGGAATAGACTATGGTCGTCGTATTTCTTTTACGTTATTCATCGGTGCACTGGTTGCAGCACCCTTTTATATTCCCGGACCCAGTGGCAAACCGCTGGCAACACTCGATGATATCCTGCCAGATGCCAATACCTTCACCTCACTCCTGAATGAAGGTAAACGCATTACCAGAAAGCTTGAAACCCATATACCAGACGATACACATTACCCCCGGCAAAAAACCGTTAACGGATGGCAGGATGCCAACGGTGTCTGGCACTTTTCAGATACGAAACCCACTGATGACTCCAACATTAAAACACGCAGGATTCACATAGATACCAGTCGCATAACACCGCTGCCTGACATGCCAGAACCGATCAAAAAGACAAATAGCACTGAAAATAAAAATGATGGTGTACGACCAAATCTGTCGAACCCGAGCGAGATCATTAAGGAAGCGCAGAAAGCGCGAGATCAGATGAATCAGCGCCACTCAAATCAGAAAAAAATTCTGGATAGCCTCTGAGTGGCGCCTGGTCATACGCTTACAGAAGACGGGCGTCGTAATATGCCATCTCTGACACTTTATGATACTCCGTTACCTGTTCAGTGAAGCGCTTGAACGACTCATAAATGGCCTTGGACTGTTCATTGGTCGCCGCCACTTCCTTTGTCACCTGATCAGCAACCTCTTTCAGGCTCTTTAGCACATCGTCCGGTAGTTTCAGTACCTGTACGCCGTGATCATTGATCAGCTGGTTCAGGGCCATGTTATTGCGTGCGGTATATTCGTCGAGCATGGACTGATGTGCGGCCTGGGTTGCCGTTTGAACAATGGCTTTCAGGTCTGCCGGCAGTTCTTTCCAGGCATCCAGGTTAACAGTGAATTCCAGGGTTGAACCCGGCTCATGCCAACCGGGGTAATAGTAGTACTTCGCCGCTTTGTAGAGACCGAACGCCATATCGTTATAGGGGCCAACCCATTCGGTGGCATCAATACGACCAGTCTGCAACGCAGTGAACAGTTCGCCACCAGGAACATTAACAGGAGAACCGCCCAGACGTTTCAGCACCTCACCACCCAGACCGGGAATACGCATATTCAGGCCTTTCAGGTCTTCCAGCGATTCAATCTTACGATTGAACCAGCCGGCCATCTGGACACCGGTACTGCCACCCGCAAATGGTTTAAGGTTGAAAGGTTCGTAAAGTTTTTCCCACAACTCCATACCGCCACCATAATGGAGCCAGCTGCTCATTTCCTGGGCGTTTAAACCATAAGGCACTGCGGTGAAAAACTGCGTGGCGGGCTCTTTACCTTTCCAGTAATAGGCGCCACTGTGACTCATCTCTGCAGTTCCGGTGCGAACAGCATCAAAGACTTCCAGCGCCGGCACCAGCTCTCCTGCACCGTACACTTTTATCTCAAGACGACCGTCGCTCATCTGGTTGACCATCTCGGCAAAACGCTCGGGCGCCGTGCCCAGACCCGGAAAGTTTTTCGGCCAGGATGTCACCAGTTTCCAGCGATACTTTTTCTTCTCAACGGTACCCTGTCCGGCAGCCTGCGGCGCCGGTTCACTGCCATTACAACCCGCCAGCATTGCACCGGCGGCGCCTACACCCAGAGCAGTCAGCATCTGACGGCGTTTCATACGTCTCCCCCTGTGTTGGTATCCAACTTTCTTATTATCAGCAGCCCTGCTTTACCCCTGTCATGTGGTAAAGCAGGCTGGTATTACCTGTAAGCGGTGCTTACCTCGAGCCCATACTAGCGACAGAAGTCGCTAGTTCACAAGGGCATTAGCCTGGCATAAGCGACCATCAGCCACTTGCTACCTTCATCATCAAAATTAATTTGTACCCGCGCCTGGGCACCCTGCCCTTCAAAATTAAGCACCGTACCATCACCAAACACTTCGTGTGCAACCCGCTGCCCCAGATGCAGGCCAGTATCCGGCACTTCAGCATTGATGGTTGCGCCACCAGCGGTGACAGGTCGGCTGATAGTGGCATTCAGGCGAACTTCTTCCATCAGTTCAGCCGGGACTTCCCGCAGGAACCGTGAGGGACGGTTGTAGTTTTCCTGACCGTGGAGACGGCGACTTTCGGCATAGGTCAGGTACAGTTCTTCCATGGCCCGGGTGATACCGACATAGCAAAGACGACGTTCTTCGTCTAAACCGCCGGAATCATCCATGGACATCTTGTGCGGGAACAGACCATCTTCCATACCGCACATAAAGACCAGCGGGAATTCCAGACCTTTGGCAGAATGCAGTGTCATCATCTGGACACTGTCGGCAAACTGGTCAGCCTGCGTTTCACCGGCTTCCAGCGCAGCATGGGCCAGGAAAGCGTCTAACGGCGACAGGTTCTGCTGCATCTCTTCATCGAAGACATCTTCCGGATCAAACTCCTTACAGGCTGACACCAGTTCCTCAAGGTTCTCAATCCGTGCACGACCTTTTTCACCTTTTTCTTTCTGGTGATGTTCAATCAAACCCGTGACATTGATGATGTGGTCCGCTAATTCAGCCAGAGGAAGATCATTGGCAGAAGATGACAACCCTTCTACCAATTCAATAAAGGAAGACACCGAATTTGCCGCCCGCGCCGTCAGCCCCTTGCCCTTGATCATTTCGCGGGCCGCCCGCCACATGGAGACACCACCGCTCCGGGCGACATCCCGAATCTGTTGAACGGTTTTTTCACCAATGCCCCGCGCCGGGACATTAATCACCCGTTCCAGTGACGGATCATCATCCTGGTTGCTGGCCAGTCGCAGATACGCCAGCGCATTCTTGATTTCCGCCCGCTCGAAGAACCGCTGTCCGCCATAAATACGGTAAGGAATACCGCTGCGCAGCATGGCTTCTTCCAACACCCGTGACTGCGCGTTGGAGCGGTAAAGAATAGCGATTTCTCTGCGCGCCATACCGCCGTTCGCTGCTTCCTGGATGCGGTCGGCAATGAAACGGGCTTCATCCACTTCATTGAATCCGGCATAGACCCGGATAGGTTCACCGTCATTGCCTTCGGTCCAGAGTTCCTTGCCCAAACGATCCGGATTGTTGGCAATCAGGGTGTTAGCAGCTTTCAGGATGGTACCGGTGGAACGGTAATTCTGTTCGAGCCGGATGGTCACGGCATTGGAAAAATCACGGGTAAACTGACGGATATTCTCGATACGTGCGCCACGCCAGCCATAAATTGACTGGTCATCGTCGCCGACTGCCATCAGGTTTCCTTTGTCACCCGCCAGCATACGCAGCCAGGCATACTGCACGGCGTTGGTATCCTGAAACTCGTCGACCATGATCTGCTGGAAACGCTCCCGGTAATGGGCCAGCAGTTGTGGGTGCTCCAGCCAGAGTTCGTGGGAACGCAGCAACAGTTCTGCGAAATCGACAACGCCCAAAAGACGACAGTTTTCTTCATAGGCGGTGTAGACCTGGTGCATATTTTTCTCGAACAGGTCATAACCCGGTTCGATATGCTGCGGCCGCAGACCTTCGTCTTTTTTACCGTTGATGTACCACTGGGCCTGCCGGGGTGGCCATTTGGCTTCATCCATGCCCAGGGCGCGCATCAGACGTTTGATGATGCGCAGCTGGTCGTCGCTATCCAGAATCTGGAAATTTTCCGGCAAGCCTGCCTCTTTCCAGTGCGCCCGCAACAGACGGTGCGCCAAACCGTGGAACGTACCAACCCACATGCCGCGCACCGGCATTTCCAGCATCTGCTCAATACGTCCCCGCATCTCGGCCGCGGCTTTGTTGGTAAAGGTCACCGCCATGATGGACCAGGGCGACACACCTTCGGTCTGGATCAACCAGGCAATGCGGTGAACCAGCACCCGTGTCTTGCCGCTGCCCGCACCGGCGAGAATCAGGCTGGACCCCAGGGGCTGGGCTACCGCTTCGCGCTGGGCATCATTGAGAGAATCGAGAATTGCAGTGACATCCATTATTGCAGCCGGAAGGAAATTGAAAACCTCAAGTGTAACCGAGAGCGATGGCTCCCATAAACCGGGAATGCGAGAAACTGATACCCGAGATGCCTGGTTCAACATCACCCTACAAGGCAATTGTGTGATTCATTGTCAGACCACACATACTGGCTGGCACTATCTTTGCTGTCAGTGTCGTATGTCGAACATAAATATTGGCCTGTGTGTTGCAGCCGTACAGCGGATTGGATTTAATAATCAAGCACATTTAATATGCACTATGGTACATGAACAGTTTCTTTTATGGCGATGGGTCGAGAGATTACATAATGTCGTAACCTGTCTCTCTGACACTGTCTGTACCCTTGGCATGGATGCACCTGACAAAAACAACAACGGCACTATCGGCACCGGTTCCAGGAACGGAACGCTACCGAAGATGCCCGGACGCAAATGCTGAGATCATGCAGGAACACAACCTGTTATCCACACCCCAGATAACGCATAACCGACAGGCGAAGCTTTCCTATTCCTGGCTCAACGCGCGTATCAGTAGCGAACAGCTGAAACTGCTGCACCAGGGATCACTGCGCATGATCATCATCCTGGGTGTCAGTCTGTCCGGCGTCATTCTGCTACTGTGGAATTCGATTAATACCAGCCTGGTGTTGCCTATTGCGACCTGGCTCGCAACGCTTGGATTATTACGTCAGGTACTGGCATCAGGTTTCCTGCGGGAAGCACAGGATACGAAACAGGATGGCCATCAGAAGTGGCTGCTTTACTTCTGCATCAGCACCGCCCTGAGCGGCGCATCGTTTGCGGCAGCCATTCTTTTGTTAATGCCGTTCTCCACCTTTACGGATCTCGCCGCCACACAGCTTTTGCTGACCATTGCACTGCTTTCAAGTGCGGTGCTGTTTTCCTGCTATCTGCCAGCCTTTATCTGTTTCAGCCTGCCCAGCCTTCTGCCCGTTTCGCTTTCCCTGTGGATGAATCCGGTGCCCCAAACCGATATCTGGGCCTTTATCCAGGTTATTCTGTTGGGCGTTGTCTTGTATTGCGCGCTTTATGCGCACCGTTTTTCCATCAAGTCACTGGAACGTCGCTTTCGTAACCAGGCGCTCAGTGATCTGCTGTCCGATGAAAACCGCAAAGTCCGGGATACCCAGAAAGAACTGGAGGAAACCCATGCGGGACTGGAGCAAATGGTCACCGAGAGGACTCGTGAACTCTCAGAAACCACCGAGGCATTAAAAAACAGTGAGCATCGACTCAGCCAGGCCCTGGACGCCAGTCGTCTTGGTTTCTGGGACTGGGACATGGAAAACGAGCAAATCTATCACAGCCATTTCAAGGAACTGTTTGGCTATGACACGGAAAAGCTCAGTGGCTTTAAAGGCCACCTGGAACCCCTGATTCATACCTCGGATGCACCCCGTGTCCGCAAAGCCATCATCGCCCACCTTCGACATAAAACCGATCAGTATCTTGCTCGCTACCGGATACTCCATGCCAATGGCTCCTGGGTCTGGGTAGAAGACAGTGGACAGGTCGTTGAATGGAACGACAAGGGACGTGCAAGCCGTATGCTCGGCACCCGTCGGGATATCTCACTGGAAATGGAGCATGAACGGCAGACTCGTCTGGCCCTCACCCTGTTCCAGAGCACCAGTGAAGCCATCTTTGTGCTGAATGCCCGTTTCCGCTTTGTGGCGATTAACAAGGCGTTCAAGGAACTGACCGGCTACAGCAATGATGAGATCATCAATAAAACCATTGCCGATTTCCAAACGGATGACGGTAACGAAGAACGCTATAACCAGATAGGTAGTGCCCTGATTCAACAGGGGCGTTATGAAGGGGAGCTGATTGAACGACGCAAGGACGGTGATACTTATCCGATCTGGATTCAGATCAGTTCCGTTCGAGACCAAAGTGGCCGGATTACGCATTATGTCGGCATGTTCCGTGACCTGACCGAATATAAACAGACAGAAGAACGCCTGACGTACCTGGCCAATTTTGATCCACTGACCGGTCTGGCTAATCGTAATCGATTCCGTGAACGTCTGTATGAAGCCATCGCTTATGCCGATGCAAAACAACAGTCCTTTGCGCTGATCACGATTGATCTGGATCGTTTCAAACAGATAAATGACAGCCTCGGCCACGAAGTTGGCGATAGCCTGTTACAACAGGTTTCCCGACGCCTCACGCAACATACCTCACATGCGCACAGTGTGGCGCGACTGGCTGCAGACGAATTCAGCCTTATTATTGATAACAACCCAACGCAGGGGGCCATTTCAGCATTGGGCGAAACCATTGTGCAGGCCGTTTCCAAACCTTACCGGATACACGACCACGAACTCATCATTGGCGCCAGTATCGGTGTCGCAATGTTTCCGGAAAATGCCCGCGAATTGCAGACACTGATCAGCCAGGCGGATATGGCCATGGCGCAGGCCAAATACCTCGGCGGCAATAATCTGCAGTTCTATAACCGAAACCTGCAGTCTGCTTCCAGGGAACGGGTCGCATTGGAGACAAGCCTGCGTAAGGCAATCAGCAATGGTGAACTGGAAACCTATTATCAACCTAAAATGACGCTGGCTGGCGACACCATCACCAAGGCAGAAGCATTGGTTCGCTGGAATCATCCGGAAGAAGGGCTGATCACGCCGGGCCGGTTTATCAGCATTGCCGAGGAAAGCAGCCTGATAAACGACATTGGTGAATTTGTCATGCGCCAGGCCTGCCAGCAGGCAAGAACCTGGCTGGATCAGGGCTGGGAGATCCGGGTTTCCGTCAACCTGTCGGTCAGCCAGCTCCGCCAGGCCCAACTGATTGAGCTTATCCGTACGGTTCTTGAAGAAACCCGCCTGCCACCGCATCTTCTGGAACTGGAACTCACAGAAAGCCTGATCATGGATGATATTGATCGCACCATTGAAACGCTTCACGACATCCGGCAACTGGGCGTCACAATCAGTATTGATGATTTCGGCACCGGCTATTCATCCCTCAGCTACCTGAAGCGTTTTCCCGTGGATGCCCTGAAAATCGATCGCTCCTTTATCAGCAGCCTGGATACCAGCGAGGATGATTCCGCCATAACCCGCGCCATTATCGTCATGGCCCACAGCCTGGATCTGAAGGTTGTCGCGGAGGGCGTCGAGAAGCTATCGCATCTTCAGTTTCTACGTGACAATGCCTGTGATGAAGTCCAGGGATATTTCATCAGCAAGCCGCTGCCGGCAACGGAATTCAGTCAGTTTCTTGCCAGTCGCGCCTGAATCCCCATCCGGCTGACACGCTAACTGTTTTCACAGACCGTGTTCATGCGGTTCATGTAGGCATTCCAGTCCTGCTCCATGTAGTCTTCCAGTTCCTGGACCCGCTTTCGAGCGGACTCTAACAGGTTCGCCGGAGCCCGAGGATAACGGGGATTCTGACGATCATCATCGATATGGTATTTACGCAATCCCATGCTGATATGGCAATCACCGATGAAACGGCCATTCAGGTGGTTACGATCATCCACCTCCATACAGCCCGCCATCACAACATCCAGATAAGAGCGGGTAATTTTTTTATTCATATGGTCATACCCATTCCCCAGGTAATGTCCACCATCGTTGATATCGTGCTTATTGGCCACGTACATGTAGATCTCAATATCGTCTACATGATCCACAAACCAACTACTATCCTGCGGGTTATAGAATTCAATCGCACTGAGTGGTAAACGAATTCGTCGATAACGGCGATGACCTTCACGGGCATCAAAGCGCCAGAGATCATGGGGGCTCACACGGTACGCCAATCCATTCACGAAACGGCCTGCATGTTCTTCTGCTGCAAGCACGCGCATCTCATACTGCTCAAGCCACAGGTTCCAGGAACGTTCATAACCGTTAATCCGGACAGGAATCAGGGTCTGCTCAGCAACATCTGGCGCTGTCACTGTACGGGTCAGTGACAACATCAGGCTCCCGTAGCCAACGAGATAAACGTTCTTATGCTCCTTCTCAGGAGAGGCCATGGCATTTGTTGTTATCAGTGTGTACAACATCACAGTCGCTACTATGTTATGTAACATCCTTCCATCCTTGTCATCTGTCTTGAAATCAATAAGAAGTAAAAATGAAGGAAGGCTGCCCGATGCATAACCGCAGTTGCCTGACGGATAACATGATCAAAAGAAAAATGGCTATTCACTGTAATGGGTAAAACCCTACAACTTGTTCACCAGTGCTTTACGTTTTTCATTTAACGTAATGTTAAGTGTTTAATCCTGGGCAACGGTACATGCCACAAACCTGATACCCAGTGATGAAATGATCATCATGCATCCTTCCTGATAATCACATGAGACCCCTGACAGGACTTAAAATTCCCCAATCTGCTTCTGTTTGTTTCAATTGTTCGCTCCCCTGATAGGCTCGTTGCCCTTACTGCCGGTCACTGCTTCGTCCCCCTTGATTCGGGTTGAACTGCCTTACAAAAACGACATACACCGGATAAAGTGTCAGGATGACTGTAGTTTTACTACACCGATATTACCGGTGAGAACGGGGATATTACTGACAATTACTAACAGCACCACCAGCGGCATAGGTACTTTCCACTACTATCCCCGTCTTCCTTGTTGTATAACTACAGCCCAAAAATAAGCCGGTCCGCCCATGTCCCCAACAAACCTGCTTCAGCACATTGATGAAAATCGACGCCATCTCAGAAAGTCGGAGCATAAAGTGGCGGATTATGTCGCGGCACATCCGGCTAATGTCATTCATATCAGCATTGCAGACCTGGCCGCTCACTGCGGTGTCAGCGAACCCACCGTTTTGCGTTTCTGCAGGGCCATTGGCTGTAACGGGTTTCAGGATTTCAAGTTACAACTTGCCCAGAGCCTGGCCAGTGGTACCAGTTTTGGTCAGTTTGAGGTCACAGGGGAAGAATCCACCGGCGATTTCAAGCAGATGGTCTTCAATACCACCATCAGCAACCTGATTGATATTCGTGACCAGCTGGATTCAGAGCAACTGGAACAGGCCATTTCCCTGTTGAGTCAGGCGCAGCGGATTGAATTTTATGGTTATGGTGCTTCAGGCATTGTCGCAACGGATGCACAACACAAATTTTTCCGTCTCCAGGTAACAACGGCTGCCTATTCCGATCCCCACATGCAATCCATGTCTGCGGCAACGCTGACACAGGATGATGTCGTGATCGCTATTTCACAGACCGGGCGCACCAAGGAATTACTGCACGTCATCCAGCTGGTGCAAAAACAATCCGCCAAAGTCATTGCCCTGTGCCCTTCAAACACGCCAATGGCCAGTGCCTGTGATATCCATGTGCCCATCAATGTGCCGGAAAACACTGACATCTATACCCCGCTGACATCACGCATCGCCCACCTTGTCGTGATTGATGTTCTGGCCATGGGTGTTGCCATGTCACGGGGGCCTGAACTGGCGCAGCAATTGCAAACGGTTAAGAAAAACCTTCGTTCACTGAGGCTTACGCAAAAGTAGTAAAGCGCCATGAACCGTTACCGGCACTTTAAACGACAATGGCATATTTCCTACAGACGACCGGTATAATCTCGCTTGAGTTAAAACCTGTCGATTTATACAAATGCCTATAGCGAAATAAGGTCATAAAACGGCAACAGACTCCGGTCACCATTCGCATAACAAGTAATAACAAGAAAGGGAGTGGCACAATGACTGAACCACGCACCAGTACCACGGAAGAGATAATACGTCCATTGATACAGGATAAGGACAAGACTAACGATCCTCTGCCGGAAAAAGCATCCGAACGTTCACTCTATATCCGTCGCGCCATAGAAGATCATTTCGAAGAAAAACGACTCAAGGCGTTAAGCGATGATGGTTGGTGGGACAACATATAAACCCACAACCGACTCCCATACCAGTCACCTAAAGGGTATTCGGACTCTGGCGTCCAGCCGGGAACGGAGAATGTACTGCTGACGAGCTGATACGGTTGGTTAACTGATGCAGACAGCAAAAAATCTTTGATACGTAGCATCTGCCCTGTGCAGAGATAGCAGTAGATAAGCCCGCATCGATCCAGAGAGGCGCTGCGAAAATCCCCATAGCGGACACTCAGGTTCTCCTGTCCGCTTAACACCTTTCTCAGGTAAGCGACAAACCATGGAACCGGTGAATTCTCCCAGGCGATAATCGAATTTTTCGGATACTTCCTGGCCAGATACAGCGCTATCCCACCCCAGCCACAACCGAACTCCATAATCACACCATCGATTGCCTCGGGTAACAGGTTATCCAGAGCGTCTGTCGTACGACGGCAGGAAGGTGTGGGGCCAATACCATTTTTCAGGGTGAAGCCGACAATCAGCGCGACCACCAGAAACAGGCAAACCAGTGCTGTGATTTCGAAACCCGCCATCGCTCATTCCAGAATGCATCCTGTGGATAACATCGGCGGACATCAGGATCGGATGAATGTCCCGGTTAATATCAGAACCACCCGTTAAGTGATGGCGTCAACAGGCCGCTTTCAGAACGTACCTTGATTAGACAGATGGTTTCGTACAAATGATCCAGCGAAATTCACGACACCGCCATAAACTTCACTGGATACGGAACTAACTGAAAAACAAACCGTCTATTGATGACCTTAATGAATTTTTGATGCGTTAACGATTTATCACCACTAACTGTCCGGTTAAAGAAAAATCAGTTATCTCAAGGTAATTCCTGGTCAAAATGCAACCGGGAATGTTAGAAAAAGCAACATTGGCTATCAAAACACGTTTTAAAATACCTGCATATCGCCGCAATCGCTTAACCTTTGTTGCGCAAATTTGAGCGCGAAATTTCTAACCGGACGGCAGAAATTTATCACAATGGAGTTGATGCCATGGAAGCCACCAGGTACACAAAATACGGAACATTCATCTTAAATGATGATTTAGACCAACACAGAAACATACTTGCCCTTGAAGAACCTGCCCTTAGAGCCTGCCGTGAAGGAGATCTGCCCAGCCTGAAAGCAGAGTTATCAAAGGATCCATCAATAGTAAGGAATGAATTCCGTTCACGTAGAACAGGGCGCATGGTCAGGTTGATTTCCATCGCTCCCACGTGTAATACCCCTGAAGTGGTAAGATACCTGCTCAATAACGATGCTAACCCAAATGAGTTAGACCTCCGGGGATATACACCATTATTCTGGGCCTCATTCTACGGTCGCGCCCAGGCGGTAGAATATCTGCTCCAAGCCGGAGCCTGTGTAAATACCAGAATGAAGGATGATGCTACGGCGCTTTTCGCCGCCTCACAGAATGGTCACCAGGAAGTGGTAAACCTTTTGATCCTTGCCGGAGCCGAAGTCAATGTCAGCATGATGGATGATGGTGCTACCCCCCTTTTCATCGCCTCACGGAACGGTCACGTTGAAGTGGTAAAATTGTTACTGCACCACCAGACAGATTTCTCCCTTACGTGTGATGCCTTCGACAACATTCCCAAAACACCTCTCATGATAGCCAAAGATATGCATCAGCAAACGAGGGATATTCGGTTTCGGGAAACTGTGCGAATACTGGAAAAATTCATCTCAGATAAAACAACAGCAAAGAAAAAAACAATACCCTGATAAGCCCCCGGCTTCATACCGGCAATATGCGGCTCCGGGTTCAACCATTACCGGCTTAATAACGACATGCGTCAGGTATGGCAAGCGCTATTGCAGGGCGCTCGCCATCATTGCGCACCATGATGTACAAAGGAAAGTGTCACTCATGACCAGCTCTTTGCTACTATGTCAGGCAGCCTGATGATCCTGTCATCCGGCAACATCAACGAGCGAAAGAAAAACAATAATGACGATCATGAAACGTGCGCTTACCCTGATCCTGCTGGTGATTTGCCTGACGGCTATCGCGGCCAGTATTCGCTTCCATACGGAAATCAACCGTTTCTATCATGTGCTGACGCTGTTTGATCCGGAGGTAATCCAGCACAACTTCAGGAACATGGGCACTATCTTCGCCTCACGGGATGTGCCTCGCTCAGGTGACGTTTATACCTTGCCTGAACAGCCTCAGCCGCTGCCCGAACGTTATCAGTGGAATAACGAACAACGAGACCTGGAAGACTGGCTGGATCGCACCGAAACCACGGGAATGATTGTTCTGAAAGACGGCCAGATGGTTTTCCAGGAATACTATCGTGGCAATGATGAGAACAGCCGAACGATCTCCTGGTCGGTCGCCAAATCTTTCGTATCAGCGCTGACCGGATTTGCCCTGCACGATGGCGCGATCAAAAATGTGGAAGATCCGGTCACTGCTTATGTGCCAGAGCTGAAAGACAGTGGCTATAACAATGTACGCCTCAAGGATGTCCTGCAGATGTCGTCAGGTGTCGGGTTCAATGAGGATTACGGCGACTTCCATTCCGACATCAACCGCATGGGTCGTACCATGGCGCTGGGCATCAGTATTGATGACTTTGTTATCTCCCTGAAAAATGCCCGTGAACCCGGTACCTACAACCATTACGTCAGCATGGATACCCAGGTGGTCGCCATGGTGATCATGCGGGCTACCGGTCAGAACCTTTCCGACTATATGGAAGAGAAACTCTGGTCACGACTGGGTGCAGAGTCTGATGTCTACTGGCTGACAGATGACGATGGCGTCGAGCTGGCCTTCGGCGGCCTCAACAGCACACTGCGCGATTATGCCCGTTTCGGGCAGTTGTACCTGAACAAGGGCAAGAACTGGCAAGGCGAGCAATTGTTGCCAGAAAGCTGGATTAAAGCATCGGTGACACCTGACGCACCTCACTTAATGCCCGGCGAAAACCCAGCTTCCGGTTCACGCTTTGGTTATGCCTACCAGTGGTGGCTGCCAGAAAAGACAACCGATGAAGGGGACTATCTGGCAGTAGGCATCTATGGCCAGTTTATTTACGTTAACCCCAAGCATCGGGTGGTTATCGCCAAGTCATCCGCCTACAGCGACTACAATAACTCCTCAGAAGCGATGGAGACTGAGAGTATTGCCGTATTCCGGCATATTGCTCGCAACCTGAAGTAAAAGGCCTGAGGGCTGCTCTGACACATAAAGCATTGTCAAAGTAGTCCTTACTTTCCTTCCTGTTATACCTGGTTTTATCTGGAGTCGTTTTCCCAACACGGCAAATGTTATAACATAACATTCCAGCCATTATTCCTGACGATTCGCGAAGTATCCTTTTATGCCGTCATTCCGTGCCCTGCTGTTGCTTTTCTGTCTGATTCCCACCACCCTGCCAGCATTGGCGACTGCGGCTGTGAATCAAACACCACCGGTGAGCGTCATCACCAGTATCAAGCCCATTCAACTGATTGCTGCAGCCATTACCGACGGCATCAGTGAGCCCGATGTTCTGCTGGATCCGGGAGTCTCTCCTCACAGCTACAGCATGAAACCTTCGGACATTCGCCGGCTGTCTGATACACCGGTCATTTTCTGGCTGGGTCCAGAGCTAGAAACCTTCCTGAAAAAACCGCTGGGACAGGTAGCAGAAAACAACACCGGACAACGCGTTGTCTCGTTGATGGATGCACCAGGAATGCACCTGAGAGAATGGAGCGGAGAAGAGCATCACCACGACCATCACGATGATCATGACCTCCACGGCTCTATCGATTCCCACGTTTGGCTGTCACCGGGTAATGCCATTGCCATGGGTAAGGCCATGACTGATGCCCTGGTAGCGGTTGATCCCCAGAATGCCGCCCGTTACCGTGAAAACCTGGCGGTCTTTATTGATCAGGTGAAAGCCACTGATCTTGCCAACAGCGAAAGCCTGGCCACCGTCCGTCAGCACGGTTTCTTTGTCTTCCATGATGCCTGGGGCTACTTTGCTGACCACTATCGCCTGACTGTTAAAGATGTCTTTGCACTGAGTCCGGATCGCCAACCGGGTGCACGCCACCTGATGAAATTGAAGGATTCTCTCAAGAACGCCGGCCATACCTGCATCTTCCGTGAACCCCAGTTCAAGCCCGCCTATATCAACCGTCTGACAGATGGTCTGGATGTGGGAGATGCTGTGCTTGATCCCATGGCGGGTGATATTCCGTTGTCGGCGAACGGCTATCCCGCCTACCTTCGCCAGATTGGCAGTACCATTACCACCTGCCTGGCTGATTAACCCATCCCGTCCCGGCCATCTGTGCCGGGACAAATCGGCTTGTACTCCCCGCCGATCCGGATACTATTCGACCGTGTTCATATAAATCACAAGCCATCCCCTGGCGGTGGATTTCCGCTCATCCGATGGCAATTAAATGTCGGGGAATCAGGTCATGAATCAAACCGGTCTGGAACAGGAGCTGCAACAGCTTCAGAACGTTTATACGCTGATCACCGAATTCCTGGTGAAGTACAGCTTCCAACTCGTTGGCGCCCTGATCATTTTCTGTATCGGGCTCTGGGTGGCCAGCAAAGTCTCGCGCCTGCTGATGGTGTTGTTCAAGAAACACAATATCGATATTACCCTGGCGACCTTTGTGGCCAGCGCCGTACGTATTCTGATTATTATTCTGATCGGTATTATTGCCCTGGGTAAGCTGGGCATCAGCGTCACGCCCCTGGTGGCAGCCATCGGTGCTGTTTCTCTCGGCGCCGGACTCGCGTTGCAGGGGATGCTGTCTAACTACGCGGCCGGTGTCACCATCATTGTTACCCGTCCCTTTGTGGTCACGAATACCATCTCCGTACTCGGTGTGACCGGCCAGGTGAAATCCATCAGCCTGGGCAAGACCACGCTGACCAATGAAGAAGGCGAAGAAATCAGCATTCCCAACAAACACATCCTGGGAGAAGTGCTGCACAATTCATTTGGTAACATGCTGGTTGAGGCGAAAATAGGCATCAGTTATCAGGCCGACCCCGAGCAGGCGATTGCAGTGCTCGAAAAAGCCGCAGCAACCCAGCCTGATATTGACCAAAAACAGGGCATACAAATTGGTATTGATGCCTTTGGTGATAGTGCCATCGAACTGGGAATCCGATACTGGGCACCCACACAACAGTATTACCGGGTAAAATACCAGACGAATCTTGCACTCTACAAGGCCCTGCAAGAAGCCGGTATTGTGATTCCATTTCCGCAAAGGGAAGTGCGGATACTCAGCGAAAAAGCACCAGAAATTTCCTAATCGGATTGCAGGATGATGGTGTTACTCACCAATCGCCATCATCCTTACTTTATTGTTCCTGACCATTAAATGTCAGGCATTCAACCTGTAAAAAATGTAACATTAATTATTTCAGGCTTTCGATTAATTTATCAACATATAAGAATTACTGAAAAACGATATAAAGAAAACACTCACCAAACATCAAAGTATCACTAATACTGCAAGCAAACCTATCTAAGGTGTTATTAAAAAGACACAGATAATCAATACAATTAAAGAATTTCAAACAAGGAATAAATTGATGGAACCAAGTAAAGCATCCGTACAAACCAGCCAAGGTGTAAGTGCTAGAAGGAGGGAACAGGGTGATTCCTCACAATCCCCCCCTGTAACGCAAGCAACAACTGCGGTTACTGGCACATTACTGAGTTCTCAAACTCCTCAACAACCATTACAAAGACGAACGCAGGGCTCCATTCCGCTAACCAAAAGACAACTAACTGCCGCAGTCGAAGAAGACAAACCTATAGTTACTAAAGATCAAGCTGACAGCATGATCATAGAATTTGAAGTTCTGACAGAACCGGTAACAGTAAAACTAAACCAACCATTGCCAATAACACAGAGTTATAGGATGCCTTTTCAATCTTATATCAAGTGGCTATCTAGAATCATCCCTTGTTACATCATATGCGACAAAATAAAGACTGCTGAAGACCATGTAGACTTTGCCTTAAGAGCAATAGATTCAACAAAGAAAAAAACAATTTATTCAGATTCAATTACTGGCATACTGCACTATTCAAAATTCCATATCCTATCAATAAAACATACCAAAACCGAAGAACAAGCGTCGCCACAAGAATTTCAAACAAGTGGTAGTACAGAACGAGCACTGACACTTCAGGAAGAAATGATTTATCATCTGGAGGTAGCGATTCGCTCTCATAATGATTGTGCGCTACTTGCAGGTATTGTATATAACCTTAATACTGAAAATGATTTATTTACTGCGAATCCACCACGGGCAATCGCCTTAATTGATCGAATTATCAAGGATGTACATTCAAAGAAGCAACGATTAAAAGAAAAGTCTGACCAGAGAACAACATCAGATATAGAATTTTTCATTATTAACATGGTAGAACACATTAAAAGAATTAAAAAAATACTAAAATTAGATTCTCGACAAAAAGATATAGAACTGGAAAAGTGGGAACCCAGCATATTAGCTCCTTATACGCGGAAAACAACACATCTGTTAAATCATTTCCGTAATCCCATATATCCCTATATTAATTTCCTGTCTGGTAGTGAAGAACCTAATATACTTTTTTATACACATATGAATAGTCGAAAACTTCTGACAAATTATATCAGAGTCTGCCACCCCATATTTTTATATGTGTTATCAAAGGAAGATGAGTCTCAATATTTAAGACTGGTAGAAATAATCAAGGAACAAATGCAAGTTGCTGGAGAAAAACAACAAACAATAAGGTCGAGATTTTTTAAGGGCTGTCGTCAGTATCAGTGGAATAGCAAACCATCCGGCGATCTTGAAGGTGTATATGAACATGATCCCGAGCTACGCTCATCCATGGTCGACTACATCCACATTAAATACATGCTAGATAACAAGAAATGGGCAGATTTAACAACTTATTGTGACCGTATAATAAAAGAAACCGGAGGGAATTTACCTTTATACATAAGAGCCCTGTATAAAGATGTATTGATTCATACCAGTCGATTTTTTGAAGCCCTGATTCAACTACAGATACTCGGAGAAGAATACGAACAAAAGCAGATGTATTATGAGCTCGCGATGGTCGAATATGATATTGAGGACATGGAAGCTCAACTCATCAATACGACTGATTTTGATGAAATGGAGGAGTCTGCGAAACATCAGGAACAACCCTCACCTGAAGATAAGCCCGCTGTGCAAACACCATTTGCGGCAGAAGCAGCGTCTACAGGTGTGGCAGAAGAACAGCTTTTGCACGCCCTTGAGAAAACAACCCTTGAAACAGAGACCACAGAACGGGGTAAACTGCCCCACTTTGTGGAACATCCGGAAGAGCAATCAACAGAAGGTCATACCGCTATACAAGCGCCAGCTACAACAAAACCATTATCTACTACAAGCTGGGAAGCAGAACACCTGATGCCCGGTCATGCGCAAACATCCTCTGCAACAGACACCGGCAAATTCTCAAAAGCCTTATCCAAAGCCTCTCAAGCCACTGTCCCGGAAAGCAAAAAAAGCAGGCATGATAAACCTGCCAGAAAATCAGCCAGAAAAAAAAGGTCAATACCAACTCCCAGTTACCGTGATGTTTGTCGTAGCATAAGGCAACAAATGGCAGATGATTCACCCTTGGAATCTATAGTCAGCTTGATTAACGATGCATTAGAAAAGTCACAACTGACTGTTATTCAACGGGGCAGACTGTATTGGCGATTAGGATGGGCCTACAAATCACGTGCCCATACGATGAAAGAGAGAGCTAAAGCGTACGATTACTTTGGTAAGGCATTAGCTTGTGCTGTCAGTGAATTGTCAGGTCAGCCACGTGAAAAAAACATAGATCCTGTGTTATTTCTTAAGGATGAGATGTTATCAGCATGCTACTATCGGAAAAGCTACAAAAATCCTGCTATTTCTCTCATTGCTGACGTTTATAGCTCATCCGGAAATTATTTTAGAGACATGAATAAACCTTATATAGGAAGAGAATGTACGCATGTCGCTGACACTATTAAATGGTGGAGAAAACTGAGAAGGTTACCTTCATATTTTCAACATAAACCCAAAGTCAAATTAACAAAAAAAGATTCAGACTAAATGCATACTTTGATATACATCTTCTTTAGCCCCATGGGTTTATTAAAATAAACTCTATCGATAAGCCAAATTATTACTGAGCATTGCCAATGCGTCTGCCAGAATGCAATCAGTAAACTAACCTTGTGGTTTCTTTTTATGCTGACTGGCCATTCCTTGTTAAGTCTGATCGGCAATACGCCTCTTGTTAAACTTCAGCATTTTGATACGGGCTACTGTGACCTCTATATAAAACTCGAGTGCAACAACCCCAACGGCTCCATTAAAGACAGAACCGCCCTGAGTATCATCAATGCTGCAGAGCGCAGCGGTCAGTTGCGTCACGGGCAGGGCATTATTGAAGCAACCGCAGGCAATACAGGTATCAGCCTGGCGGCTATAGCCCGAATGAAAGGGTATCCCCTTACCACGGTCGTGCCTGACAAAATGAGTCGGGAAAAAATTGACCTGTTGAACATCATGGGCGTTCACGTTGTTATCACCCGATCGGATGTGAGTCGGGGGCACCCTGATTACTATCTGGATTTTGCCGAAACCATAAGCCGGGAGAAAAACCTTTTTTACACTAACCAGTTCGCCAATACCGCCAATATTGACGCCCATTACCGGACAACCGGCCCAGAACTCTGGCAACAAACCGGAGGGCAAATTGATGCTTTCGTCTGCGGCGTGGGCACCGGCGGAACCCTGACCGGCGCGGGGCGTTACCTGAAAGAACACAACCCGGAGATAGATATCGTACTGGCCGACCCGGAAGGGTCGCTACTCGCTCCCAAGGTGAACGGAGAATCCGGTACGGAAGCTGGCAGTTGGCTCGTAGAAGGCATCGGTGAAGACTTTGTGCCGGATAACTGCGATCTCTCCTTGGTCGATCATGCCTTCAGCATCACTGATCAGGATGCTTTTAAGCACACCCGTGCACTGTTCAGTCATGAGCTGATTCTGGCGGGTACATCAACCGGCGTTCTCCTGGCTGCAGCATTGCGGTATTGCCGACAACAAACGCAACCCAAAACCGTTGTCACCCTTGCCTGTGATACGGGCTATCGTTACCTCTCCAAGGCGTTCAATGCCGACTGGCTTGAACAGCACCACCTTGCCGGAGACAGCGAAACACTATGACCAGCCAACCCATGCACTTCGCCACCCGCACCATTCACGGCGGGCAGGAGAATGACCCGGTAACAGGCGCCGTGATGCCTGCCATCGTCACTGCATCCACCTACGCCCAGCAGGCGCCGGGCCATCATACCGGCTTTGAATATTCCCGAAGTCAGAACCCGACCCGGTTTGCCTGTGAACGTTTATTAGCAAGCCTGGAAGGCGGCCAGCATGGTTTCGCATTTGCCTCAGGTTTGGCCGCTATCGCAACGGTGCTGGAACTGCTGAGCCATGGTGACCACATCATTGCCATGAACGATCTGTATGGCGGAACCTTCCGTCTGTTTGACCAGGTGCGTCGACGCAGTGCAGGGTTGGCCTTCAGTTTTATCGATATGTCTGAACCTGAGGCTTGTCAGCAGGCGATACAGGCCAACACCCGGATGATCTGGATTGAAACCCCCACGAACCCACTACTGAAACTGGTGGATATTCAAGCCATCTGCTCGCTGGCGAAAGCACGGGATATTCTGGTGGTTGTGGATAACACCTTCGCCACCCCCTTCAATCAGCAACCGTTATCACTCGGTGCCGATATCGTCCTGCATTCCACCACCAAATACCTGAATGGCCATTCGGATACCGTGGGCGGCGCGGTGATTGTCGGGAACAACACCCACCTGAGTGACAGCCTGACATTCCTGCAAAATGCCATTGGCAGTGTGGCCGGTCCGTTTGACAGTTACCTGACCCTGCGCGGTATTAAAACACTGGCATTACGCATGTGCGCCCACAATGAAAATGCCCAGAAACTGGCTGAGTGGCTCACACAGCACCGGCAGATTGAAAACGTGATTTATCCCGGACTGGACACGCATCCACAACACGCCTTGGCTAAACGACAAATGACAGGTTTCAGTGGCGTGGTATCCATCCGGATCAAGGGTGGCATGCAGGAAACCGCCCGCTTCTTCTCGCGATTAAAGTTATTTACCCTGGCCGAAAGCCTTGGCGGTGTGGAAAGCCTGGCGGAACAACCGGCAATAATGACACATGCCAGCATCCCACCGGAAACCCGGCAAACGATTGGCATTCATGACAACCTGGTCCGGCTCTCTGTGGGCATTGAGGATATTGAAGACCTGAAAACGGATCTCGATACAGCCCTGCTTGCCGCCTGATGCCCCATGATGTGAGCAGGTATCTTACGATCACCTGTTCACACAAGATGTGTCCATTATCCAGCCGTCAGTGATTTTACAGTTTTTTTATCCCTGACCTGCGTTTCTTCCTCAGCCTGACAACGCCACCATTTCGCCGCGGCCACCCCAAAAAGATTCTGGCTGATTGAGAACAGAACGCCCGGCAAGGCCGCCAGTGCAGAGAAATGCTTGAGCGCCAGCGCCATGGCCAATCCTGTGTTCTGGGTACCGACTTCTATGGCGATGGTGCGAGCATTGGTCCGGGACTGTCGACAGGCCAGCGCCAGTAAATAACCGGCGACCAAACCTGCCACATTATGGATCAACACCCCGACAACCAGCAGCCCGGTCAACCGGTGCAAACTTCCGGCGTTGATGGCAACCAATGACGCAATGGCAACAATAATAAACAGCAAAGCCAGATCAGGCAGCCACTGCCGGACACGATTGATGCGAGACTCACCCAGCACATGGACAACCAGTAGTCCAAGCACCACAGGTATCACGACAATCTGGGCAATACTGAACAACATACCCAGTCGATCAACCTCAATCACCGTTGACAGATACCAACCGGTTAGCAGGGGCATCATAAACACTGCCAGCGTTGTAGAAACCAGCGTCATGCTAATGGAAAGCGCCACATTGCCTCTCGCCAGGTAAGTGAGGGCATTGGACGCTGTCCCACCCGGCGCCGTGCCCACCAGCATCATGCCAAGCAGCCATTCTGGCGGGAACCCGAACGCCTGACTGATCAGGAAGGCTAACACCGGCATCAGCAGAAATTGCAGTGTAACCCCCAGGCAGACAGCACCGGGATGCCTGAGAATATCGCGGAAATCCTGCCAGCAGAGGGTCATGCCCATCAGGAACATGATCGCGGCCAAAAGCCAGACAAAATAAGGTTGTATCCCTAACCAGGGTGATGGCCATAACCATGCCGCCAGTGCAAACAGGAGAACCCAAAAGCTGTAATAACGATTCAGCATGATTCTTTCTCCATCGCCCTAATAAGCCATAAGTGATGGATGATATATCATCACTACGGATTCATGACGCCAAAATGGCCATAAACTATGGCATTAATTCTAACAAAAACCTCTACTCTGTTAGTTTTAATAACAATTAGTCATATCGGGACAAATCACTCATTTAACCTGAACGTGGTTCGTAATAGAGTGTAAAAACAAGAATCACTGAAAAAACACTTAAAAAGATCACATATCTTTAGATCAATAGATTAATAAGATTCACTTTAAATTTCAGGCATCTGATTCTTCAGGCGCAGACGCTAAACTTAAAGGTAATTTCGAAGGAGGCTTTATGGGATTATCAAGCTCAGGGAATGTTTCAGGCAGCTCATCTATCTCGTCTGTCTCCCGGCAGGACAAAAAAGACGAACAGGAAGCTTCTGCTCAAGCAGTGAATCCCACTGAAAGGCGGATACCTGATGGAGAGGCTCTTCCTTCAGGCAGAAGCCGGACAGTGACTACGCCTGAATCTATCACCAGTACCAGTGAAAGCGAAGAAACACAAATCGAAAAACTCAAGGAAGAAATCCCCGATTATGCAAGAAAATTATGGATTTATTCATTACGAGATGACATTGAAAGATTGAAAAAAAATGAAGAACCCCTATCTATCACCCTGGTTGAGATTCACGGCAAGACACTTTATCCACAACGGGATGAGGGTCTGAGCGACGATGAGTATTTAAGCCTGTTAGATGAAATTAAGGCCGCACTCCCAGACCAGAAGGATGATGTCACTGAGTCCGGCGATGGGGAAGACATCGATTACATGGAAACCATAAAGAACAAAGTTAATCAATTACATCAGTTATTGCTAAGTCGCTATAAAGATAAAGACGAAGAAGAAAGTCTGAAAGAGAGCCTGAAAATTCTGAGACCGCTGGTGCAACGGACATTCGCATGGCCCTCACCCTCTTCAGAAACTGAAAGTGAATCCCAAATAAATGTTCAAGGACGGCCACCTAAAGAATTCAGAACGAAATTTGCCCCCGTACTTGAACAATTAAAAACAAGACAACAGTTGCAGGATCAGCTGTTAGAGAACGAAACCACTGACAATGATGATAGCGATTCATTCACTACCGCCGCCGAAGAACTGCCACCCTTAGTTCCACCAGCGCCGCCGCCCCCCCAAACACCAGAGCAAATTCATGAGGGTATAAGAAGAGGAGTTACAACATTCGACAAACGCAAATTGAAGAAAACAACACCTAATTCCGCAGAACATATAGCCGCACGCAACAAAAAGCTAGAAGATAATCGTGACAGGTTAATGAACGAGTTGGAAAACACACTAAGAGAAAGAAATAAAACAGATGATGATTAATCTCTGCCCGTTTTATTGTGAGTGACTGCCATGTACCACTGAACCGGCATGCGATGACATAAGAAAACACTCTGCGTATACTGGCTCCGCCTGTTGGCCACCCAGATCAAGACAACAAAGCGGTGCAGACCATGAGTGTTTTCAAATCCCATATTGCCGCCATGAGCGCCTATGCCCCTCCGCTGGAAGGCCGTGATCCGGGGCAGCATTTACTGCTGGATTTCAATGAACGCACCCTGCCCGTCAGCCCGCAGGTTCGCCAGGCACTGCTGGATTACCTCAACAATGACCGGCTGCAGATGTACCCTAATTATGGTGACCTGACCAATCGTATTGCCGAGTACAACGGTATTCACAGCAACCAGGTCATGATCACCAACGGTTCCGACCAGGGCATCGACCTGATCATCCGCGCCAGCTGCCGTGAGGGGGATGAAGCTATTATTCCCGGCCCGTCGTTTGCGATGTATTACCAGTGCGCAAAAGTGGAAAACCTCAACATTATTGAGCCGCAATACACTCGTGGGGAAGGATTTCCCGCCCGGGCCGTAATGGATGCCATCACGCCCGCCACACGGCTGATTGTGATTGCCAACCCGAACAATCCATCCGGCACTGATGTGAGTCGTGAGACCATCATCAAGATCGCCAAAGCAGCACCTGAAGCCGCTATTCTGGTTGATGAATGTTACTTCGAATATACCCGAAGCACGGTCAGTGACCTGGTCAATGACTATCCCAACCTGCTGGTCACCCGTACATTTTCAAAAACCTGGGGGTTACCGTCTATCCGACTGGGTTATGTGATCAGTTCTCCTGAAAACATCAATGCCCTGCTCAATGTCCGGGGACCTTACGACGTCAACCAGTTTGCCGTTGTCGCTGCAACGGCGGCGCTGGCGCATCCTGAATACACGGAAAACTACGTCAGGGAAGTCATGACCGTCTCAAAACCGTTGTTTGAAGCATTTCTTGTGGATAAGCAGGTTGATTTCTGGCCCAGCGCTGCCAACTACCTCTGGACGTTTCCGGTGGAGCCCGACAAGGTTAACCGTCACCTGCAGGCACATAACATTCTCGTACGCCCGAAAGCCGACCGGCAGGGCCGTATGGGCTTGCGTATCACACTGGGTAACCGGGAACAGACGGAGCACCTCATCCGGGTACTGGATGAGATAATCCCCACGCCTTAACGGTGTTCGGCCAGCAGCATTTCCAGCTTTTGCATCAGTTTGTTGTTACCGGGTACCGGATCATCCGGAAACACTGCCGCCTGATGGCCACGACGGTTCACCAGGCAGACTGACATGCCGGCAGGACCAGCCAGGCCGGTGATCGTCTGAAAGTGTTCATGATCACTCCCGGTGGGCAGCTTCAGCAATGGAAACGAAACCGCTGTAGCCGCCGGAACCGTTTCCGGATGGAAACCCAGCACGGTGAAATGACGCAGGCGATACTGCAGGAACATTTTTTCCAGGGTTTCCAGCTGTTCCTGAATAGTCTCAGGTTCCAGCAGCGTCATCAGGATGACATGGCCTCTGAAGTGGTCGCGGATAGAGAAGGGTTCATCGTTCGAAGAGAGCCTGAAAGCATGGTCCAGAATAGGCGCCTGACCACTGCCGGCATGTGTGATCACCATAACAATCCCTGTTACTGCACGCAGACAACGCCGGTTTCGTCCTGAACCGGCACACCTTCTGGGAAGTATAATCAGCGCAGTGACAGGCGGTTATAACCATTCTCAATCACGCCTGCGGGGATACAGCGGTTAGCGATGAAAAATCCGGTCGAGCCAGGAACGCTTCTCGTAACTGGCTTTGACGCCTCGGGACAGGAAAAACGGTACATAATCCCGGTCATCTTCCAGGATATGGCGGGTCAGCCAGGATTTCAGGAAATGAAGTAATTCGAAGCTGATATGTTTGCCGTTACCGACTTTGCCCCGGAGTTCATACACCTGTTCGATCAGTTGCTCATGGTGTTGCTTGTGTTCTTCATAGCCGGGGTAATCCAGCACCCGCATCAGGCTTTCTTCGACGGAAAAATGGATTCTGGTATATTCCACCAGCCGATCAAGAATACCAATGGCGGCTTCACTGCCATGATGCCCGGTAATAGCACTGTGCAGCTCGTTGAGCAGATCCACCAGCACCTTGTGCTGTTCATCAATCTCCTGGATACCAACGCTGAGAGAGTCATTCCAGGGTATCAGCACATTGCCGCTTTTATTCTCTGTCCGATGACCGTCTGCAACGGCGTTTTCCATGACAAACCTCGCTATTATGCCAAATGTGTCGCTTTTAAAGGCCTGTGGCCAGGCGACCATTCGGTGTGTTGTGTTTATTGGCAAGTAACCGGTACTTTAGAGACAAACCCGCCGGACAAACATTGACCCAGATCAATATTCAGAGAAAGACCCCACAAACATGCCATAATATGCCGCGATCACACGCGAACTTACGACAACTGGATAACGGAGACCCTATGCAACACGATCCCGCTACCGAGGCCAGCCTGTTGAAGCTGTTGGGCAATCACCGCTCCATCCGGAAGTTCACAGACCAGCCGATGACAGAACAACAACTCCAGAGAATTATTCAGGCGGGACAGGCCGCTGCCACCTCGAGCTTCGTTCAGGCCCGCAGTGTCATTCGCGTACGTAATCCAGAAGCCAGAGAACAACTGGTGACCCTTTCCGGTGGTCAGCCCTATGTGGCGTCTGCCGCCGAATTCCTGGTGTTCTGTGCCGATCTCCGCCGGGCAGAGCAATGTTGTGGACGGCACAATATGACGATGCCGGCAGGCATGACTGAACCCTTTATCATCGCGACCGTCGATGTCGCCCTGATGGCCCAGAACTGCGTCATCGCCGCCGAGGCCATGGGACTGGGCGCCTGTTACATCGGCGGTATTCGCAATAACCCACGCGAGGTCTGCGACCTGCTGCAACTGCCGCAACAGGTCTACCCTGTCTTCGGTCTCTGCCTGGGATATCCGGATCAGAATCCTGAAATAAAACCCCGCCTGTCTGCTGACGTTATTTTAAAAGAGGACGTCTGGTCCGATGATGATCCCGGGACTCTGGAAGCCTATGACGACACCATTCGCGACTATTACCAGACCCGAACCGGCGGCAACAAAACGATCAGCTGGAGTGAGCAGGTCAGTGGCCTGATGTCTGAGAAAACCCGCCCTCATATGCGGGCTTTCCTGGAAGAACAGGGGTTTAAAATGAAATAGTCCGGTATGCCGACTAACCTCCTGCCACAGTGCATCCCTTACAAATAACGGGATGCCATTTCATTCGATCGATATATTCGACTATCTGTCAATTTCCCCCGTTTTTTTTACGCTGAAAGGATTGGATTCAAGAGGCAACCCGAATATTTTTGACTACAAACAAAAAAACATTAATTAATTATCGTTTAGTTTCAGGAAAAAACCCCGCCCCGCCTATAAATGTCTACCCTAAAAAATACAATCCTAAACAATTGAACAGGATTATTGAATGATTAATTCCTCAAAGAAATTTCTGATTCAAACATTAGCGATAATCACCGCCATAATCATTGCTGTTTGCATTGCATTGCATCTTTATATAAACAGCAAAGAGATTGTCTATAAAAAATGGAAAGAAGGTGAGCAACTGCCCTATAGCGGTAAACTCACCCGTTACAGTTATACGGTTGGATTTGATGAACTCGCTTTTGTTTATAACACCCATACGCAGCAATATCGGCTATATAAAGAA
This sequence comes from Kistimonas ophiarachnellae, assembly GCF_057552235.1. Classification (NCBI taxonomy): domain Bacteria; kingdom Pseudomonadati; phylum Pseudomonadota; class Gammaproteobacteria; order Oceanospirillales; family Endozoicomonadaceae; genus Kistimonas; species Kistimonas ophiarachnellae. Next base: position 344,383 of record NZ_BAAJPA010000003.1, on the reverse strand, counting down.
TCTGAACAAATTCATCGCTCACATACAGATACAGGAAAACGAACCAAAGTTATTATTATCGATACCTCTATGGGCCACCATTCTTACCATAGCCATTACGAGGAAGAAAAAAATGGCCGCCACTTCACAAAAACCATCTATTTTTCCTTTGTACTTGGCATCAATCCTTCAGAAAAATTAGCCGAAGAAGTGAGCCACCTGGTGAATGATGTTCCCCTGAAATCCATGGCTTATTCCGAAAAAATAGCCCTGTATCAATTATCCATGAAAGATATTTTCAGAAACAAAGTGGTACCAAACCTTGATGAAGCATTACATGCAATGGAGCATAAAGAGTCCGCTGATAAAAAGCTGATTGCAAAGAAATGGATATACAGGAATGAAATAAAAAATTGTTGCGGGCATTACGTGAAAGTTTCTGAATAATGAATGTTGAAACTATCGCCTGGTTCAGCATTCACCGGATATTCCCACTACCGCAACAAAACCCGTTCTCACTCATTCATGAAAGTACCTGGTTACCACGATTCCCCAGCTGTCTTGTGAGGCTTCCAGTAACACGCGGCATACCGGATCGATAAGCCTCTTCGTCCTGATGTTTTCAATGTGAATAGACTGGTCTTTTCGTTCGCCTGACAAAGGTGTCAGGCAATGCGTTGCTACAGGGGCTGGGGAATCGCGGTAACCCGGTCAGTTTCAGAGTGTCCGCAATGGTGCATTGAGAGCATTATCAGGAAAAACCGCTATCCAGGCCCAGCAACATACCGACCACAAATCCGATGACCGTGAGGAACGCACTGCCGATGGTGAGGCTGAGCACCACCATTTTCATGTGATCCTCCCGTTCCCGGCGGTTCCATTGCTTGAGACAAAGCATGCGGTCATCATCAAGCTCGGTGGATAATCCACAGCGACGACAGGTTATCTGCCATAACAGGCTGCCGGATACCGGAACATCCACAAACTCGGCTTCAGACTGACAGCAGGGGCACTTACGCAGTATTTCCATGTTACACCGACCTACCGATACCCTGAGACGCCAACCAGACACATCAGGAAGACAAAGACCTGTCTTGTTTTATCGGCAGCCGATGACTGAATTGGAGTGGGAAACGGGGGTCAGGCGGTACGGATATTTGACGATTCCCGGGAAGAATCATCACCGTTTTCCGGCTTGCTGGCTGCACGTCTTCTCAAGCCGCTGAAAGAGAAGAAATGGGCGTTCTTTTTGTCCTGCTTTGAACTGTCGTCCTGTTCAACGTGTTTCGTATCTTTTCTTTTCATTACTTAACCTCATGGTACCTGATTACAATCATTCGCTGGTTATATGACAGTTGTACGTCAGTCAAAGTTCCCGTGACTGGATAACCCCATCATTTTCAAGCGAAACAGTGATATCGGCAGAGGTCGATCATTACTGAGGACAAATGGCATAACCGCCCGAATCTCCGGGCGGTTATTTGAAGCATTTCAATAGATTAAAACGACGTCTCAATCATCAAGGCTGCTGACGGGTTGCTGCAATAACAACCTCACGCACACACACGTTTTGTGGTTGGTTATAGGCATAGCTGATAGCACCTGCAATATCTTCCGGTGCAATAGCGCCGCCGATGCTGTCTTTCCAGGATTCATAGCCCGCCTTGATGTCATCACTGGTGGTATGACCGAGCAGTTCGGTTTCCACCGCACCGGGCGCAATGGTGATCACACGAACATTGTCGTCAGCCACTTCTTCCCGGATATTTTCGCCCATCGCGTGTACGGCAAACTTGGTGCCGCAGTAAGCCGCATGATTGGGGAATGTCTTACGGCCCGCAATGGAGCTGATGTTGATCACAGTGCCGGACTTGCGCTCCCGCATGCCCGCCAGCACCAGGTGGATACCATTCAAAAGACCAAGCACGTTCACATCAAACATGCGCTGCCATTCTACCGGGTCCTGGGTATCCGCATTGCCCAGCAGCATCACACCCGCATTGTTGACCAGGCAGTCCACCGGACCAAACTTGGCCTGGGCTTCTTCCAGTGCCTGGCGGAAGCTTTCCCGGTCCGTGACATCCACCTGGCGACACAGGGTGTCAGGCAGTTCAAGACTTTCCAGTCGCTCAATTCTGCGCGCCAGCAGTAACAGCGAATAGCCTTCTGCCGAGAGTTTACGTGCGGTTGCTTCGCCGATACCGGAACTGGCGCCGGTGATCACTACCAGTGGTTTTGTCATGGTGCTGCCCATTCAATAAAGAGTTTGCACACGTCATACGCCGTGCATTAACAGACGGCACTATAGGCACTCAACCCCGGAAGATAAAATTGTCATTTCTGAGGCTTACCATAAGTCAGACCTATGGATAACCTGTCTGCAACGATGTCGGTACAACGATCAAGCGGCAGTCAGCAAGCATTTTGACCGTAACACTTATAGACGCCCAACCTATAATCGCTATTCTATGCAGCCTTTATTCACTGACACCTCGTTAGAGCTATGGATCTTCGCCTGTTGCGCTGCTTTGTCGCGGTGTATGAAGAAAAGTCCATTACCGCTGCGGCCAGACGCCTGTTTCATTCCCAGCCAGCCATTTCCAGCGCCATCAAATCGCTGGAGGAAATGTTGGGCACAGCGTTATTCCTGCGCCACAAGAAAGGTGTGGACCTGACCGATGAAGCGCACTACCTCTATCCACTGGCGCTGCGCCTGCTGTCAGACGCCGACCGTCTGCCGGGCCTGTTCCAGCAACGGAAACAACAACTGCCCTGCCGGTTGGCGACTTATCCTGACCTGAGCCAGTTATCACTGGCCCGGGTGTTGGCCACGCTGCAGGATGAAAACCCCGAGTTACTGCTGGAACTGGTCGATCCTGCCAGCGCGCCGGATGCCAGCATCACGCTGGACTGTCAGAAAGGGGAAGACGAGATATTCCTGCCGCTGTGGGAGGAAGATTATGTCCTGTGCATGCGGCCTGAGCATCCGCTGGCCCAGCGGCAATCCATCGAGCCGCGCGAGCTGCACCAATACCGCTTTGTGGAATGTCCGCCCTGTGAAGCCCATCAGCAAACCCTGGGGCTGCTGGCCTGCAACGGACTGAGCGTGAACCTGGTCGCCAAGGCGGAATGCAAGACACAGGTCATGCACCTGGCCCAGGCGGGCCTTGGCATCTCCTTCCTGCCGACCGGTGTGCTGGAATCCGCCAGGGAACTGGTGACACGCCCGCTTGTCGGCCCCAGGATGTTCCGACGCATCGGACTTTGTTATCCAGCCAGCAAAAGCCTCAAGCCGGCGCTGAGTGCCGCGATTGCGACACTGGGCCGGTATCAGCAGGATCGCTCAGAAACCGCCGTGGACACCCAGGCCGATGTTTAACCCGGGGCCGCTGGATGCCGGACGCAAGGCTTCGAGTGTCAGCCCTGCCGAGCCGTAAGCGCTGCCTTCATAGATCAGGTAATGCCCCTGCCAGAGGAAAGACAGGGTTTCCCCCTGATCCAGGGTCAGGTCAATGTAGCTGCCGGAACGTACCCAGTGACCGGCACGCACCGCCTTCTCCTTGGGATGGTCCAGGTAGGCTTCCACGAACAGGGCGTCACTGTCCGGAAACAGCATCAGCTCGACAAAGCGACCGGAGCCCGAGGCGCTGGGCAAGGAGGCGGCATACACATGGGTGGCAGGCACCGAGGCACCGCTGATCCCGTTACCGGCACAACCGGTCAGTATTGCCAACACCATCAAAATACCGGGCCAGCGCATGGAAGATGCTCCTGTTATGTAACGTAAAAGGGCAAAAGGTCTGTGATTATTGGTCGGGGCTGGCCAGGTTATCCAGAATGGGACAATCCGGCCGTTCATCCCCGTGGCAGCAGTCAGACAGGGCCATCAGGCTGTCCCGCATGGTTTCCAGTGCACGGATTCTATGGTTGATGTCATCGATCTTTTCCCGGGTCAGGGCTTTGACATCGGCACTCCGGCGGGACGTGTCACGGTAAAGCCCCAGCAGTTCACGACACTCCTCCAGGGTAAACCCCATATCCCGGGCATGGGCGACAAACCGCAATTCCCGCAGATGCTTTTCGCCATAATTCCGGTAACCATTCGCTTGCCGAATGGCTGGCTGAATCAGTCCTATGGATTCGTAATAACGGATCGTCTTGCTGGTCAGCCCGGTTTTCTGTGCCGCCTGGGAGATATTCATGGGTAGTCCGGGGTAACGGCCTGTTGTGCCATTCTAACGGCCATAGCCGTCTTTGAATACGATCGCCGCCCTGTTTCAGGGAGTATTCGACTGGATACCGATGAAAAATACATCAGGCAGGGTGAGACACCGGCCCGATCTCTACAACATGCGAATCAGCAATACAGCCAGTGCCATCGATAAAAGCACACCGGCAACACCCAGGCAGATAAAGCTGCGCAGCTGATAGGAACGGATCAACATGCCCTGGGGTATCGTCGACAGAATAAACGGCTGTTTCCAGCTATTCGGGTCACCCATGACGTTCAATTGCCGAAGGCCGTTCTTATGGCGATATTCGCTCAGCACCGCACGATCAAGGCGTTTCTCAAGATCATGCAAATCGCTATCATCCAGTATCCCGTCATCATTATGGTCAAACTGATCCAGCATCTCGGGATCCTGCTGTGCCATCTGCATTTTGACAACGCCATCAATCACGCCGCCAAAATCCAGCCGACGTAGCGCTTTGCCTGTTTCATCCACAGCCTCTTCCGTCGCCTTTTCCCATCGTTCCTTATAGGCCAGCAGCTTTTCTTTCATCTCCGGCTCATAAGGCAAGTCGCTGGCATCCAGACAATTGAACTGCCCTAACGCATATAAAGCATCATCTTCCCGGATAATTTCTTCGGTATACCGGTATCTTGGAACAAACGGCACATTCGACCAGAACAGTTGTTTCAATCCTGTCAAAATATCAGGGCGGGTATTGCCTTTGGGCGCATCCTTACTCCGGCCAGTAAATCTATGTTTAATTTTGAAAAGCGGTTGATCACCCGTATTAATCACACAGAAACCCGTATGATCTCTCAATAACAGAAATGGATGGCTGGTTTCATACAATATCGTACGCCATTGCGGCCTGGACTTCGATTCCCCGCTTGAGCGGGCGTTCATGTAACGCTCAACCGTGTAGGAATACCAAATACAAGGTTGATCGGTCAGAGGACCTTTATGTCGTTTTTTTTCAAATCTTTCAGGCCGACCGATTAACTCAACATAACCGTTCCTCGCTGCTCCCACCCGTGATGTCGGCATTTTATTGACTGCGTGGTATTCCCTGAAAAAAATAACCCCGAAAACAATAAAAAAATAGAAGGAATAGCAATAAAACCTATCAGGAGGCCAGCGCTATTTTTATCTAACCCCTGAATCAACTGAATAAACTCTTGAACCTCATACATCATTATTATTTATCCTGAAACATCACAAGAATAGATTAAAAAAACAACAATTATTTCCTTCATCTATATCTCACAAAACTGATCCCAATCACTGACACTTAAAATATAAATGATTACATTCATCAGAAATAAAAAAATCCCATACAAAGATGGGATTTTTTAAGTTTTACCTTAGTTTCAAGCAATAAGATTTCCCATTTTAGCTGTCACTACCTCTGTCACTCCGGTTACCTTATCTTTGGCATTAGCACATAGGTTTTTTCCTGCTTCAGCCAGGTCGCCATTTTGCATTTTTTCAACCACAGGCCTACCAGGCTTCATTATTTTTTCCTTACCTTTCCGTTCAAGTATATTGTTATTTAACTTAGTGATATCATGATCAAGTTCTTTAATAGCATCTTGGTCTTTTGTGAAGATGCGATAACCGATACTTACCAAATTCAGAAAACCAATATGAATCCAATCCGCACCATTCTCACAACGCATACAAAATCTTTCAAATAAAGATTTATCTGACGTTTTCTTAGTGGGCTCAATAGATGCCATAACTGCATCATTTACTCTCTGATTAGAAACCTTTCTCCCTTGTCGAAAAAACGACTTCTTTTGTTTCGTTTTATCAGGCTTGGTATTCGTACGATTCCTACCGTGGGTAGTGAATTTTCTGTCTACATTCCTCATGGGATATTCTCCTCTATGAATCTGCTATTTATTGTCTGCATCTACCTCTTGCAATCTTCAAAAACAAAGCAGTTTTCTCCACAACAACAATATAAATAAATCAACAAACAAAAGACATTAGACTTTGGTTTAAACACGCGAATATTTAAATCCAAACCCTATGATTCTTAAATCAGCATTAGAATGAGAAAACAGCTAACCAACGATTATATTTACAGGCAAACTTCACGAGAAAAACAGGGTACAGCCTAATATAGGCTGCACCCAGGCTCAGATTTTCTGTTATTTAGTCCCTGGTTTGAATAACCGTAAACGGTTGGCATTGCTGACCACCGTTACGGAAGAAAAAGCCATGGCTGTCCCTGCAACTACCGGACTCAGCAACAAGCCTGTCAGCGGATAGAGAACCCCTGCCGCAATCGGTATTCCCAGCGTGTTATAAATAAACGCACCAAAAAGATTCTGTTTTATATTCTTTAGTGTTGCCCGGGACAGCTCGACCGCATCCGCGACACTATGGAGCGATGAGCGCATCAACGTAATGTCCGCGGCTTCAATAGCAACATCAGTGCCGGCCCCAATGGCCATTCCCACATCCGCGCGGGCCAATGCAGGTGCATCATTGATACCATCCCCGGTCATGGCCGTGATCTCTCCCTGCTCCTGCAAACGGCGGATATCTGCCTCCTTGTCTTCCGGCAACACTTCAGCATGGAAAGCATCAATGCCGACCTGCCGCGCTACCGCGTCGGCAGTGACGCGATTATCCCCCGTCAGCATCATGACTTTGATCCCCAGGGCATGCAGTCGCTGGATCGCTGCGGCAGAGTCCTCTCGAATCGGATCGGCTACAGAGACGATACCTGCCAGCTGGTTATCCACCGCCAGGTACATGGGTGTCTGCGCTTTGGCTGCCAGATCCGCTGAAATATCAGACAGGGCTGAAATATCAACGCCATGCCCCTGCATCAACCGGGCATTTCCCAACAGGACCGGGCGATTATCCAGAACACCTTTAACACCCGATCCCGTGACCGCTTCAAATTGTTCACAGGACGCGACTGGCAGCCCCTTTTCCCTGGCGGCCATTACGATTGCCTCTGCCAGGGGATGCTCTGACGCCTGTTCCAGTCCGGCAGCCAGTGAGAGCACCTGTGATTCGGTAAACGAAGCCTGGGGTACGACCATGGTGACCTTCGGGCGCCCTTCTGTAATCGTGCCGGTCTTGTCGAGCACGACTGTCGTCAGCCGGCTGGCTTTCTGCAAAGCCTCTCCGCTGCGCACCAGCATGCCGTATTCTGCCGCCTTACCGACTGCCACCATCACCGACATGGGTGTCGCCAGACCCAGTGCACAGGGGCAGGCAATAATCAGAACGGTAACAGCCACCACAAGCGCATGGGCCACCGCCGGTTCAGGCCCCACAAAATACCAGACCATGGCAGCAATCAAGGCAATGACCATCACAACCGGTACAAACACAGAGGCGATGCGATCAGCCAGACGCGCCACCGGCATTTTGGTGCTTTGTGCATGGCGCACCATGGCAATGATCCGGGCCAGCGCCGTATCACGGCCAACATGTTCCGCCCGGAACAGGAGCGCGCCATTCCCGTTCATGGTACCGGCTGACACCGTATCGCCTGGGGCTTTCATGACGGGTACCGGTTCACCGGTCAACATGGACTCATCCACCCGGCTGTTTCCTTCGGTGACCACACCATCAACCGCAATAGCCTCGCCGGGCCGCACACGAATAATGTCCCCGACCTGTACCTGTTCAACAGGTATGTCCACCTCGCCACTGTCCCTGACCACCCGTGCCGTTTTGACCTGCAACCCCAACAGCCTCTGGATCGCCGCCGAGGTTTTTCCCCGGGCACGAATTTCGAGGGCCTGCCCGAGGTTGATCATACCGATGATCATGGCACTGGCTTCAAAGTAAACATGCCGGGCAGCGGCGGGCAGTAATTCCGGAAACAGCACCACCAGCATGGAGTAAAACCAGGCTGCACCGGTACCCAAAGCAACCAGTGAATCCATGGTGGCTGTCCGGTGTTTCAATGCCTGCCAGGCGCCCCGGAAAAAGTGACCACCGGAGAACCATAAAACCAGGAAGGTAATACCCCCGACAATTCCCCAGCCCCATTGCTGGGTCGTGTTATTCACCCCCATTTCCCCGGTGACCATGCCCCAGACCATGAGTGGAATAGCCAGCCCCAGGGCAATGGCCATATGCCTGAGCAAATGGCGGTATTGCTGTTGTTCCTGTTCCTGCCGCTGTTTACGCGCCAGCTCTTCGGAATCGATCACCTCTCCCGGATAACCAATGGCCGAAAGACTGGCCAGCAATGGCGCAACACCCACACTACCGGTGACTGTCACCTCCCGCTCACCCAGGTTTGTCAGCACACGCCGGACACCCGTGACATTGCCCAAAGCCTGTTCAATTTTCCTGACACAGCCTGCACAGCTCATACCCGGTACAGCAATCTGGTGGGCTTCAACCGCGATAAGGCTCGCGCCATAACCGGCCGACTCCACTGCAGACACCAGTGCCGGGCCGCTCACCCCGCCCGTCACCTGTGCCGTTCTTTCTGCCAGGTTAACGGTCACGTCCTCAACGCCTGGCACAGCCTGCAGCGCTTTCTCAATTCTGCCAACACAGCCCGCACAGGATACCCCGGTCAGAGCCAGCTGCTGATGATTGTCAGGCATGGTTGCCTCCTGAAACATGTATTTTTGCCAAGCATAAGCTTTCACCTTACTGGAAGGTCAAGCGTTGGGATTGCCTTAAGGTCTATTGGCAACATAGAGGAGAGAAAGGGAAATAAAGGCACAACCTAACGAAAACGCATATCAAGACTATTTTTCGAAACTTTTCTCCTGACAATTGTCTAATACAGTGACAAAACCGAAAAAATAACGCGGCATAACTATCAATAATGGCTGAGGACTTCTGCATGGCAGCACCAACAGTGGGCAATGGAAACCCAAGTCACGAATTAAGAAGACAAACATCACTTTTGAACCCTGGAGATGCCTCTTTTTCATCCAAAAGAGTAGCCAGCGTAAAACACTCACAGGGGCAAATACCCAGTGGTACCCCTGATTCGGCACCCACACCAAAACCACTCTCGACGGCCAGAAAAATACTGAAAGTTATCCTGTTTCCATTTCAGCTTCTTCTCACCACTGTAACTACCCCTGTTTGTGCGGTTATTTACTCGTTGACCGGGCTGGGTCTGGGTTTCATGGTGGGGAGTGGTGTGATTCTGAAATCGACTTATAAAAAGAGTGGATTAAAGATGGCGGTTGCAACATCTATCCTTGCGATCCCGGCCGGGGTTCTGATTGGTGCAGGGATCTCCGTTATTGGCCTGTTTGTTGGCCTGTGTGTTGGAGGACGACTCCCCTGGGATCAAGGGCAATCACTACTCAGCACGACCAAAGACGTAGAAACATTCGTTGATGACTTCTGTGGTGTCCAACGTGACCAACCCTATGACAGTGCCCAAGACGAATCAACCGACCAGGACATAACGGATGAAACATCATCAAATTGTTCTTCGTACAAAACCGCCAGCCATACACATCAAGACCAGATAGAACAGGATACTGCGGGATCGTCTGTCACAAAAAAGCGCTAGAATATTCCACCATAGAAGCCCTGAGCTTCCACCCTCGTCATCCGTTCTGCCACGGCATCCTGTACTTCTGTAATTAACTGTCCCCCCTCCAAGCCCCCTGCTTGCCAGTTTCATGACGCTTTCAGTCAGGATCCATCCTGAAAAGTGAAGCAATGCACTGGAATTATCACTGCCTTTCCCGGCATTAAAGATTTCTTTCATCTGGACGAAAGTTTCATTTGTAGGATAACGCCGTGCATTAAAGGAGTGGTGCCATGCTGTCGCAGAGAGTTCTGCCGCGGTTATCGGTTCTGGCAGTTTTGCTTACCCCGGTTGTATCTGCTGCGCCCATGGGTGTCAGTCTGAGTCGGGATCTCGTCAAACAGATCATTGCTGACAACCCCGGTCATACGTCTACCGCTTCCCGGGAAGTGGTTCAATCTTCCCCGAAAGCTGATTCCATCGACGCCAATCATCAGGTCGCGCAGTTCAATGCCCTGCGTCAGGCCACGCTGATTGTCAGTGAGATGGTTCAACAGGCGCCGGACAAGGCAGTGGAAACCACGCCGGTTGACGTTGAAACAACAATGGTCGTTGAGGTACAGCAGGCAGCAGTGGATACCGAACAACTGATCGCCGAAGCCAAGTCTGAAGTGGACACGCTCATTGACACTACCGAGCCAACGGCTGCCGGTACAGAACCAACGACCGGACTGGACTTTGCCACACTGCTGGCTGCCAATGATTTCAACGAATCCCCCAAGTATCAGTCCTATGAAGGCCTGGCTTTTGGTGATACCCGTCACCGGGTCAGAAACGGGCTCTGGACCAACATCAAGGCCTTCTCAGCCGAGCGCCGGGATGGGGATACCATGTCCGGTTTTGATGCCAGCGGTGAGTCATTCACGGCCGGTCTGGAGACTGACAACCTGATGTCTGGCGCCATCTTCGGCGCCGCCATGACTCTCAGCAAGAGCCGGATTGATGATGAGCCGAACCGGGAGCGTAACAACATTCGCTCATTCACCGGCTCGCTCTACAGCTCCTGGACGTTTGATAGCGCTTTCCTGGAGGCCGGTTTCTCGCTCGGTCGTGCGCGTAACGAAACCCGTCGCTGGGCGACAGTCGGTGGCGGCACCGGACACCTGGAAAGCAAGTACTACGCGAGCACAACCCATGCCCGCCTGTTAGTCGGTAATGTCTACAACCTGTCCCCCAACTGGACACTGACGCCACTGGCTGAACTGAACTACAACCGGATCTCGTTCGACAGTTATACCGAGGAATGGGACAGAGACTGTACGGGCACCTGTACGGATCCAACCACGCAATACAAGCCGGATTCACAAAGCTCCATGGAAGGTGGTCTGGGCTTCAATCTTGCGGGTAACCTGGGTAATGGCAGAGCACGACTGGTGCCGTTTGTCAGCATCATGGGATACCACAACTTCCGTCGTGATACGTCATCACATCGAGCCATCTATACCACGGGTATCGACCAGGTTGTCATAACAGCGCCTGAGCGCAACCGTGGCCGTGCTCGTTTCAGCTTCGGACTCAGCCTGATTCTGGATCAAAACTTCAGGTTTGACCTTGGCGTGATCCGTAACCAGATGAAAGGTTACAAAAACGACAGCGCCAACCTGAAGATCCGTTATTCCTTCTAAACCGGTTTCATCACCCTTCCAAGGCGGCTGTATAGCCGCCATTTTTTTACCCTCAGTGTGCATTCAGCAGTTTTACTCTACCTTTGTCCTGCCGCTCGTGTCGCATGATGACCGGGTACATGACAACACTCAAAGCGAAGGCGGTATAAAATGAATAACCTATTCCCTGCCCAGGAATCAGCAACACGGTTAACAGCCCCGCGCCTGCACTGACCAACAGGGTCGACATCGCCGGTAGTCGCCACGCGGCCTGTTTCTCCTCATCGTACAGCGCCTCAATATCGATCGTACGACGCCGAACCAGATAATAATCTGCCAGCATGATTCCGATAATTGGCCCAAGCAAGACTGAACAGGCCACCTGAAAGGGAATCAGCTTGTCTGCAAACAACCACGGGCAAATAAGCAGCCCAATGATTGCAGAAATCACTGTCGCACGCCGGAAGGTCAGTTTGGAATGCAATGCCATGACAATATACGTCGCCGGCATAAGATTAGCGGTAGTGTTGGTAGACCACTGGGCAAAGACAATGGTCAGCAAGGCAGCTGCCATAATCGCAGGGCTGGTGTCGTGAAATGTCTTGATGATGACATCAACGGGATTCCACTCCCCTGTCAGGATGCCTGACACCATACCCACCATGATCACCAGTGAACCGACCAGGATCAGCCCAAGAAACTGGCCACCGATTGTCAGCTTCTGCCGATGCCAGAAGTGCTTCTTTTCAAAGCCTGCCGGGCGCCTGATCATTCGCCCCAGATCCGCACTGTTCAGCGCCATGGTAATCCATACACCGGCAATACCGGCAACCGCAAAGGGAAAGCTGTACGTATTCTGGGCGGGTGCTGACAGAATGTCAGTCATCGATGAGTCATGGGTTTTCAGCAACCACATAATGGTACTGGAAAAGAAAATCACCATCAGGGGAATCGCCAGCCAGGCAAACCGTGCCATCGATTTGAGGCCGCCCACCGCATTCCAGACCTGAAGTATCGCAAACAGACCAATCAGCAAATACAGGTTGACGGTAAACTCTGTACCAAACCAGATCACCATCAACTTCTGAACCGCCAGCGCTCCAATCCAGGTCTGGAAACCGAACCAGAAGAAACAGGGAATCGCACGAATCACACCGGGAATGATTGCGCCCTTGATACCAAAACAGGCGCGCAGGTAAATGACGAAAGGTACCCCATACTTCAACCCCATATCGCCATTAAGCACGAGCAGGGCCGAGACGATCGAATAGGCAACAATCACGGCCAGGATAATCGCCACCGGGCTGAGACCGGGATAGAGCTGCCCTCCTACAGCAAAGCCCCCGATGTTAATGGTCATTCCCGCCCAGAGCAGGGTGTAATCCCAGAAGGACAGGTTTCGTTCGACATCAGTCGTCGGTCGTAACGCATCATTGCACAAGGTGTTACATGACATGGCTTTCCCCCTCGGATTGCCAGATTCTGTAATCTTGCGAGGTTCGGTCGTCAGCCAGCGGATCACTGATCCCCGGATGCGGCCGAACACAATCTGTTCAGCAGGCAGGCATTAACCTGACCCATCCGGATGTAACCAGTCAGCGGCGATGCGATAACCGGGGATATCACCGTCATCCCTGTTATCAGTCATGCAATGCACTCTGGTGTGCAGGATCATTACCACGTCCTATGCAGCGATAATGGCAGTGGCGACACTATTCACGATGTTGGGGGAGGAAACCTTGTGGTAGATCAATACACCGCCATGATTGCTAACAATTTACAATGCTGACTTGGTCTTGAATCAAGCTAATACCTCGACATATCGCTTGAATGACGAGAAATCAGGACAAAAACTACAGTTAGCCTTGTAATACGCTGGCTGTTTATATGAAAAGAATTGCTAACAGAAAGATGGATCACCTGCCAATTTGAAATACCCGGGAAATGCCCACTACACTTTGCGCCAGCCTTTTATCCAATAGACGTCATTCATAGCATCATTGTGATTGACAGCCATACCTGTCTGCCTACACGGTAGATTGACTAACCACCCGATGTAAAAAGGGCGAATCTTGGCAGGAACACATAAATATACGCTGGCAGGCTGTCTGGCCATTCTGTTCTGGAGCACCATTGTCGCCTTTGTGCGCAATGTCACCGAGCAGCTGGGGCCGGTTGGCGGTGCAGCGATGATTTATACCGTCAGTTCCCTCTTTCTTGCCGTGTTTATTGGCTTGCCACACCCGAAGTTATTCAAAATCCGATACCTGGTGATAGGTGGTTCATTATTTGTCAGTTATGAGATATTCCTGGTACTGGCGCTGGGACTCGCCAATGACCGCCTGCAGGCCATAGAGATAGGGTTGATCAATTACCTGTGGCCATGCCTGACGGTATTACTCACTGTGATCGTTAACCGACAACGTGTGAGCCTCTGGCTGTACCCTGCACTGATCCTCGCCTTTCTGGGTGTCGCCTGGACGGTCAGTGGTGATGAAGGGTTATCCCTGAACCAACTCGCCGCCAATATAGCGACCAACCCTGCAAGCTATTCCATGGCATTTATCGGTGCCTTTATCTGGGCTGTTTATTGCAACGTCACCAAACTCCTGTCTGGCGGCCACAATGCCATTACCTGGTTTTTTATGGCTACGGCATCTGCGTTGTGGATAAAGTACTTCGTCAGTGATGCGCCTGCCATGGTGTTTTCCACAGGTGCCATAGTTGACCTTCTGCTGGCGGCAGCAGCCATGAGCATGGGTTATGCCCTGTGGAATATCGGCATCATCGGCGGCAACATGGTTTTACTGGCAGTGCTGTCCTATTTCACCCCACTCCTTTCAACACTCTTTGCAGCCATACTGTTGAATGTGTCGCTTAGTGCGACGTTTTGGCAGGGTGTCATTATGGTCACGGCCGCTTCATTAATTTGCTGGTGTTTAACAAAAGAAGCGTAGGCCTCACCTTTCGGGAGGCCTCTCAAGTACAAGAGACACTATCGGCTGCGAATAGTTAAATTCCCGCTACCTGGTTTCGCCAATATTTCACCATGACGATAAACCGTATTACCCCGCACCAACGTTTCTACCACTTTCCCCTTTAATGTTTTCCCTTCATACGGGCTGCGGGTACATTTGGCCTTGGCATAGGAGTTGGCCCAGGTGTATGTCCACTCGGCATCCAGGTCGACCATTACAATATCTGCATCATTGCCCAGGTTAAGTGCACCTTTGTGCGGCAGATCAAACCGTCTGGCGGGCTGTGTGGCCATCAATTTCGCCAGCTGTTCCAGGCTAACGCCCCGCTTGTGATAGCCCTCATCCAGCATTAGTGGCAGCATCATATCCATCCCGCCAATCCCCGGTGGCATCTTCCAGATATTGTCACCATGCTTCAGGCGATCGTCATCGGTATAGGGGGTGTGATCAGTGCCGATCATGTCGAACTCACCAGCCTTCAACATCTCCCACAGCAACTCACGGTTTTCCGGACTTCTGAGCGGCGGGTTGCACTTGGCAAAACCTCCGTGTTTTTCCAGATCCATGGTATCCAGCACCAGGTAGTGTGGACAGGTTTCCACCGTCACATCCACACCTCTTGCCCGTGCCTGCTTAATCAATTCTCTCGCTTTCACTGTGGATAAGTGACAGATATGCAGACGACACCCGGTGTGTTCTGCAAACAGAATGACACGACTGATGGCTTCTACCTCGGCAATTTCCGGTCGCGCCTGTTCATGGGCTGCACCATTGAAGATGCCTTTTTCTTCGAATTCTTTCTGACGGTTAAACAGGATATCCGCATTCTCGGCATGCACGCCGACCAGACCGCCAAAACGACTGATCTCTTCCATCGATTTCAGCAGGGCGTAATCCGGCGTATGTGGATAATCCGGGCTCGCGTAAGGAATAAAGACTTTATAGGCAACACATCCACAGTCGTTCAATTCATCGTAGTGTCCTGTGGATTTTTCCGTCAGCGCTCCCCAGAACGCCACATCAACCACTGTCTTCTTTTCAACAATTTCACGCTTATATTCAAAGGCTTCCCGATTCGTCACCGGCGGAACAGACAGCGGCATTTCAATGAGCGTGGTAATCCCACCTGCCGCTGCTGCCTGCGTACCAGTGAGATAATCTTCCCGTTCCGGATAATGGGTCGGTTCCCAGATATGGGCGTGCGGATCTACCATCCCCGGCATCACCACCAACCCGGTCGCATCTATTTCCCGACGGGCGTCTGGCGCTGATTCATTGGTTGTGATGGCAACAATTTTGCCGTCCTGCAGGGCTATCGCCCCATTGACGACACCGGTTTCCAATACCAGCCGACCATTCCTGATAACTGTGTCTACCTGCTGACTCATAACGAATTCCTATCACTGTCTTCTACGGACAGCGCAGACCAAGACCACCCTGTCCTTCTTTTACGGTTGTTATGTAAGCCCTGTCAGAACACAGGCTTAATCAACTGGCCCGAACCGGGCTCTGCCGTTACCTCACCGTCGCAAAATACGGTACTTCCCCGAACCAGCGTACGGACCACCTGCCCCCGGATTTCCCGTCCTTCCCAGGGAGTGAGTGCACTCTTCTGCTTGCCCACAGAACGTGTGCCGTCATACGTCCAGACATGATCCGGGTCAGCCAGCACGATATCGGCATCCAACCCAACCTGTAGCGATCCCTTGCGGTGTCCCAGTCCAAACCGACGCGCCGGGGCGCCACTCATTAAACGCGCCACCCTTTCCGGGCGAAGGCCCCGCTGGTTCAAACCGGCATCCAGCATCAGCGGCAACATCAGCTCTATACCCGGTAATCCCGGCGGCACAGCCCAGATATCGTCGTTATGTTTCAGACGGTCGTCGTCGGTATAAGGGCAATGATCCGAACCGAGCATGTTGATCTCACCCTTGATCAACATATCCCAGAGAATCGCCTGGTTTTCCCTGCTGCGAATGGGTGGATTGCATTTGGCAAAGACACCCCAGCGATCCAGGTCACTGTCGTCCAGTACCAGGTAACTGGGCAGGGTTTCCACGGTCATGCTGACGCCCCGGGAGCGGGCATGACGAATCACGTCCCGGGCACGGCCACTGGAGAGATGGCAGATATGTACATCGCAGCCGGTTTCTTCTGCGAACAGGGCAATCCGCGATATCGCTTCGACCTCGGCGATATCGGGACGGGACTGCAGGTGCGCCAGCCCACCATTGATACCCGCTTTTTCCATGGCTTCCGCCGTGGAATCGATGATGTCCGGGTTTTCGGCATGAAAGCCGATGAAGCGGTTGAAACGTTTCATCACTTTCATGGCTTCGAGCAGCTTGTAGTCGGTCAGTTTTGGCGCATCGGGATCTGTGGATAAAAACGTCTTGAATGCCACACAACCGATATCCACCAGCTCTTCAATCCGATCCAGATCATCTGCGGGTAACAATCCCCAGAGCGCGTAATCTGTGACGACCTTGCTGTTTGCAGTCTCGTGCTTCAATAAAAAAGCGTCACGTGTCGTTACTAACGGAATACTCAGTGGCATTTCCACTGTTGTCGTGACACCACCGGCGGCTGCCTGACAGGTTCCGCTGTGGAAATCTTCGCGAATATGCCCGGGCCCGGGTTCCTTGAAATGCACATGGGGATCGACGACACCGGGAAACACCATCAGGTTTCTGGCATCAATGGTTTCATTGGCCGGTAAGACAACATCTGTCGCCGTAATCGCGGCAATACGCCCATTTTTGATCGAAATATTGCCTTCTATGCAGCCGGACTCCAGCACCAGGGTGCCGCCGGTAATGGCAACGTCCATTAACTCTGTGTGCAAAGACATAACAGGATTCCCCCCACAGCAACCGTGTTCACAACCGGCATCGGTACGACGCCGGTTATCCACAAGACATCAGAGGCCGAGCCCAATACCCAGGCTCTGCTGCAACACCAGTGCAAGGCTGGAGATAATCCCGAGCACTATCATCAGCGGGAAGTAGAAGCGGATCCATTTCGCGTATTCCACCTTGGCCAGGACCAGGGTGGCGACGAAGAAGCCGGAAGTCGGGAAGAAGATATCAGTCAGCTGACCACCCCAGGCGTTGGCGGAAACAATCACCTGTTGTGGGATATCCAGCAATGATGCGAGCGGTGACAACACCGGCATGGTGAGAACGGTCAGCGCGGTCGCACCGGGCACCAGGAAGTTGAACAGGGACTGGGTCCAGAACACGCCCACAGCAGACAACGCCGGTGGTGTATTGCGCAGGACATATTCGAGGTAGTACACCAGTGTGTCGGTGATCACGCCACGGTCCATCACCACCGCAATGGCGCTGGCCACACCACACAGCAAGGCGGCGACCATCATGTCGCGCATACTGGCATTCAGATCATCACAGATCTGCTGGGGACCTTTGCCGGCAATCGCTGCCGCTGCCAGACCAATGAACAGGAACAGGCCACCAATCGCCTCAAAGCCCAGGTTATTGATCAGGATGGCGGCGATGGCTGCCGGGAACATGATGAAACAGGCGTAACCGGCCAGAACCTGACGACGTGTCGCGTTTATTTCACCTTCCGGTTCCATCTCTGCCAGCTTCTGGCGCATGACGGTATCGGAGTCCCGGGTCAGACTCAGGTGCGGGTTTGTTTTAACTTTCATGGCGTAACGCATGGTGTAGAGCACAGCCACCACGATCACGATCAGCAGCACCAGCGCCCGGAAACCGGAACCGGAGAATATCTCCAGCTGGGCAATCTGCTGTCCGACGCCGACAGAGCCGGGAATGGTCAAACCATAGGTAAAGCCCATGCAGGGACCCAGCAGGGAAACCGCCATGGCGGTCATGCCGTCATAACCCAGCCGGTAAAACAGTGGCAGCAATATCGGCAGATAAGCCAGCGAGAGTTCCGGTACCCCGATAAACGCCCCCAGAATACTAAACAGCAGCATAAGAATCGGGATGATCATAATCGCCTTGTCACCCACGCTGTCTGCCAGCTTGTGGACGCCCAGGTCGATCAGTCCGGCACGCTTGATCAGGCCCATGCCGCCGCCCACCATGAAGGTCAGGAAGACAATGGAGGCAGCCCGCTTAAGCCCGTCCGGTACAGCCGTCACCAGGTCCATGAAGCTGACCGGGCTCTGCTCGACCCGGTGATAGGAGTCCGCCACCACAAACTCCTTAACGCCATGGGCCGTCTGAACGGTTTCCCGCTCATACATACCGGCAGGGATAATGTAGGTCAGTGCCGCCATCACAAGGATGAAGATTGCCAGGACAATGTAGATGTCCGGCATTTTGAAGGATTTCCTGGATTTCAACTCAGACATGGTACGCCCCTCGTATTGCTAACAATAAATTTTATAATTGTTAGCAAATATACGCCGGATGCCGTTCTTAACCTTGAGATAGATCAAACAAAACGACGGATACCATTTGGGGTAATGAAAAACATCGGCAATCGGTTGTCAGCGCAGAAAGCGGCAGGCATCTGATGGCGTGTAAAAACGACAATGGAAGTGAAAATCAACGCTATTCAGGACGTTACGGGTTTCACAGGACCGGAAACCCGTATACCGAAAAATATCAGAAGGGACCGAGCTCAATCATCTGGGCAATCACCAGACCCATCGCAGCGGTAGCGAGAATCGCGAGGAATAACGGGAAATAGAATTTGAGCCATTTCGCCAGACTCACGCGACCAATCACAAGGATGGCAACGAAATAACCCGACGTCGGGAACAGGATATTGGTGATGCCATCACCCCAATGGGTTGCAAGCACTACCACCTGCCGGGTCAGTCCGACCAGGTCAGCCAGTGGAATCAGGATCGGCAGGGTAATCAATGACTGACCACTGCCTGAAGGCACCAGAAAGTTAAATGTCGTCTGGACAAACAATATGCCAACAGCCGTAAATGCCTGTGGCAGATTCCCCACCAGTTCCGCCAGATAGAAGACAATGGTATCCATGATGTTCCCGGCTTCCAGAATCACTGAAACGCCGCGGGCAATACCGCAGATCATCGCGCCTACCAGGATTTCCCGGAACGCTTCATTAAAATTCGCGCAGATTTTGTTGGGCGAAAAACCCACCAGCAATGAGGTCATGACGGCCATCGCCACGAACAGACCCGAGATCTCATCAAAGCCCAGGGCAAACTTCAGGATGGAAGCGATGACACCCACAAACATGATCAAAGTGGCAATGCCGGCGAAACGCTGACGGGATGTAAATGTCTCTTCACTGTCGTCCGTTGTCATGGACTGGCGCAGTTCCTGATCCACCTCAAAATTGCTGCCAGAGGCGGGGTTCGCCTTAACCCGGGCGGCATAACGCATGATGTACCAGGCACACATGCATTGAATCAGGAAATAGAAAATCGCCCGGTACCAGGCACCGGAGAACATCGGTAAATCCGACAGCATATGACCAATGCCGACGGTGGCGGGCGGAGTAATGCCGAAAGCAAACCCGAGTGTGGTGGCGCACAACACCAGTCCTGTGGCTGTCATGGTGTCGTAACCCAGTTTCAACATCAGTGGCAGGACAATGGGCAGATAAGCGATGCCCAGTTCCGGCGTGCCGATGAAGGCGGCAATCAGGGAGAAAATACCCATCAGTACCGGTATCAGTAATTCTGTTCGCCGACCCAGCACCCGCATCATGGCATTGATGCCCATATTGATCACACCGGTTTTACGGATGACGCCCACAGCGCCACCCACCAGCAGGGTCAGAAACACGACGCTGGACGCTTCTCGTAAACCCACGGGAATGGCGGTCACCACATCCATGATACCGACCGGTGTCTGCTCCATAACCTGGTAAGAACCGGGTACAACTGATTCCCGGCCATTCGGCAACACTTGTCGTTCATAGGTACCGGCAGGGACAATCCAGGTAAGAAAGGCCACCAGGACAATAAAACTGAACAAAATGACGTAAATATCCGGGAATTCGAAACGCTTTTTGTTAGGCGAGGTCGTTTTCTGAGCAGGAACGGTGGACGAAATAATCGTCATGGCTATCTCCGTCTACGGCTAGTTTTGGTTAGATACCGCTACCCTTCCCGGCAGTTGTCTGAGGTTTCCTTTCCGCTTCCGGTATCCTGCGAAACCCATGTCAGGCATGTCCCCATTACGTGCCCATGACCTCAGCGCACCGCAGTCACAAATCCAGCATTGCCTGATTCGGCCGGTCAGTGGCACAGGAAGACATACAGCCCTTCATGTTCTGCAACACGCGCCCAAACCTGCTAACAACTATTTTATATTTTGTTAGCATTCTGATAAGCAAGTCGGCAGCAAACCATGAGACAGATCAAGAAACTTACACCTTGTTTCTTGCCAGAATCTACCGATGGAACAATATAAAAAGCACGCACACTTCCACAAAGCCGCTAAAAACAGTGTGTTAAGCAGACCATGATTATTGTTAGCAATTGCTAAAGGCACTCTGGTAAGCCACTTTTAATGCCGCAATTGCCAACAACAGACCGAAACAGACCATTAACCGCTCAAACCGCTTCAGGGCGGACAGGAAGACCATCATCATGGCAGTACCGACAATCAATCCCGGGCGTTTCCTGGACGATCTTCAGGCCCTGCGTCAGTTCGGCAGACAAGGGAATGGCGTGGTCAGGCAAGCCTTCTCTGACGAAGACATGGCGTCCCGTCGCTGGCTGCAGGGGCGGATGGCCGAGGCAGGCCTGACGTCGAAGATTGATGGTGTCGGCAATGTCATCGGCTATTCCCGTAAACCGGGGCGGGCCCTGTTGATGGGATCTCACACCGATACCCAGCCGGAAGGTGGCTGGCTGGACGGCGCCTATGGTGTGATCGCCGCCCTGGAAGCGGCCAGGGCGCTTGATGAATGCCCGGAAACCCGGCACCTGGCGCTGGATATCGCGTCCTGGGCGGACGAAGAGCACACCTATCATGGTTTCCTGGGCAGTCAGGGTTTTCTTGGCCAGCTTGATCAGGCCGTACTCTCAACTGCCACACGCAATGACGGCCATCCCTTATCACAGGCGCTGGCTGATGCTGGTCTGAATGGCCAGCCAGACCAATATGATCCGACACGTTACATCGGCTATCTGGAAGCCCACATTGAGCAGGGCCCACGGCTCGAATTGGCCGGGAAACAGGTCGGTGTTGTGACTGGCATTGTCGGCTGCCGAACCCTGGACATCACGTTTCATGGAGAAGCAAACCACGCCGGCAGTACGCCCATGGACAGACGTCGGGATGCCGGTAAGGCCCTGTTTCGTTTTGCTAATCAGATGGACACCATGCTGGCTGCCATGGCGGCAGAATTCACCGTATGGACGATCGGCCGGGTGCAGTTCTACCCCAGCTCTGCCAGCGTGATTCCCGGCAAAGCCTTTATGCGGCTGCAATACCGGGATACCTGCAGGGATTTACTGGTATCCATGGAAACGGCGGTAAGGGATCTGGCGTCACAAATGGCCCCCGAACTCGGCGTAGACATTCATGTCGAACGACAGCCGGAAACGGAGCCTGTGCTGATGAACGAGGCTATGCAGGAACAGTTAGCTCAGGCAGCAGAACAACACATTGGACAACTCTGGATGAAACTGCCAAGTGCCGCCCTGCACGATGCCAACATGTTCGGGCTGGTTATGCCCAGCGCCATGTTGTTTGTGCCCAGTATTGATGGCATCAGTCACAACTTTGCCGAGGACACCAAGCCGGAAGATCTGGTCGCAGGTTGCCAGGTACTGGCCACGGCAGCCGCGCGCATCATTGCTGCAGGACAATAATCCACAGGCCAGCCATTCGTCAGGAAAAAGCGGTTAATGGCTGGTCCGTGATTCTTCCCCGCCATTGTTGACCGCTTCGACTTTTGCCGCATTCTTTTTCATTTTGGCGATGGCGGACGCCTCGCGGCTGAAACGGACCTGCAGGCGTCGCTTCTGCTGCTGCAGCTTGTAGCACTCCAGGGCCATGCGCAGCAGTTCGCTTTTGCTGACACCTTCCTCTTTAGCCAGCGCGCTGACCTGGTCGATGAATTTCTGGTTCGCGTTAATCGTGATTACTGCCATGTCGTTATTCTCCGTGAATGGGTTTAAGCCCCATTGATATCACGGTATGAAAGGGGAATGCATAACCCCATTGTCAGTATGACTAACTACGACGTTGGTTTAACCATCCACCCGACTTATCCACAACAAAAAAACCCGTGCAGACGGCACGGGCAATTCACATTATCGGGACACTGACAAACGTCAGATTTTACACAGCATCAAAGCGATATCGCCGCTTCCTGTTCGAGCGCCAGCCACTCTTCCGGGGTATGGCCGATGGGAATCATCACGTGTTCACGATAGGCCGGGCGATTGCACAGGTTGTCATACCAGCGGCTGACATGGGGCAGGTCAGGGCGCAGGATATCCAGGTAGAAATACCGGAATGCGGCCGCACCCAGCGGAATATCTCCCATGGTGAACTGATCGCCAGCAACGTACTGGTTATCCGCTAAATGGTTATCCAGAATTTTGAAGCTTTCACCTGATTGGCGGGCCAGGTGGCTGATCAGGTCAGGGTCACGGGCATAGGGTTCAGTTTTGACCGTCGCCATGAACAGGGGACCCAGCTGACGATCAATGGTGCTTAACTGCCAGTCCATCCAGAGATCGGCCTGTGAGCGGACCTGCAGATCACCGGGAAACAGATCACCATAGCCGTAAGCACTGGCGAGATAACGCACCACCGTGTTGGACTCATACAGACAGTGCCCATCATCCTGAATCACCGGCACCTTGCTGTTGGGGTTCATCGTTCGAAATTCCGGTGTATCCAGCTGGCCGAAGGAACCACCGACATCCCGGCGTTCATACGTCAGGCCGAGTTCCCCTATGGCCCACATCACTTTCTGGACATTGCCGGAATTACGGCGCCCCCACACGGTCAGCATTATTTCTCTCCCCTAAAAATCACGGCATACCTCATCAAAGCCCGACGGATACTAACAACGATAGTGACTGGTTAGATGGGCATTTCCGCGGCAAAAAAACGCAGACGGGGAGGCTCTTGACCTCCCCGTTTCGGGTCAGACTGGATTAATTCACACCTACCACTGAAGCCAGCAGTGCCATCCGTACCGCAACGGAGAACTCAATGGCCTTGAAGTAGATTTCGTGGGCGGTCTGGTCGA
The DNA here is from genome assembly GCF_057552235.1 of Kistimonas ophiarachnellae. Lineage (NCBI taxonomy): Bacteria > Pseudomonadati > Pseudomonadota > Gammaproteobacteria > Oceanospirillales > Endozoicomonadaceae > Kistimonas > Kistimonas ophiarachnellae. The sequence continues at coordinate 320,850 of NZ_BAAJPA010000003.1, read as the reverse complement.
TCACATCATCGAACTCGCCCGGGTTACGTGGCAGGGAGTGGTGGATACCCACGGTCTTGCCGGTCTTGCGCTTGACGTTTTCCAGCATCTCCAGGGAGATGTAGTGATTGTTCAGCTTGCGCATGAAGTCTTCACGGTTCGGGTCGTCTTTCTTCACGGAACAGCCGGGCAGGTAAACCAGGTCGGCATTCACGTCGGCGAACAGTTCTTCGTGTTGTTTGCGATCCAGGTCGAAGTGTTCTTCCCAGCGCGCGCCCATGGCGTTCAACTTACGACGAATGACTTCTGGTGTGCGCAGTTCGCTGGTGCCGGTATAAACAATCTTCGCACCCATATTTGCCAGCGCCAGGGCAAAGGACTGACCGGAACGGGCGCGGGACAAGTCAGGGGAAGAGATGACGACGGTCATATCTTCAAAGTTACCGTCAAAGGCACGGTAGCAGGTGTAGCTGTCCAGCAGACCCTGGGTCGGATGGGTTACGTGACCGTAGCCGCCGGAAATAATCGGGGAGGAATCACTGCCCAGGCGTTCCAGCGTTGGCAGTACTTCACTGTCGTCTGGATGACGCATGACGATGACATCAGCGTACTTGGAAGTTACACGCAAACTGTCGTATAAACTTTCGTTCTTGGCAGCGGACGAGTTGTGCAGCGGATCAGCTTCGGTGATGACCTTACCACCGAGACGGATCATCGCATCTTCATGGCTGCAACGGGTACGGGTGGAAGGCTGGAAGAACAGGGTATACAGCGCCTTACCTTCCAGCAGGTTCAGGCCGGTGCGCATGAACGGTTCCAGCATTTCCGCAGCTTTGAACAGATGGGTGATCTGCTCACGGCTGAAGTCATCAAGGAACGTGATGTTGCGGCCTTTCATGCCGGTAGCGTCGAGGTGGTCACGGATATCCCGGGCTTTGAAATCTGCAGTAATGGCCATGATGAAAACTCCTGAATGGTCAGAACAAATTTGGCGTTATGTGTATTACTGGACTTGCTTCAGCCCGGCGGCCGGCTCCCCACCGGCACCGGGCGGGAAATCAGATATCGACGTCGCGGTTACAGTCCTTGGAGTAGATGTACGTCAGTCGTCCACGACCCGTGGCGTAAACCGCCTGCTGGGTAAAGGGACCGAACCAGATGAAGTCTTCTGCCTGCACCTGTACCCAGTCTTCGCCGAGCAGGTAAATGCCTTCACCTTCGGTCAAATAGGCCCCATGTTCCTGAACATGGGTTTCAACGAATGGATGGCTGCCGGAAGGCTCGAAGCTAAGGATGTGCATGTTCATGTCGAAGCCCATTTCAATGGGCAGCAGGTCGCGGATGAACACGTTTTCCATGTTGTCGTAGAAGACTTCTTCAATGTCATTGGCGTTGCCAAAGATTGTGCGGGCACTGTGTCCTTTCAACGGAATGTAGCGCTGCTTGTAGAGCAGAACACGAAGCGGCTTGTCGCCGATATTCTGGAATGACAGCGCCTTGTCAGCGGGCGCGAAGGCATAGCCGCCCTGTGTCAGGGTCTGTTCTTCGTCGCCTACGCTGACTTTCAGGGAACCCTCACCGTCCATGAAGTAGACAAAGCTTTCGATCATTTCTTCACTGGCAAAAGGCTGGGTGGTACCGCCATCGGGCTGCACACTACCGACATACTGCACAAAGCTGGCGCCCATTTTCGGGGAAGCCACAATGGTCAGTGCACAACCGTCAAAACCGGGGATGGAATTGATCACACGTCCTTCCGGGGCAACCACCGCGTAGACACCGTGCTTAATGACTGAGCGGTTTTTTAACAGACCGTCCGGGTATCCCATGATACTTCTCCACTACTCTGATTTTCGTTGATACACACAGAAGTCTGTAGCGCCCCTCCAGATTGCTAACAATCCTGCGTGCTTTTGTTAGCGACTATACGCCGGAATGGCAGCCAAACCTTGAGACAGGTCAAAACAATGGCCGGAGCTGCGTAAATTTACGGTAAGCAACCCAAGGCAGCCTGACAGATTCCGTGTCTGTCAGGCCTCAACGTGGCGGGTGTGGGAAATGAATAACGACGAAAAGAAAAGGAAATCGGTGTAATGGTGTTAACAGGCGGCCAGCATTTCTGCCAGGTCCAGATGTTTGGCCGGCTTTTCTTCCAGGTGAAGACGGTTACGGATCTCGTCCAGGTGACGCCCCATAAAGTCAGCGGCGGCATCATGCTGACGTTCACTGATCAGTCGAATCAGTTCGTGGTGATCATCCGCTGAGCAGGATGCATCAGCAATGGCCTCATACAGCCCGATAATCAACGAACTTCTGGCCACCAGCTCATCCAGCAGTTTCAACAGGGTGGCATTGTCGGCAATACGGGCAATTTCCAGATGAAATTCACCGGAAAGGCGCACCATGTCAGGCCGGGAACCCTTACGGATGGCTTCATCTTCTTTGGCACTGATTTTTTCCAGTCGCTTGAGTCCCTTGTTATCGATCCGGTCAATGGCCTGGCGTACCAGCCCCGTCTCTATAATACGACGAGCGTCAAATACCTCGCGGGCTTCCTGTTTCCCGGGTTGGGCGACACAGGCGCCTTTATTGGTCTGAATAATCACCACATTGCGGTAGGACAACTCCACCAGCGCATCGCGCACATGGTTGCGATTGGCATTCAGGGTTTCGGCCAGCCGGGTTTCCACCAGGCGAGTGCCTGCCGGCAGGCGTTGTTCGATAATCGCTTTATATATGGTATTGACGATGCGGCTGACTTCGCGCGCTTTGAACGTAGGCATGACTTACTCGTGAACCAGTGAACCAACGGCTTATCAGAGCCGACCAGCTACCGCGCATTGTAGAAAATTGTTAGCAAAAAGTGGAGTGATTCCGCCAAAGTAACAGAGGTTACCCTGGCGGCAATGCATCAACGTGCCCGAGAACTCAGTAGGTCAGGAAATAGTTCTGAATGGTTTCCCGATCGGTGGTCCTGGTCAGCGCCAGTTGCAACAGTACACGGGCTTTCTGCGGGTTCAGGTGCAACGATGCAATAAAGCCGTACTGCTCGTCATTCACTTCACCAGCCATTGTCGTAGAACCACTGCCGGCACGGGAAGAACGCACCACACGAACGCCGTCACGGCTCGCGTTGGCCAGGGCATCCAGCACATCACAGTGAATATTGCCGTTACCCAGGCCTGCATGAACAATGCCCTGGTAACCGGCGCCAACATAGGCGTTGACCGGCAGCGGGGAGCAGTTGGAATAACCGTAGACAATACCGACCTGTGGCAGTTTATCGAGGCTTGCTACATCAAATTCAGAGGTAACAGTGTGATGCAGCTCGGGACGACGCTGGAAGGTCACCACACCATCATGCACATAACCAAGAGGACCAAAATTCGGCGCCCGGAAAGTATCCACACCGGAGGTGTGCATCTTGGTGACATCGCGGGCGCCAAAAACGGTGTCGTTCATGACCACCATCACACCCCGGTCAACCGCTTCGGGTGATGCTGCCGTCACAGCCGCGTTATACAGGTTCAGGGGACCATCGGCACTGCGGGCGGTTGCCGGACGCATGGCGCCTGTCAGCACCACCGGTTTGGTGGAGTGTACGGTCAGATGCAGGAACCACGCAGTCTCTTCCATGGTATCGGTACCATGGGTGATGACGACGCCGTCAATATCATCCTGGGCCAGCACCGCGTTGATACGCTTGGCCAGGGTCAGCCAGACTTCATCGGACATATCCTGGGAGCCGATGCTCACCACTTCCTCGCCGGTAATATCCGCCACGTCGTGCAGCTCCGGCACCGCCTCCAGCAGCTGCTGGACACCGAGCTTGGCCGACGTATAAGCACCACCTGTCTGGGACTGTCCTTCACCGGCAATGGTGCCGCCGGTGGTCAGGATGGCGATCCGGGATCTCTCTGTTTTTTGCATTCCTGGAACCTGAATAACGAATGAATCCTGAAACCTCTGGGCCTGAGTCATCCCGAATGACGGGGCAATCAGGCCGGGTTCCCCCCAATATGCACCGATCATAGGTGAGTAAAACGGCTATTCCTATACGTGATGACTACCCGTATTGCCCCGAAATCTCGCCTTGCTAACCAAGTGACAGCAGATCAAACCCGGTTCTCTGTATTTACGATTAAAAGCCAGGACGATTGTTGAAATAGCTATAAAACTCCAGCGTTCAGCTATCTAGAATTATAAGAAGACTGACACTAAGCACATGATCGTTAATGCTAAAAACCACACGGAAATCGCCGTCATCACGATCCATTATCGATGCGCTTTTATCGATACCGCGCAGCTTATTCAGTCACGGTCAGCATTGTAATAACAAGCATTTAACAAGGAACGACAGAACACCAGCAGATCCTTTTTTACCCCCACCGACGGATCGCTTCCAGTGCATAAAAACCATTGATCAGGGCCAGTTCGGTACGGTTTGGGAAGTGCAGGAAATCCTCACTGGACGCCATCTTGCAGCCAAGTCGGTGCTTGCCATGCCTGATGGGAAGCATCCGGAAACAATGCAAGAACAGAACCTCATGCAAACATTAAGCAACCCGGGTCACCCAAACATTATTTCACTGCATTACACCTACCCGACTGTTGACTGCCATTACCTGGTCATGGATCTGGGGGGTCCCTCGTTGCGTTCAATACTTCAGACAGGAAAACGATTCAGTGCTGCGGAAGTCGCCTGCCTGATGAGACAACTGCTTTCCGGTATCGCCTATATGCAGAGACACGCAATACAGCACCATGACATCACACCCGACAACCTGCTTTGGGATGGTCACTGCCTGAAAATCTGTGATTTTGGACGTGCAACCGTTCAGGGGACACGTCAGGAGGAAGTGCTGTTTGAATACATGCCGCCTGAAATACTGTCAGGCGATAACAGTCACAATGTGGATAGTTGGTCAGCGGCCTGCGTCATGGTAGAGCTTGTGTTGGGTAAAAAATTAATGACCCGCCAGCAGCTTAATCGCAGCAACAGTCTCATCCCCCTGGGCATACACGACAGAAACCGGATGATGCTGAAACAGGTCAAAACCGCCTATCGGGGCATAGCGCACTGTGCTGGTATAGAGGCAGCCCAACTGTTTCGCTGTATGACCCGCCCCCTGACATCCCGCGTGACGCCGGAAGAAGCATTAGCGCATCCCTTTCTCGCCGTCACGTCACCAGGGTTAATTGCCGATTAAACGACTTCTGCCGTTGAATCCATAATGCGATTCCAGTCGATTTCACCGGCATGCAAACGCTGACCCGCCATAAAGTAGAGAATCTGTCCTGGTGTGACCGGGTAATCCGCATCCGGGTTCAATACCAGGTCGTCCCCCGTCGTACTGTTGGCGACACCAAAGAGCAACGCATCATGCTGCTGCTTGAACAACTGTAACAGCGTACTGAAACGGCAAACAGAAAACGACGCTGGTACCGTCATGCTGTACTGAGTCGGCCCGGAGAGGGTATTGAGCAACTGATTCTGTACCCGGGAAGAGCCGGGATCTTGAGAAGAGCGCACCAGCATTTCAATCGAAATGTTGGCATGGGTTTCCACCTGTGGCGCATGGACGGATAACAGGTTAGCCATTTCCCGACTTTCAAAATGGCTGACAACATGGGCCCGGGTGCCATAGCCGGTGACAGCTAACGACACCGTTAGTGTATTGTCATCATTCATACCGTAGATAAGGACACGGTCAGCCTCACGCAGTGCTGAGCGGGTAAAACAGTCCTCAGAGGTCAGGCTCTCGGAACGAACAAAATGTACCTGGCCCGGCATCGGGTTTTCCATATCATCGGATGCACACAGCACCACATCGCGCTTCTGACGTTTACGATCGCCAAAAATCAGCTCCAGCATGCGCCGGGTACGCTCCTGGTGCCAGCCCAGTATCACGATATGTCCCTTCAGCTGATCGCTGAAATCGACTCTCCCCTTCACATTTTTTCTCCAGTAATTAACGACTACCGACGTCAGCTTACCGATAAAGCCGGCAAACAGTACTACACCTCCGGGCACCAGCAGGATACTGGCCAACAGGCGCCCCGTGAAGGTCACCGGCGAATAATCACCGTACCCGACCGTACTGGCTGTCACCAGGTAGTAGTAATAAAACACATCCGGCTGTACCAGCTCATGCTCACCGGCCAGCGCCAGCAATCCCCATGACAGGAAAAAATGGAGCGACAACACGATCAGCAACGCCAGCCAGCTAAGCCTGAGCAGCTGCAGATTGAGAAAACGCACCATGCGACCCACTGTATACATAAATGGCGGAGCCTTTCACAGAAAACGGATAGCGTTACTATCCAAAAATCGGCGGGTTATTACAAATACCTGAAGGGCTGACTGACAACATCATCAAGACATCAATTTCTGCAGCATAAACAGGGAGCACAAAAAAAAACGCCTCCGGGCAAGAGGCGTTGAAGGGGGGTTTACAATGCCTGTCGGGGGGACATGTCGCATTTGTCGGGTCATCTTATCACTGCCAACCTGAACGCCGGCTGAATGGATGACACGTTACCAGGGCAAACTGTCCCCGTTGGCATGCCAGAAAGAACCGCTGTTCTCCAGGCTCAACCTGTCAATCCGCTCAGCCAAACCCTGGGCAGCCTGTTCAGGTGTGACATCACCGGCAAACTTGACCATACGTGTCTGAACGAAGCCCGGGTGCAGCAGCGCAACCGCAACGCCCTGCGACGCCAGATCGTGAGCGAGTGAGACGCCAATAGCATTCAATGCAGCCTTGGAAGCGCGATAACCATAATAGCCACCGGAGCTGTTATCGCCCATCGACCCCATGCGACTGGTGATCATGGCCACCTTACTGCCTGACCCAAGATTACCTGATAACTGCCAGGTCACTCTCAATGGCCCCACCGTGTTGACACGAAATTGCCGCTCAATTTCACTGAAGTCCAAATTCTCCAGGGTTTCAGAGGTTAAAATACCCGCATTGTTGATCAGGATGTCCAGCGTCTGGTCACCGACCGCTTCGCCCAGCCGTGCAACATCTTCAGCCTCAGCAACGTCAATACCACTGATCACCTGATGAGCGATGGTTTCCAGCTCTGCAGAACTGCGCCGACAGACACAGATGACCCGGTCTCCCTGTTCAACATAATGCCGGGTCAACTCAAGCCCAATCCCCCGGTTCGCCCCTGTGATTAGCACTGTACGGTTCATGAAATAAGCTCCGTGTCAGTAAGAAAGTCAGTATTGTTAGTCTAACGGCTAACAGAATTGGACAGAAACACTAATCAAAAACACGGCAAAGAAAAAAATAACTCTTTGTTTTTTAAATAAAAAACCATGAACACGTATTTTATTTACAAATATACTGACTCAATGACAGAACTAAGCGCTTATCTGGCACTCAAATATATTGATCACAGGTAGAGGCAATATAAAGGGATGATCTCCAATGTACCCTTCATTCATTGATGACGATTGGCGCATAACCTATGCCGCTTTCCAGTTGGGTCAACGACAGGAATAGATATGGACAGACCAATATCACCACAACCATCTCCAGCTCATTCGCCCACACCCAGTGTCGCGGATAGTGACCTCGCGAGTGAAGCAACGTCGTCTGCTCATTACTCCGACGCCGAAGAATCGCTCACACCTGATATCTCCCTGAGTGACCGAGCCGTCGAAGTGGTGATAGTCATAGTCAAGGTTATTGCTTCCCCGTTTGTCTTTATACTGGGGTTGGCTGCAGGGTTAATCGGCGGCACGCTGGTAGGACTTTATCAGTGGGGAATTGCCCTGTGTGACCATATTGCCCATTTCCCTAGAAGGGTGAATATTTTCTGTATACCCTGCAGTATTTTCCTTGGCTTAGCATGCAACATGCTGGTACTGGTCGTGAATGTTGTTGTTGGCTCCTGCAGTGGAGCAGGTTTGGGGAGCTGGTGTTCGCCGCGCCATATGTGGCTCAATGACGGATTTAATAGCTGGTATAGTGAATGGTTCAACAAAACACATGGTATTTTGAATTCCATTTCAGCCAATTGCGGCTAGTGAATGGAATGAGATAGCGCCATGTGAAAAAACGGCAAAGACAAGGATATTTTTATCCCTCTTTGCCGTTTTTTATCAGGCTGATCAGAAGCGGTAGTTGTACTGCAGGCTCAGGATGTGAACGTCTGCGGCTTTGACCTCAGCTACCATATTCTGATGTGTTACAGGATTTTCTTCGCTGATATCGACCTTCTTACCCTGAAGATAGGCATAGCCGAAATCAACGCTCTGCGCTTTATCAATCTTGTAGCTTCCACCAACGCTTACCCAGATACGATCAGTATCGGGGATACGGAAAGTACGGTGTTCGTTACGAACCGGGCTGTTATCTTTTGCGATACCTGTGCGCCAGGTCCACTGATCGCTGTACTGATAAGTCATACCCACCGCGTAGCGCCAGCTCTCTTTCCACTCTTCCTTAACCGTTGGGAAGTCGTTGCCATTATCAAGATCGGTTGCCAGCTCATCAAAACTGGACCACCCGGTATGTACGGCACTGGCGTGAATTGCCAGCTTGTCATTGAGCTGATGGTGAACAGACAATTCGGCAATAGAAGGCAGAGTAAGATCAACCGAGCCACCGGTATTCCAGTTCTGATGAACATCAGATGACACTTTTCCTTCCAGAGTCAACTTTACTTCTGAGCGATAACTCAAACCGACTCGTGTCGCATCAGTAGCCTGCCACAGAACACCGGCATTCCAACCATAACCCCAGTCATCACCAGTTAATTTGGACAGCGTCAGTCCACCTGGCATCACATTAGGAATAGCTGTTGACGTCGATGTCAGCGTCGCATCGGCATAAACAAAATTCACACCGAAACCAACACTCAGATCATCATTCACCCGGTAGGCAACCGACGGATTCAGGTTATAGGTTGCCAGATCGGTCTCATCTGCAGCCGGCGTGATTCCGGAAGCACTGCCGTAATGGGTTGCCAGACCAAAATTACTGAAACCACCGATACCGACTGTCCAGCGCTCATCAACCGGACGAACATAATAAAATGTGGGAACTACCGCTTCATCAGCGACATTCTTTGCTGTGTCCTTACCATCCAGCTTCACATCCACTTCCGGCTTGATATAGCTGACAGCAGCCGTAAACATCTGGCTGTCCAGCAGGGACATGCCAGCCGCATTCCGTGCGATGACAGAAGCGTCATCCGCAATGGCAGCCTCACCGGCAAACGCACGACCCAGGCCTGCAGCACTGTGTTCATTCACCTGGAAACCGGCAGCGTTGGCCATCACGGGGAGTGCTGCCAGTACCGCCACTGACAACGATGTACGGCTAAAACGGGGTGTGCGTGACATAGAGAAATGATCTTTGGAATGTGTGTGGGTGTGCCCCTGTTCGGTCTTGGTGCCGATGACAGGATACTTACAAAATGCAGGCACTTTACCCAGCCGGCGGTTTGCTTCCTATTGATTTATCCGGCTACCAGGTTTGCGTTTTATGCATATCACTAACAAAACCCGTTTTGCCTATACTTTCGCTCCCTTTCCAGAGCTGGCCACCTTATGGATATCGAAGAACTCCGACGCTATGACCTGAACCTGCTGGTTCACCTGCATGTTCTGCTCGAAGAGCGCAGCGTCAGCCGGGCAGCCAGGCATCTCAATCTCAGCCAGTCCGCCATCAGCCGTTCCCTCCAGCGCCTGCGTGAACACTTTCAGGACGAACTCTTCATACGCCGTCCCCATGGTTTGCAACCCACAGCGCGGGCGCTGTCATTACAAAGTGATCTGGCGGCCCTGCTCAAACAGCTGTCCCTGCTGGTGCGTCCGGCAGCCTTTGACCCGGCGCTTTGCAAGCGTCGTTTTACCCTCAGCGCCATGGATCATATTGCTGTCCAGCTGATACCGGATCTTCTGGCCTGGCTTGGCCGGGTAGCGCCAGCGGTGCGATTAGGGCTGCATCCCTGGAATAACGACAGTATTCGTGACATGGCATCCGGCCGACTCGACCTGGCCATCAATTTCGTCGCCCAGGATCGGCCCGACCTGTATCAGCGAACACTCTGCCCTGCGACGCCTGTCGGCATGGTCAGCCATGATCATCCGCTTGCCAGTAAAACAGTGCTGACAATGGCAGAGCTACTTTCAGTGCCCCACGTGAAGGTGGATATCGCCGAATTTTCTGAAATGGGTCGTTTTGATCGTGAGTTGGCTCGTAGAGGACTATCAAGAACCATTATCCTGGAAACCAGCGATATCCAGCTTGGCCTGGAAGTGGCGGCGAGTAACCAGGCCCTGATGATCGGCACCCGTGAAATGTCAAAGACCCTGACCAAACGACACAACCTGGTCTTGCTGGAGTTGCCAGCAGGCGTCACCTTTATGCAACTGAACTATCTGCTGACCTGGCACCGTTTACAACACCAGGATCCTGCCCAATGCTGGTTCCGGCAGGTAGTATACGACCACTGCCTATCATTTCGCTGATGCGTGATGCCAGAACATCCCTATACACTGCGCGTAGATGAAAAATAATGAACGGATACCACGCCTGCCGTACCCTGAGGTGCGATGTTTAGTAAAACATATAGCAGTTACACCAGCCTTGCTGAAGACGATATCAGAGGTGGGATGTGATGATATGAATGATGCAATACTGAAAAAAATGTCGTCCCACCTGTCAAAACAAGGTTGGTAACACAGATGCCATATCATGGTAAATTCCAGTGGTGGATCAGCACAATTGATGATAAGTGCCTGCCACTAGTTTAATTTTTTTCTATCCGGATTAATTATATCTGCAATGTCATAAAACTCACCGGCAAGAATATTATTTTCATTAGTTCCGAAAAAAATGTTGGCAGCCGATCTCTTCCTATACCTTTCAAATTCAAAATAATCATCTTCTAATATATGCCCTATACTCGACAAGCATGAGGCTAGTTGTCGACGTAGACGCTCACTTCCATTATCCAGACAGTATTGCATTTTTTCGCATTCTAAAAGGATTTCTGGATTTACCTTCCATCCGTCAGGTAACGTTTCACCCATTGCTTCAAATAGTTTTTCAACAGCACTATAAAGATAAGACAGCGCCCTTTTTCGGATACCATCTTTTAATTGAATGGGTAAATCACCTTCACGTCTTGATATATCAAATAGACAATAATCATCAATAGCCCGCAATCGCTCCACCCATCCGTTCCATTGCATTAAGTTTGCGGTAAGAACAGGATTTTCTTCGGTAATAACAGGATGTTTTTTGATACGCTCAGGATCTGTTATTTGCAATATCAGGGCATTGATATGCTCAATGACTTCATCATAATTATCATTGACGTTATACAAGGGATCCATTTTATCGTGTATATCGATCCTTTCTTGTTTTGTATTTTTAAAGGCTTGATCCACGCTCTCAGTCTGTAACACTTCAGGCACTGTTAACGCCTGAACTTGTGCGGTCTGCATGGGTTGTTCGACTGGCATGGATTGCTCGACGGGCATGGATTGCTCGACTTTCCTGGGCTGAGATGATTGTCTCTTTTCTGACTTAGAAGAATCGGCACCTTTTACCTGATGTATTCGCTTCCCGAAGCCTTCTGCTTGTGGATGATATCCCCCCCGCTTCTTTCCCTTTCCTTTCCCTTTCCCTTTCCCTTTCCCTTTCCTCGAGGATGTACTGGTATCTGGTTCTTCCGGCTTATCAAAATATTCTGGCGCACGCTCCTTTATCGCATCCATCCATAAAACTACCTGTTCCACTCGAATATCGCTCTCGTTAAGCCCAATCTTCTTTAGAAGGTATGTCCGATAAGAACAAAGACTTTTATGAGCATCCTCCATATTTCCAAGCTTTTCCTGAATTCTTGCCAAATGAACATACAGCTCCTTGAATGTACTCGCTGATAGTTTCAGGTGTTCACAAGCCTTCTCAAGATTCACTTTTTTCTCGTCTGCCGGACAACTTTCAGCTTGCATTTCATAGAGTAAACCAAGAATTCTTTTCAGTTTTCCTTTTATAGCTATCGAACGCTCAATATTCTGGATTGCCTTTTTAACATTATTACTGGCAATTTCACCTAATACGCTAAAGAGCTTCTTATCCTGAACAGTCTTTTCAAGAATTTCATTGGCCTTGACTTGATCACCAACAGCATAATAATAGAGTGCAAGCTGAGTTGAAAATGCCTTCATTCGAGGCAACTCATTTTTATCAATCTCCATCACCCTGTCATAGTTATTACGCATATCATCACACCACTCAGCAGGCTTTTTACTTAGTGATTGTAAATATTGAATAGCGCGTAATGGATCCCTTATATGTTTGACATCAAAGTAAGCCGTATCTGAAAGATTTAGATCCCGGCATATCAATATCAGCAAAGGCATGACAGTATAATTAGATGCTTCTGTAACAAGATTTTCAACAGCAGTAATATCACCTAGATGATCATAAAGAATCAAAATATTATCAAAGGCCAGTCTTTTTTGTTCTCTATTTACAGCTTTATTAAATAGCTCAGACGCTAAACCTCTCCACACTTTCACCATTTCTTTCTCGCTCTTTATTTCTATACAGTTTTCTAACACATATTTATAATGGGTTTGCAATATATAAAAATCAGATAATTTATAAATGTCATTTTCTAAAATCCATTTTATTTCTGAATAACAACAGGTCATAAAATTATCAAGTGAACTCTTACCAACAGCTATCCCTCTAGGGAGGGAATCTTTTGAAATATGCACAGCCCTCGCCCGTCTCACATAAAAATCCACCAGATTCAGCCACGTGAAGAATAATTGCTGTGCATCATGCGGACTAATCTTACCTTTCTTCAATTCAGAGAAAATACGCTCACGCTCGATCGTTAACGCTTCTTCAGGTGGATAAGTAACAGGTTGATCATATGATTCTTTCAAAAGAAAGCATAGAATATTCATTCTTTCAAAATCACTAATCGACAATTCAACATCTTGACTTCGCGTCGAATCAAATAGAGAAGGCAGTGTATTCCCTACCGCCCTCCATACCTCATAAGCTTTTTCTTGAGGTTGTTGAAAACCTGCTGCCTGTAATATTAAACCCTTTACACTATTTTGAATTACATCTATTTCATCCGTATTGGAAAGCTCCCCAACCATTCTTCTCAAATTACATTCCTGCAAAATCAGCGCTGCTTTTTTAAGCATTACATTTACATTTTCTGAATGATCGCCATAACGCTGTGTTAGCTCATTCAAACGTGTTCTGACTGTTAACAGAATCGTGCTGAGTTCGTCGGTGGGAGCATCAAAAATTTTAACAGGGGCTTTACGCAGCATTTGAGATGGGTTTGTTAACGTGACCGGTACCTCAGGTCCTTGCGAAACAAGGCTGGCTGTTCTTGCACCCAGAAGGGTTCCTTCATAATGCCTGCCCGTTCGAGGGATTTGCCCCGCTGGAGATTCCTCACTGGAGGATTCACTGAAAGAACCAGCTCCACTCATTTTTGAGGTACCGGCTACTGGAGTTGCCATAGTCATACATGCCTGAATTTTCCGAATATGAAGTTAGGCAAATCGCTAAATACAAAGTTCCCGCCAATGCTTACGGTTTGTCCATATAGCTAACATCCTGTTAGATTCCTGCCCCAATCGCTTTATCCGGAAAAAAGAAACCGCTAAGGTTACGCTCCGAGAAATGTCCTGCTTTCAGCTGTATTCAGGAATCTGTCGTCTCCATGAAAAGCAATGAACAACGCGTCCTGGAACTGATCCAACAAAACCCGGCCATATCGCAAAAAGAGCTGGCAGAGAAACTGGAATTATCCCGTTCTGCCGTCGCCGGATACATTTCCCAGCTTACCCGCAAAGGCAAAATCCTCGGACGCGCCTACGTTTTACCGGCGCAAAAACGGATTACCGGTATCGGCGCACTGACCCTGAACCGAACGCTCTCCATCTTTGGCGCCATGGACAATGAGCGCACAGCCAACGCCAAAACCTCCTATGCCGCGGATGGCATGGCGCGCCGGGTGGTCGAACACCTGGTTCAGCTGGGCAGCCAGACGTCACTCATTGGCTGGATTGGGGACGACTATAAAGGGGAATGGCTGCTGGAAGATGCCCGCAAGGCCGGCATTGAGACCGATCAGTGCGTTATCCTCAAACAAATGCAGAGTGGCTCGCGCACCCGGGTTATTGAACGCAGTGGTAAACGTCTTATGACGTTAAATGACATGGATATCTATAACCATGTCACGTTCGGGCACCTGAAGAGTCGGTGGCCCCACATCGCTAATTCCCGGCTGGTATTCATGGACAGTGACCTCCCTGAAGAGGCCATCAGCTATATCATCCGTAATTGCCGGGATGAAAAGATTGACCTTTTCTTATCACCGTCGTCTATATCAAAAACACGACGATTGCCTTATGAGTTGCAGGGTATCAAACTTCTGTTCCTTACTCTGGCGCAACTGGAAGAGTTGATCGCAGAACCCGTGACTGAAAAGACCATGCTTGAGGCAGCTCGTAACGTTCTGGCCCGCGGTTGTACCATGATTTGCCTGGTGAGGCAGGATACCCACCCGTTGCTGATAGGCTCTGACGGAGAAAGACCGCTGAATATCCAGTTGCAGCACTCACTCCACCAGGCAGGTGACAGTGCAGGCCTGTTTGCGGCAGTTATTCATGAATACCTTGAAACCGGTGAAGCCTTTCTTGCCTGATAAGGGCAATGGCAGCGTCAGATACCGCTCCCTGATTTTTAAAATCAGGGAGCGTAGCCAATGAATTGAGTCTGCCCCTTCCTGACCGTCCGTTCACAGATGGAAATAAACGTTTACGAGAAAAACGGCAATAATGGTACTGATCAAACCACCGAAGGTAATCAGGTACTGACGGTTCATACTCGCCATATCTGTCCTGATACCTGCCATTTCATTCCTGATACCGGCAAATTCGCTATGCATTTCTGATTTCACAGCTTCAATCTTGTTATTGAGCTCGTGATATCGGTTTTCAGCCTGAGACTGCACCTGCATGGTTTTCATCTGAACCTGCATAATCGCCTCCTGCATCACCAGAATATCTTTCTTGCTGGCGTTATATTCAGGATCCAGTGAAGCACTGACTTTCGCAGCCAGCTCTTCATTGATGCCAATGCGCTTCAACTCATTGAACAGACTCTCTGCCATACCACCTCCGGCCACTCAGGCGAACCAAGCCTAGGACAGATCCCGCGACCGTCAAGCGACTCCGGGGCAAAAGGCTTCCATGACTGATTCTGAAACCCTCTGACTGATTTATAAAAAATCCGTCATTCGCAGAAAAATCGACAAATAATCGGCAGAGGAACCCGGCAAACACGGTAAGCCTATTGATCCTGCCTGCCGTGACATCCTGTCCAGAAGAGCGACGTTGCCTTTATGCATCCTCCGTCACAACTTCCGGTATCTCCGCAGAATGGCCGCTTTCACTTTCCTTGCGTGCAGCATAGGCATCAACGAGGTTATTGAGGAACGCCATACCGGCATCGCTCAGAACAATGGCACCGCCCCCCAGGTCAAAGGCAACATGTCGGCGGGTAAGAAACTCCATTTCCTCGGAAAAGCGACGCTGAAAGCGGCCTGCCAGCAGCAAATCAGCGGTCAGCGGCTGCGCTTCTATTGCCTCGATATCATCACGCCCCAAACCAATGACCGGGTTCCCAAGATCGGCAAGGCTACGGGCTGAAGCCGCATAGTACCGCCCGATCATCAACAGCAGAATCTGGACCTTGGTCTCGTTGGCATTGGTTTCACTGCTTTCGTCGTCATTGGGATCACGCAGGTGATAAAAATCACCGCACTCCGCCAGTATCAGCTCGTAGCCCATATGGGCGAAGAAATCCCGGAAATGCGCCTGGTTGTCAAACACGACATTGAACAGGGGATTATCCTGCATACCACCATTGACCAGCACATGCTTGACCAGCAGCTTCCCTTCCGTCAGCTGTGCATAAATCGCCGTACTTTCCCTGACGTTTATTCGGTCAAATGTTGATACGACCCTGACGGTGGATTCATGCCCCGGGGTATCGTTTACGTATTCATTGTCCGTCATGTGTTCTCTCTGGCTCATTGTCCGCAGACTGTGCGTCCCCGTTATCCTGTAGCAGCAGGCTTTTGCGATAGATATGGAACTCATCGCGCTCCCGCAGGTAGCGCCGATGGTTGGTGGTAATGATCCGCATACCCGGCGGCGTGGACTGCTGCAGGTACATGAACGCCGTCAGCAGATCAACAAAGGTGTAGCCTTCCACCCAGTCCTGCAGGCGGTAGTGCAGTGCGGCCACGATATCCCGGCTGGGCCGCAGATGGCATTGCCGTAACCAGCCATACAGTCTTTCGGCGCGTTGCTGACGCTGTGCCGCCGCATCCGAAAACCCGATTTCTCCCGTCTGGATAATCGGTCGGTACAATTGCCGGGCGTCTTCGATACGGGCCTCCATCTCCGAGAGCAGCGTATCGTAATAGGCCTTGGTATCCGACAGCAGGTAGCTCTTCGGGCGCTGACGCCGCTTTAACCCTTCGAACAGGTTGAGCCGCTCCGGGACACCACGGATATATTTTCCGCGCATGTCCGACTGCACATTTTCCCGCAGGTCCTTCACCAGCTCTCCATAGAACGATTCCATGGCATTCTGCTCGAGAATGGCACGACGGGTTTTGTGCAGATAACGTGACGTCTGTCCTGCAACCTGCTGGATCGGGCGAAACATACCGGACAGACTGAGGGCAACCTTTGCCACGTTGTCACTGTCCGGCTGTCGTCCGTTAATGCTGAAAGCCCGGGCAATTTCATCCAGCGTCTGGAACAGGTTGGAACCGTCTTTTAACGCCTGACGATGATCCAGGAAGTTCATGACCGGAATGACCTGCCGGTTATAGATATGCGCAATCTGCTCAAACAGGGTCTGGCGATAGACGTCAAAATCTGTGTTTTTCCGGCTGGCGTCGGCGGACATGGCTTCCAGGTTCCGCCCCATATCCTCCAGCTTGAGGATATTGCTGCGCATCAGGCCCACAAGGCCTGACAACTGTTCAAACAGGTCTTCAACAAACTCGGTGTAATCGGGGTCAGTGTCCACGAAACTGAGCGCGGACATGGGCGCCTTTTGTCCTGTCAGCCGATCCCTGGATTCCCGAAGGCCGGTCAACAGACGAATCAGCTTTACATCAGTCACCGCCTCATAGAGCCCGACATGGGTAAGACGGAAAGCGGCAATCACACTGTCCTGGAAATAGAGCCGCGACTCATTGCGTCGATGCTCCCGGTCCGATACCACGTTGCAGCGATAGAGATTCTCCGCATCAAACGCGATACGCAGTCGTTTACTCTCTTTGGACGACAACTTTGCACTATACGCCCGAACATAACCGGTCAAAGCCAGTTCGCGGATAAACCGTTCACCCTGCTGATCCATTTCCCGGATGCAGGCGTACATCACCTCCGGGTGACTGAACAGAATCCGCAGGGTTTCCAGGGCATTGAAGCGCTGCAGTGCTGAGTCGGTACTCATACAACGGCCTCGGCTTCATGCTCCAGCAGACCCAGCTGGTCATCATCCGTGAGCTGCAATGCCTCGGCTTCGGCGCCATCCTGGACAAAACTGTCCGGCCCACCCCAAAACACCCAGCGACGCTCAGGATGATAGGGATGATCGGTCTTCATCCGGCCCAGTTCATAACGGTTGCCAATCTTGTAAATCAGGTCGGCTGACGTACTGTACGTTCCGGCCGCCATCAGGCTGTATCCCCGCTGCTCAAGGTGTGGCAGCAGCCAGTCAAATTGCGACACATTGACGGTGGAAACCTCGTCCAGAATCATTGGCAGTTTCAGCGACGTGCCCGCTTTCTGGAGCCTGCCAAGCAACGACTGCACCAGTTCCAGGGTAATCAGCGCCGTGGTGGAATTGGACTGCGCCTTGGTTTCCCACTGCTGGCTGTCACCCTTTTTGTAGCGGTAGGACATGTCCCGAATGATCTGCGCCATGGTCAGGCGGGGAACACCATCCTTGAAGAATTCGGTAACAAACGCTTTCAGCCGGTCATAGAACTGCCGGGTCAGCAGTTCACCGCCGTAAACATCCTGTTTTTCCAGGTCTCGCAGCAGGTTCTTGAAGGTCGGGTGCAGATGAATCTGCAGTTCAATCGTGCTGAGGTCATTAATCCGCGCGGTTTTAAACGCATCATTTACCTGAGACTGGAACCGGCTGATATGGTCGCTGTGGCGCTGGATGAAATGGATGTATCCCGCAACGCCCTGGTTATGCTGCTCCACATCATTGCGGTGCTGATCCAGGTTCTGGGGCAGGTTCTCATACGCCTGACGAATACGTTTCAGGGTCTGGTTGATGGCGCGCCCATCCGGCGCCTCAGTCAATACATGGTCTTCATCGTCGACGATACGGTCGTCACGAACGAAGGCCTGTACGGCGTGGAGAATATCCAGACGCAACTGGTCATATTCCCGCATTTCCGCCTGTATGTTTCGGAGAAAATCCTCTTCAGGCGTTGTTTTGACAAAGCGTTCATGATCAGGCTTCAGCTGGTTTCGTGCACGCTGCAGTCGTGGCCAGTTGAGGGCAATATTACTGCACAGTTCCTCGCGGCTTTTCAGTTCGCCAAGCATCCGGTTGAAATCATTGCGCTGGTTTTCCAACGCCGCAAGGGCGCTGCGTTTTTCATCCAGAACAACGCCTTCCCGCTCAATCGAACCCTTTTCAATTGCCAGCTGTTCCCTGGCTTCCGAGATTTCTGCTTCCAGTCTCGGCATCTGTCGCGAGACGGACGCATATTCCTCCAGGTCTTCTATGGCCTGCCTGGCCGCGGCGAGCTTTTCCTGTTCATGGGTGATTTTCTTTTGCCGCTGGGTGGGGTCATCTGTCGAGCGCAGGGTTTTCTTTTCCTGTTCACACTTGACGACGATGGCCCGTTTATCCTCGATCTGACGGGTGTAGTCTGCTTCCAGGGCTGCCATATCGGGGCGACGGAACATCTGGTGGAACAGGATAAAGTCTTTACTGGCTTCCTGTACTTCCAAAAGTTCAGCGAATCCAGTCAGCGTCGATTTCTGTTGATCAGTCAGACCAACATCGGAGTGCATGCGGGAGAACGCCGGGTTAATAGCCACCAGCCGCTGCATCACATAATCCGGCAACTGCCGCGACAGACGATTAAGCTTTTGCTGATCCTGCGCTACCAGATCATCAATCTCCCGGTTCGTCTGCCGGATCATTTCATCCAAACGGGCACGGCGCTCTGCCGCCAGCCCTTCATCATTCAGGGCTTCCAGGGTCTGTGTCGCACTGTCCTTTTCTTCCTGAAGAATGCTGAGCATTTCATCCCGGGAAAATCCTTCCGGGTAGGAATGGATCAGTGTCTCCGCCCGGTTATAAATATCACTGCAGCGCTTGAGATCTTTTGTGCGCAGTCGGATGGTGGAGTCCAGCTCTTTCTTCTGGCTGGTGTGCTTGCGCAGAATCTCTTCTGTCAGAGTTACCGCTGATTTGGCATCAGAAATCTGCGGCAACACTGCATCGCGTTTTGCCGCGACATCGTTATAGCGATCTTCCAGCCAGGATGCGTAATCCACGAAATCCTGCTCAGTTTGATCCAGCTGGCAATAACGCTGATGCTGTTTCAGCAACTGGTTAAAACGACCACGCCCCTTTTCAATCCGGTTCAGCCGGATGCCATTGGCTTCCAGTTCCTCGTGCCGGGCAAAGAAGGCATCAATATCCCAGTCCAGCGCATCGTCCTGGTGGCGGTTATCCGATTCAATAATGCTGGCCAGCGCCTGGGCCACGGTTTCTGAATCCGCTCCGGTCTCAAACAACAGCAACAGCAGGGTACGCAGCGATTCAACCCGGGCAGGATCATTGTTCATCAACGGGAACAGGCAATAGCGGGAGCGTTCCGGATGGGTCAGGTCACAGGTATACAGTTTCGTGACCAGCTGTTCCCGGGTATTTGCGGTTTCAAACTGCACACCCAGCTTCTTCAGCTGTGTCGTGATATGACGGTGAGACAAGTCAGGCACTGCCTGACCAATGCCGTATTCATCCCCTTCGCCATTCCAGAACAAATGCCGTATACGGTCATAAGGACAAGCGGCAAAAATACGCCCATAACCCAGGTGGCTGCCGGACCGGTGCAAAATCTGACAGTGGACGCCTTCCGTGTTTTCCACTTCCAGGACCAGGTGTGAACGGGTGCTGGGCAGATAGTGGTTGTAACACTCGTCATTGGAGTAAAACTTGTTTTTCTCCTTGGGTACCCGGTACGCAAACTTGATGCGGCTCTTGTGAAAATTCACTTCCGGCATCAGGAACAGGCGCAGGGCATTGAGCGCCGAGCTTTTTCCGAGATTCCCGTCGCCCAGCAGAATGCTGTGACGGTTGATCTGCATTTCGTTGTAGGCAAAACCTGCGCTGTCCACCAGTACCAGGCGGCGTATTTCGTAATTAAAATCCAGGCTCACTGGCTACAGTCCTCCAGACTGTCAGACGCATTAACGGAGTCCAGGGACAACAAGGCCTCCTGTTCCATAAACTTTCGACATTTTTTCAGGGTTTCCGCCAGGGCGTCAAAACCCAGTGACCGGGCCTTTGCCACGGCCTGCATGAAATCCTTATCCTTTTCAGGGACACGTTGAAACAATGCTTCATACACGTCCGGCTGTTCAGGCTGCACCAGTCGTACTTTATCACCCAACCGGTTTGAAAGGCTTTCAAACATGGTGAGTCCGCCCAGGTCCAGGTCAGCGGCAAAATAGATAGCGCCATACTGATCCAGCCAGTCCATCACCAGTTCAGAGGTACACTTCTTCCCCTGCGCAAAGGCGACATCGGTATCATTCAGTGAGAGCGAAACACCCATCATGACGTCCATTGCCCTGAACATGGCCGGGTAACCAAAGAAGTTCTTTTCATTTTCCAGCAACAGCAGCGTTCGCTGGTTCCTGAACCGCTGCAGGCTGCCCTGTTGCTGCGACAGGTAAACAACATCCGGTATCTTTCCGGGACATAACGCATGGAAAGCCAGAACAAAGGTTTCATCCAGCCTGGCGCGGTGGCTGTCACCCAGAATCGCCGCTTGAATACGGTTTGCCGGTTGTACTGCCTGCTTTTTTAATTCTGCCCAGACCACCTCGTCTATAACAGTGACGATATGCCCCCTGCCAACCTTGCGGGATGTGAAATACCGGGATGGCTGTGACCGATACACATCAGGCACACTCTCCAAAAAGAGCCTGAAATTAATCGGCTTACCCTTCGCAATATTGTTGAGATAGTTACCGAGGCGCGTCATTCAGGTAGCCCAATACGAAATCCATTCACCAAAACCGGTATTGTATCTTTTTTCAGCACAACGTCTGTCCGTCATATCCGGCATCATCCTGTCCTGTTCTGACCAACCTGCTGTGTGAAACCCATACCGTCACACGAAAACAGCCGCCAAAACCGGACCCCTGACTGAATGTAAAACCGCCTGACTGATTTCTTAAAAATCACTGATTTTTCAAAAATTTGCCAAATTATCGGCTGATCAGAAAACCCTTGCTGCAATTTTGTTTTGACCCCCATCGACGGTATGACGGATTCACCTGGCCCAACCAATACCCACCACAAAGCTACGGTCTTTATTGATAAGCATCAATAAGCCCGGAACTGGTTATCTCTAGGATACGCACCACCAACAAAAGTTTGTCGCGAAAACATTTGTTTACTCTTTTGAAGACCAACGCCGACGGACGGGGGAACGAAAGTCGGCCCAGGGAGTGAATGCAATGACCGTTAATGCTGCTGTAGCTGCTCCGGCGACGGGGACAGCCGTAGAAACAGGCCGGAAAGTGGCCTTTGGCCAGCTCGACTGGGGCTGGGTTGTGATGAGTATCGGCATGGCCATCGGCGCCGGTATCGTGTTCCTGCCGGTGCAGGTGGGGATGATGGGAATCTGGGTATTCCTGCTGTCATCCCTGATCGGCTATCCGGCCATGTACATGTTCCAGAAGCTGTTCATCAACACGCTGGCAGAGTCCGACAGCTGTAAGGATTACACCAGCATCATCACCGAATACCTGGGCAAGAACTGGGGTATGGCGCTGGGCATCCTGTATTTCATCATGCTGGTGATCTGGGTGTTTGTTTACAGCCTGGCCATCACCAACGACAGTGCTTCTTATCTTCGTACCTTTGGTATTACCGACACGCTGCTGTCTGAAAATCCGCTGTACAGCCTGGGCCTGATCGCCGGCATGGTGTTCATCGCCTCCTACAGCGAAAAGATCCTGTTCCGCATTTCCGGCTTCATGGCGGTTTCCGTACTGGCCATCGTGCTGGTGCTGGGCCTGATCATGGTGCCGCAGTGGGACCTGGCCAACGTCAGCGCCGTGCCGCCGTCCGGAGAGCTGTTCAAGAACGCCATCATCACGCTGCCGTTCACCCTGACCTCCATCCTGTTCATCCAGTCCCTGAGCCCGATGACCATCGCGTTCCGGGAACACAGCCAGAACGTGGAAGAGGCCCGGTACCGCTCTCAGCGCGCCATGAAAGTCGCCTTCGCCCTGCTGTTCTGCATCGTGTTCTTCTACGCCGTCTCCTTCACCCTGACCATCAGCCAGGCGCAGGCGGTGGATGCGTTCAACCAGAATATTTCTTCGCTGGCGATCATTGCACAATATATGTCCGGTTCCGTGACCACCGGCCTGGGCATCATGATCAACATTTTCGCGGTGGCCACTTCGTTCCTGGCAATCTTCCTGGCCTTCCGTGAGTCCTGCACCGGCATCGTGATGAACAGCCTGCGCCGCCGCTACAGCGACGACCAGATCAACCACGGCAAGATCCGCAAGGGCGTGACCGCGTTCATCATCCTGATCTCCTGGGCCGCGGTGGTGACCAACGTACCAATCCTGTACTTCACCTCCCTGTGCAGCCCGATCTTCGGCCTGGTGGGCTGCCTGATCCCGGCTTACCTGGTGTACAAAATTGACCGCCTGGCCAAGTACCGCGGCCTGGCCACCAACATCATCATCGTCGTGGGCATTCTGCTGGTGATCTCTCCGCTGCTGGCCTTCATCGGCTAAAGCGACAGCAACTACGACCTGACGACTGAACAAAACAACGGGCAGCCCACGGGCTGCCCGGCAGATTGACGAGGAATTTACCTATGTGGCGTCCTGAGTGGGAACAATTCATCCGCATCATCAATGACAAAGTCGTGCCGTCCCTGGGCTGCACCGAACCCATCTCCACCGCGTATGCCACCGCGCTGGCCGTGGAACTGCTGAACCGCACACCGGAACAGATCACCGTGCTGGTCAGCGGCAACCTGATGAAGAACGGCATGGGTGTGGGCGTACCGGGTACCGGCATGGTGGGTCTGCCGATTGCGGCGGCCGTCGGTGCGATCGGTGGTGACCCGGAAGCCGGGCTGGAAGTATTGAAAGACATCACCAGCGAACACGTCAGTAAGGCCAAGCAGATGGTGGAAACCGGCCACGTGTCCGTCGCCATCAAGGATGTCCCCAACGTTCTCTACACCGAAGTTCTGGTCAGCGCTGGCGATGACAACGCCCGTGTCATCATCAAGGATCACCACACCCAGGTGGTGCTGAAGGAACTGAACGGCAAGCCGGTTTTCGAAGCGAACAGCGATACCGTTGCCACTGAAGAAGAAGCCGCACCGGTTCAACTGACCGTTGCCGATATCTACGAATTCGCCACCCAGGCGCCGTTCGACCGGATTCGCTTCATCCTCGAATCCGCCCGCCTGAACAAGTCTATTTCCGCTGAAGGGCTGGAAGGCGAGTACGGCCTGAAAGTCGGCAAGACCCTGAAGAAAAACATCACCCGCGGCTACCTGTCAGAAGACCTGGCGGTGCTGGCGATGATGCGTTCTTCCGCCGCCTCTGACGCCCGTATGGACGGCGTCATGCTGCCTGCCATGAGCAACTCCGGCAGTGGCAACCAGGGCATCGCCGCCACCATGCCGGTGGTGGCCGTGGCTGAGCGCCTTAACGTCAACGAGGAAACCCTGGCCCGTGCGCTGATCCTCAGCCACCTGACCGCCATTCATATCAAGAGCCACCTGGATACCCTGTCCGCCCTGTGCGGCGCGACCACTGCCGGTACCGGCGCCAGTGCGGCCATCACCTGGCTGCTGGGTGGTGACCGGGAACAGATCCAGTACGCCATCTTCAACATGGTGGGCGATATCACCGGTATCTTCTGTGACGGCGCCAAGACCAGCTGCTCCCTGAAAGTGTCCACGGCCGCCAACGCCGCCGTGAAAGCCGCCATGCTGGCGATGGATAATATCCGGGTCACGCGCCACGAAGGCATCATCGAGGAAGATGTGGAAAAGACCATCGCCAACCTCGGCATGCTCGGCAACCAGGGCATGAAGGAAACCGACCGCATGATCCTGAAGATCATGACCGCGAAGTAACCACGCCCATGACGTACACGGCAGTCGGCTTATTGCCGCTGCCGTGTACGATGCCTGCATTCAAAGACGCAACCGGCCAGCCAAGAAAACCGCACAAATTTCTGCAGGCCATAAAGAACAGGCCAGATGAAACCGTAGTTGGAAAAAACGATGGGTATAACAGGTAGAAACCCGATTTTACTGCGGCAGTAAACGATCGAACAATGAAAACCGGCATTAATCAAAAGTAAAATTATTCTGCCAATCTGGCCATAGCTCATTAATGATTGGGAAATTTTTGTGATTGTGAAGGAAACATTGGATATCTTTGTTTGACAGGTTAAACCGGAAAATTAAATCTTCCTGAAAGCCCTTTTTTTTGACACATTCTATAAAATAAGGATAGCTGGCAACATAATAACTTAACTTTTCACGCAATGCATTAGGGGTATTCTTATAGCCACATTCTTTTCCACAGAGGTCTGCCAACTGTTGCATCCTGTTCTTATAAATAATAAATGCACCAGCATCCTCTCTATTATCCCAGTGAATACAGGGATTGTTTTTTTTTGCCAACTCCTTTGACAGGAAATCAAAAAGCTTGACCCATTTAGAAGGTTTGCCGGGTATATCATCCAGTTTAATGCGTTTTTCAGCGGCTTTATCTTCCTCGTTTCGACGTTTTATGGCCTTCTGATTCCCTGATAATGATGAAACCGTATCCAGTACCGCCATCCCTGGCACAGCCGGATTCTTTGTTTCCACCATGGTGCCAATATACAGATCCGGAGCTGATGCACCCGGTTGTAAACGCACCTGAATAAAAGCAGGCGGTTCAGGTGTATCTTCTTCGCTCTGTTCGGCTGACGGTACCTGATGACTCGGTTCTGTTTCCGGCGGCCTGGACGCTGTATGGGGAATGCCGAATGTTGCTGTCTCACCGATGGTTTCTGCAGAAGACTCACCCCCCGTCTCACACTCCACATCCAACAGGGTCTCGCTGGATACAGATGTGGAAATGGACTCAAGGTCAATCACTTCTACTTCAGAATGCCTTGCCTCTATGGCTCTTATCACTATTTCCTTTTGCTTTTGCTTTTGTGTTGACGGTTTTACCTGGCCGATGATTTCATTAAATTCATCCTCTTTCAGGGCGTTAAGCAGTTCTGGCAGGATCATTGAATCCTCAAATTTTTCATACAAAAATGCCAGGTCAATGGGCGTAAGAGTCATGGAATTTTTAATGGCAGGTTTTGCGCCATAGGATAACAACAACCTGACGATATTCTCAGCCTCATCAATCGAAAAATTAAGATTGTCCAGTACATTATGAAGAACCGTATTTCCCTGTTGTATACTTCCTTTCTGCAACGTGGCAATAGAATACTCAGGAAAAATACCGGGTAGCGTAGTGATCTTGAAAACAGGCTTGTTAACAACGGCTCCCAGTGTATTCGGGTTGGTTTTCTTTATTTTTTCAAGCATTGTCTCCAGCATGACGTAAGAAGTAATGTTATAACGCACCCTGCAATCCAGGGCCAGATGTAATGAGGTTATGCCGGTTTCCTGTAGCGGGCTTGCTCCTCCTTCCATTAATAATTCAACCAGTCCCCTGAACCCTTGCCGTACTGCGTGTTTTAATGGTGTATATCCATAGGTATCACCCTGGTTTAACCATTCCTGCAATACTTGTTGATCGTGAATATTGCCTGTTTTGACTCTGTCTACCAGGTTTTTCAGGCGAGGAAAGAACACGGCTTCCAACTGCCACAGGGTTGGTTGATTTTCTACGCCACTCGGACCTATTGACTTCACTATGTAATTTGAAAGTTCGCATTTCCGTTCAGGATGATGTTCTGTGTCCAGAAAATCCGGTACCAAATAGCGTTTAACCCTGGCTGGCGGAATATCAACCGGTTTGACGCTTTCGGTTCCCGGCGAAGAAAGGGGTTGATAAAGAACCCCGGGGCTGATGTCTGCCGGTGCTGACGTTGTTGCTGTGTAACTGGCCTGTGAGGCTATGGGGACTGCCTGTTGATCCATAGGCTGAAAATTCATCGCTGTAATAACCAGACGCTGCCTGACAAATCATTAACCATGACATGAAAAAAATAGCCACACCCCAAAGATGCAGCTATTGAAACACTTGTCCCATGGTGCCGACTGAAGAATGCTTTATGGCCTTCCATGCAGTCATCCTGGTTATGACATATTGCTATCCAGACTCCATTTTTATACCGCGCTTTCTGCCACGCCGCTTATTTCCCCACCTTCTTCAATGTGCGCCATGGGAGGATAAGCCGCACTCATCAGGGGTATGCTCTCCTCTCCAGGAGGGGCCACCGCAACGCTACCCGGCATCAATGCAAATCTTCCCCCCATGCCCATGCCCATGCCCATGGCGCTGACAGCAGCAACGGACGGCGTTTCCCGTTGGGCAGGCAAGCCGTTGCTGATAAATTCACGCCTTAACTTCTCTATGCGCTTCTTTATTTTCTCATCGGGGTTGAAAACCTGTACGGGCCTGAGGATTTTTTTCGCCAGGCAGGCATGCATAACATGCGCAGGCGTGTCCCTGGTCAGCTCAATCAGCAGATTCAACAAGTCCAGTCCGTTCGAATAATCCAGCCCTGTGTGCTTGCCTCGTATGCTCTCCAGGCGGGACTCAAGCTCAGCCAGTTGCTCCTCCTCAGCGGTGGTCAAGGGTTTACCATGGAACACCGAATGATCCTTCAACAATTCCAGGAACTTTATCCGCAACTGCTCCAGGCTCGTGGGAGGCCTGCTGAGGGCGACATCATCCTCATAAAACGTATTCGCCTGCAGTTGTGCATCATGCTGTTCGGCCCAGGGCTTCAGCTTTTCCTCCAGGATTCCCTTCACCACCGCTTCCTCAACCTGTGCTGCCTGGAGAACCGCATCAAGACTGGTTTTTTTCACCTGGTCCAGGTAGTCGGCAAGAATCATGTGTATCTCAACCACGTCCCCCCCGAATTGATCATACAGGTCATTGATGGTGGATTCCGTCATGTTCAGAAGATGCTGGGAGACATGCAGTCCATAGCTGCCGATCTTGTATATCAGCCATTCCGCCAGGGGAGAGTCCACCTTGTCGACCAACCCCAGGATGGTCCTCAGTTCTTCCTGCTCAAATAACAGCGCCACCCTTGCCGCCATGCCGGTCGAGTCTTTGGCCAGGTAGGCCACTGCGCTGCCAAACAGGGACCAGTTCATACTGGTGAGTCCCATGCCGCGCTCTGCCGCCGTGCCATTGAGATACATGGAGATATTGATGATTTCCTTGATCGCCCAGTGCAAAAATGAAGCTTCTGTTTTACTCATGCTTCTGCCGGCACTGAGGTAATGCCAGATAATCTGCTGATGGCTCAGGCTGGCGGGATCCCGTTCCCGTTTGATCGTTTTCGCCGCCTTGGCGATCACTCTTTGATAAACAGCTTCTGCAGCCGGATTGCTGCTGGCTTCCCCGTCACCCAGGAAATACCCTGCCGCCTTCACTGCAATGCCATACGGCGAAAAGGTATAGAGGAACTTGTTCGCCGCTTCGGAGGCGATCACAAAACCGACGCCGGACAATCCCAGCATTCGATAAAACCACTTGCCGCCGCGGATCTTTGTCTGCCCTTCCAGCCGCGCAAGTTCCCGGTTTTCACCCACCAGGCCGTCAATAACCTCCTTGCCATAGATAGTGTCGAGATAGGATTTCTGGAAATAATCGAGCTTGTCGCCACTGGCAATGGCTCCCAGGCACCCAATGAGTTTCTCGTGCATGGCCTGCGCCACAATATAGTTGGTGATGCCGGCTTTCTCGGCAAATGCGATGGGGATGTCAATCTCTTTCAGCACCGTGAGAAATAACAGGGTGCTGCCCACGGTTTTGACAACATCCATAAACTCCTTGGAAAAATTGAACGGCACCATTCTGATGCGTGTGCCCCATTTCCTTTGCGTCGCGCTCCTGAGCAACCGGGCCTGCATCTCCTGGAGGGAATGAACCCGGTGTGGCAAGGCCATTGAACATCCCTGCACCATGGAGAAGTAGCGCAACACATCCATAAAGCGGGCTGACAGGTAAGCGAAAGGCTCGCATGTCACACAGGCAATTTCCTGATGGCACGTCATATCCAGGCAATCCAGGGTCCTGTCCTTCAGGGAGGACGCGCTATAAAGGGCGTCGCGGTTGCGGACGGGCTCTGCCTCCAGGTGCTTCCTGGCCTCGTCCATCAACTGTTCAGTGACCTCGGGCGAGAACTCCATGGCCACATTGGGCAATGGTGAATAGCGGATTGCCTCGCGGTTGAAGGTATCGACCGCAGCACTCCACCCCCGCATGGTAAAAATCCCCGTGGTGATGCTGGCAAGTGTGAGCAATAAATTACCCGGATTAACAAACCTGCCGGGAATAAAGGATTCCTGCCCGCCCATGGGACACCCTTCAAGGGAATAAAAGAGTGTCGAGAACAACGCCACAAAATGGTTTTCCATCATAGTGAACGCTTCGGATAACGGGATATCCAACACCGAACCATGACGCTCGAAAATGTCGGCAAAACAGGAATTATTACCCCCCAGGGACCCCACCGCTTCACTGGAAATGTTCCGCAGAGCAGTGAATGCCGCTCCCAGCTCCGGGCACGTGGCGATGAGCTGCTCATACCGGTCTTGCAGGGTACCGAATGCATCCAGCAGGTTACCGCCCTCCTGCTGCACAGTGCGCATCAGATTGGTTGCCTCGAGCTGGTAAATGAAAATCGTGATCACGCCAAGTACAAAACCGCCGGTGACAAACTCTTCGTGCTGCACACAGATATCGGATAACCTGTGAAAGAACGCGAGCATGTTACGCTTGGCCGGATTCAGAAACCGGTTATAAATACCGGATTTCTCAATAGCTTGTGCAGCCTTGTGCATCTCTGCCAGCAGCTGTTTCCCTTCAGCGCTTGTACTGACGTTGTCAAGGCCACTGACGACCTCCCGTACCGTCTGGTCCCTGATGATCGCCATCGCTGACTGATACGCCTGATCCAGGTTGCCACCGGTCTTGCCTCCCTGCATGGAGGTATGGTTGATAAAATCAGCGACATGTTCAGTCATTGACTGCCGATGCTCATTGTAGTCCCTGACGAATCTATCGAGTTTTTTATAATGGTTGATGGCACCTTTAGTTCGATCCAAAATGCCTGAATGCAGGGCAAAAGCCCTGCTTTGAAGGGCGACCACTTCCATGGCAGGCGGCAACATTCGTGCCTTCGGTGATTCAAACGCGGCGATGAAATGCCTGGCAAAGATTTCAATCGCAGTACCCAGGTGTTGCGCCTTTTCATCACCGCCTGATGCCTTGTCTAATATTTCACTGAAAGTCGATTCCCTGTTAAAAAATGTGTGCGCCCGTGATGCCCATTTCTGACTGCTTTTACCCTGGTAGTTACTGTCAAGAAACTCATTCCAACGCTGAATATTGTTTTGATAAGCTTCAACGATACAGTTAATCCAGCTTCCCCGTTCCGGATGACATGCTGCTTTCAGCGCAATACAGAAATAATTGAAGGGGTTTAATGCGTGAACGTTAACTGCCTTATCAATATTTTGAATATAGTTATCAATCGTGTCCCGGAATTTTTGCTGATCAAACCCCTCAAATTTTACCTTTTCAACAACCTCAAGTTTTGCTTTTTGCATTGCCCCCTGGCATAGCATTCTTAATACTTTAATTTGTTCATCATTGATGGCAATAAGATTTTTTTGTCGTATCTTCTCTGTGGGAGTCAGCGTCGGTTCGTCAACAGAATAACTCAACACCTTTTTTTGCACCGCGTGTGATGCTCGCGTATACAAGCCCACACCCAGCGCAGCATCCACCTGACGTGATGACATCTTTGATATCTCTTCACCGCGACAAGACAATGCTTTTTTGTCTCTGTCGACATCCGTCACCATTTCAGTCAGTGTTTGATCATTGTCAGACGCCTCCGGGCCATGGGTGGCTAACATAATCTGAAGCATTTCTTTAGCGGATTTAAGGTTTTCCACGGATAGTCCGCTATTCCCTTGAGCACTCGAACAGGCCTTGATGAATGCCTTAATCGTTTCTGTTTCCGTTGCCCCGGGTTCCTCCGCCCCCATGGGCACACCACGTTGTAATGTGGTGGATTCTTTTTTATCAGTCTGTTGCGCCAGGTAATTGATGCTTGCAGCAAGCGACAAGGCAAACTCTTCCTGAACATTCGCAATTTCCGCTTCAATCTCATCTTTGCATTCATTGAAAATAGATTTCAATTCATCTTCAATGCTATCTTTTTCAAAATTCTCCACCGCATCAGTCTTTTCCTTAATTTTATGTGTCAGGTTATCCAGTAATTTGATCATCAGAGGCTGATACAATAATTCCTGCTGCGTGTTTTTGACAGATTCGCTGGCGGCCTCTCCCAATGCGTGTATGTGTGAAATCAGGGCGATTCTCAGTTGTACTTTTTCGTCAAACTTCTCTGATGCCTTGACACCCCCTTCAACACCGTCAACGGCACGATCACTCTTTCCCAGGTAGTTTCCAATCGCGTCTTTCCATGTTTGCTGTTTTTGTTCCGCTTCCACTACCGGAACCCCAAAAAAACACACTTCCTGAAAGCTGTCTCCCAGTGTGATGGAGAGATCGGCGTAGATTTTTAAGGCCTTCTCATAGATGGATTCCTTAAGATCATCCATCAACGTGTTGATTGTGTCTTTTCCCTCTGCTTTAGCCGCTTTAATTTCCTGCTGTGTTTTCGCGTCTTTCGCTTTTTTAGCTGAAACAACATGTTCTGTCTTTGATAGACTGCTTACTAATTCATCGGGTAATTCATGGAAACAGCTGATCAACCGGGTGGCAGCCATCTTCCTGTGATAATGATCCTGGATACTGTTCGCAAATTGGTTAAGAGAACCGCCGAACAATTCATCAATCGCGCCTTTTGTATAACTGTAGTCTGCATCCTGCAACAATAATCCCGCATTCGACAAACGCACTGTGAACCGGGCAGCACTGTTGATTATTGCCTGCTGCTTGTCCATTGACAGTTTTTTGAAGTCACCACCATCCCCTTCTATCACGGAATAAGCATGTTTCATAAGATCTATCATTTTTTCAACGACGCCATCAAAACGCCTGATTTGTTTCCTGATAGCATGATCTTTTCCGGAAACATCAATACCAAGACAGTGCAACATACAAGCCACATTCGGGAAATCGTAGGTATATCTTAACTCCCGTTTTTCAGCACGGCTTGATTTTGCCTTATCTAATGGTGCAGCAAATACGCTTTCCTTCTCGCTTTGGAGAACCTGGTTAAAAAATTGTTCATAGATATTATCAAACCGGTGACTTTCATTGAGCCCTGCTTTTGTTTCCAACCGCAGGAAACCGTCCAGTATGATCGAATCGCAGGCCTCCGGGCAAAGGTATAACAACAGTGTCTCAACCTTGATTTCATGTATTATATTGCCTTCTTTTAACAAACCAATTCTGCTTACCCCTTCAATTGACTTTTTGAGTAACTCAATCCCCTTTTTATATTTCTGACGGGCATTACTGTTTTTTCCATCGTAATACGTCATTTTTCTTTGTAATATGCTGAACAATATTTTTAGTTGACGCTGAACATTCGGATTGTTTAATACTGTGTTTTTATCAACAAACCGGTTATAAATTCCCTGCAACTCAGTTAACAGGATGTTACCTTCTTCAGTGTTCAAATAACCCGGTATACTGAGCGTATAATCACCCAGCTTAACACCTTGATCTGTCGATCCCCTGACAGTCGGTGTCACATTTCGCGCCCTTCCATGGCTGGCATATCCTTGAAATCTATCCGTTCCTCTACTCGCCGTTTTTCTTTCGTTTTTTCTTTTTCAGCATCAACACTAAAAAATTGTTTAAAAACACTTTCGCTGCGTTCTTGCTTACCTGAATGAATCATGCCAACCCCCTATAAAACAACAGGCCAAAAATAATAACCATAAAGAAAGCGATCCTGTTTATCTGCCGATGACGACTTCAACCTGCGTAACCCATGGTGCGCTGTTAAATCATCGTCAGACAGACTTATCTGTGGAATTCAAGGCTAGATGTGTTGAATAGAATTAGCACTATCTATTAAGCGCAGATATCCTGACAATATTTCCTGAAAGCAACCTGTAAAAATAAAAAGATTTTCAAATACTCCGTTTATATCAATCACCTTTTTCATCGATTCCCTGTTACGCCGCCAGGCGGGTGTTCAAACGCACCCGGACACCGGACTCACCTGATGAGAGCGGCGGTCTGCTCTATCTTCTACAGGATGCCATGGCGACTCGCCGCGATGGTCTGTGACACCGCCACCGAGGTGACGGCGATAACGTCATGACTGACCATTACCGGCGCCGTCATCCGATTTATGGCGACCGGAACCGGTCGCCTGCACACACTCACAGGAAATGACGATGTCAGATACTATCGCCACAGAAAAAGCTCCCGCCGCCATTGGTCCTTATGTACAGGGCGTTGACCTGGGTAACCTGGTCTTCACCTCCGGCCAGCTGCCTATTGATCCTGCCACCGGTGACATGCCCGCAGACGTTGCAGCACAGGCGCTGCAGTCCCTGAAGAACGTGCAGGCGATTGTTGAAGCATCCGGCCTGTCCGTACGTAACATCTTCAAGATGACCGTTTTCGTGAAAGACCTGAATACCTTCGTTACCGTAAACGAGGTTTACCAGACGTTCTTTGAAGAGAATGACGCGCCATTCCCGGCCCGTTCCTGTGTAGAAGTCGCACGCCTGCCGAAAGATGCGCTGGTTGAAATTGAAGCGATTGCACTGCGTAAATAACACGAACTGAATACTTTCATTTCAACAAAACAGGCACGTTTATCCCGGCTTCAGCTACGTTCACTTTCTGTGCTCGGGCCGGGAGTTTCACTTATGTGAGTTAACTTGTGTACCTCAAGATCGCCTGAACGGGTAGCGATGTATTCACATTGATCACATTGCAGGGATTCCTTATTTTCATGGACTTTCATGTGCTGTGTCAGGTATTTCCTCTCGGGATAGAATTTTGGACAATACCTGCACAGATAAAGGTTCTCCGGGTTGTGTGTATTCATATGCGCTTTCAGTTCGGATTGATCGACGCAGAAGCGTTTACACACGGTGCACTCGTAATCTGTATAATCGGCATGACGTTTCTTATGCCTTACAAGGTGATCTTTTCGATTGAATTCACTTCCACAATTTTCACAGAAATAACGTTGTTGTTTTTTTTTATGCACTGATTGAATGTGCCTTTTACAACCCTCCTTTGTGGTAAAAACCTTGCTGCACACTTCGCATACGGCTTGCTCATTTTTGCCCTTCTGCTGGCTGGTCTCACCAGGCTCAACGGTTTTTCTTATCCGCTCCATCTTGTGTATGTTTTTTTGATGTGCGTACAGTGTTTTCTTGTTTTTGTAAAACTTTCCACACGACTCGCATAGTAAGCCTTCCTCACTACTGCCCAACGGCTTTTCCGGTGCCTGTAAGCGGTCTGACTCATCAGCCGCACCGGCTTGACCGGATGATGTCAGGGCGGACTCAACCTCCCTGCTACCTAACGATATGTCAGGGGTGCTTGCCGGTTCGCTACCGGCAACCGGTGCTGTTGGAGCATCGGCCGATACTCCAGTTATTGCAGGAAACAACTCGTCTAAAGCCCCGTGTGTAGAAGAAGGGTTTACTGTAGAGGAGAGACCTGTATCCGTGGAACCAATCCAAATATAGCTTGTTCTCATCCTTGCATTTAACTCTGAATGACCAGACTGACGTAATAACAACAGTGCAACTCTCGCTGACAGCCGGCAACCAGTCAGCCAGCAAGACTGACACTTGCAAGGAACATCACCATCAATACTGACAGGCACAATATATTGATGCGATTGCACTGCGTAAGTATCCGAAAAACAGCGTTTGTTTTTCGGATGATCTGACCGTTTTACCTGTCATCACCAGGGACAGGGTGACAGGTAAAACAGGCAATGAGCCTGAACGTGCTTTGACAGGAAACTCTCTGCCGAAACGAGTGCTTATCCACAGCCCTAATGAAGGACTTTTTCACCCGTGGGCTCAGGGATGTTATCTACCACCGTTTCCCTGACCGGCTTTGCAGCTTCCCTGGATTGCGGGCGAATCTTGATTTCCACCACCATACCCATCAGCGTGGCCGCGCGGGACAGGGTTCTGAGATCCAGTTCATAAGGACGTTCCATATCCATGAGATCGGCCAGTTGCTCATCCGTAAAGCCCAGCCGGGCGGCGAATTCCGAAGGGGTCTGCTTGCTTTTTTCCAGGTAATTGGTGATATGGGTCACCAGCAGGTAACGCAGGGGGTATAAGTCGTCAGCCATGACATCCTGTTTTTATTGTCTGTTATTTGTGCCCCCCAGAGTATCCCCCCTTACCCCGGATTACCAGTC
This sequence comes from Kistimonas ophiarachnellae, assembly GCF_057552235.1. NCBI lineage: Bacteria > Pseudomonadati > Pseudomonadota > Gammaproteobacteria > Oceanospirillales > Endozoicomonadaceae > Kistimonas > Kistimonas ophiarachnellae. The sequence goes on along the minus strand of NZ_BAAJPA010000003.1, from coordinate 285,925 downwards.
AGCGCCAGGCTGTCACCGGTTCAAACAGCAGGGCATTGACGCGGGATGCCATCAGTCCGTCCCACCACTCCCGGTTATTGTTTCACCGCGCAGGCCATCTCATACCGCTGGCCAGACTCGTCGCCGCGGGTTCATCACGCAGTAATTCTTGCCTGTAAAAATCCCCTAGTAATGCCTGCCATACCCGCGGCTGCCCGCCAGCAAATTCCTGCTCACATAAACTGACGGCCATCAGATCAAGAAGAGACTTGTTATTCCTGCTAAACGCATTGGCACACAGACACTTTAAAACCAGATTTCTGATGAATAACGCGTCAGGTATAAACAGCTTCATCCTGACATCCGTACGATAGTCGCAATAGATATGATCACCGAGCACTAAATAAGGCTGCCAGTTTATTTCATCGATAAAATGATTAAACATTTCATTATTATCAACATGATTAATATTTAACTTGAAATTAGCATTGCAATATTCAAACACATAGCTTGTGCACATCATACAACCCATCTCAGGGATGACAAACATCATTTCATTTCTATAGACAGTGACTTTTTCATGTAACGCCTCCGTTATTGTTATCAATCTTTGCCCCAGCACTAATTTGTCCTCTTCATTTTCAACGAAAAAATCAATGTCGTTTGCATGTACACAAAAAGGAGACAATAGATAACTGTTAAGATCATCACCATAAAAATTTTTTACGCAATAATTGACAAAAAGTTCCGAACCATACAATCCTACTTTCTTTATGTAACCCTGTCGGTTTCTTTCTGACTGAAACGTCTTAATGACATTGGAAAAATGACTGACCAGATCCTGGCAAATAGCATATTGCTCCCTGCACGTTACATCAAAACATCGTTCAATAGCGAGATTCTTTCGTGGAGACCTGGCCTTTTTCCAGTCTATGATAAAATTTAATACGTCAAGTTTTTTTATAATTTTGTCCCCCGAAAACATCTCTACAAAGCAATCATAAGCCTTACCTATAAACCTTTTAAAATATTGATCACCATACTTTCTCATCAACGCATCAACATTCCAGTTAACATTGATGATTAAATGCGTCAAATACTCCAGCCAGTTGTAAAGCAGACAATGATTCCAGTCAGACTGTTTTAATAGATCGTTTTTAAAACCGGGCTTATTTTTCAAAAAAACGTCAAACATCCATTTATTCATATGATCTAAACGCCTGCCTGCTTCAAACTCACCATGATGCAAGCGTTTATTAAGCACTGAAAAAACATACAGATACATACGGTTACTACCACTGCAGGTAGCCATCTTATCCAGTATTTTTGCTAATTTAAGGATTAACAACTGATCCATGAAACCAATACTGACAATGGTTTCAAGTTCGCTTTCTAGCTCGACCAGCAGTGATTCGTATTGTGGCTGTAACGCTAGCTGCTCTTGCCATGTCAGTATTTCCACCAACGTCATCAGGGATTGCAGGATATCCCATAGCTTTATTTTGTCACGACTCAAGCGCGCCGAGGTTACAGCAGCGAAAACCAGTTTGTGTATGAACCGTTTGAGTTGTTCATTCGTGCAATAAGTAAATCGACCATCAGGCATCCTGATATTGACCAACGCATTAAACAACTGGTCAATATCATCCAATCCAAAATGATCACCGGGTATCTTTTCCGTAGCGTGAGCCAGCAAAGCATCAACAAACACTTTTATTTGTTCTGATCTCGATATATTACCCGCCACCTTCATCCTGTCACAAAAACAATGAATCATAGTATTAAATGAATAAAATTCAAATGATTCAACATGACCTTTAAATGATTTGGCAACAGGATCAAAAAAATATATAAACTCCATTTGCTCGATAAATCCCAACTCCCTCCCATAACAAATAGCTCTACACAGATTTGACATGGATATGGCTTTGCTGCATCCCTCGCTATTTTTTGCCCACTCGGGAACATGGCCAGAAACATTGGCAAAAAACTTTTTCATCCGAACAATATCATCCGGATAGTTTTCATGTGACAAACCAGAATCCCTTTCTCTTTTTAGCCTTTTAGTGATACCCAACAAAATCACTGAAACTTCTTCCAGGGAGAAATAACCGGGGCATGATAACACCGAAAAAACAACAAACCTGATAACTCCATAATCAAGACATGACATTGAATATTGATCGCCAGCCTGTGCACAAAGTACGTCGATTCGTTGAAAAGCCAATACCCACAACCATCTATCCTTTGCGTCAACATTCCATCGATTCCCGTTAGCGACATATTGCGCGTTAAGGGCAGCATCGACGTCTGCCAGAGAGCGGCACTGCGCGAATAAGTCACCCTCCGGTTGTCTCTGAACCATCTCCGGCCTTGATCCATGTAACGGAGATAAATCACCAGCACTCACCCTTCCCGGAGAATCGGCTGCCACTGCAGTATCGGGCGACGGCAACATATAACATTTTGCGTTGTCATCCCAAAATACTGTTGTCACTGCGCCGTGCGGTCGAACTAAATGTGGAGAAGGAGGGGTAAGGGGGGGGAACCACAAGTGCGGCCTGACCAATGATGATGCAACCTCGACGCCACGCCCCTCCCAAAATGACGCACTTGCCGTAGCCCTGCCGCTGGGCAGGGGTTGTCGATACCGGTATCCAGACGCTTGCGGCAGGGTAGGCGGCACTGGCCTCAAGACGTTTTCGGCAGTGGGGGGAGTGTACCTGTGCACAGGCATTTGAGGCCTGGGGATATTTCTATCGGGTGATCCGTGAGGTTTTTGCATATTGTCGCTTTTACCGTAGCGTCATGGAGATGTGGATGAGTGCTGTCGTTTTGCGATACCGCAGGGAAACTCTCAAAATAAATGACCTTGCCGCAATATGGACGACTTACTAAACCATGACCTGTCTTCGCATCATTTAGTTCCCCATGGGTTAGTCAGCATCGCAGCACGCGGATCACCGTGGCAATCATTGTGCGTCTTGTCAGTGAAATACCGGTCACATGGGGCAACAGGCCGGTTAGCCATTTCCCTGACCGGACCGTTTCTGAAGCAGGGAGACACATCGGGATTAACGTCAGTAACGATGAACAAAAGCAAAAGCAGAAATGGGTGCGATTTCCGTAGGTCGGTTTCCGAAGGAAGCCGACGTCGTCTGCCGGTGAAACGTCGGCTCGCAAGCGATCCGACCTACGTTAACGCCACACCAGAAAAAACCAGGACAGTCTGTTTATACACAGGCGGACAATCCGGATTGTTTGCTTACCCAGACGACCTGGCGGGCCGGGCGACCCGCTATTGACGTTATTATCTCAGCCCTTTTCGGCTACACCCTTGCGCTGGACGCGTGTTTTATGGGCTTTCCGGGGCGGCTGCGCCGCGCGCGCTGCCTGAATCCGGGCCAGCAGCGCCTCAGCGGAATTTTCGCCGCTGATCAGTTCGGGGTTTTCCGCCCGCCAGTCGGCGGTCAGCTCACCCCGGAAGGCTTTGGCGAGGATGGACTGGGTGAGGTGGTTGACCCGCGCCAGGGCGGCTTCGGTTTGCTTTTCTATGGTGTCGGCGTGGGCGAAGAGTTGTTTTACACGGTGGACGATTTCGGTTTGTTCTTCTTCAGGAGGTTTAGGTAAATCAATATCCATTAGAGCTTTTTGTCCAATGTTACGCATGGATTGTTGATTTCCAGTAGAGCGAGACTCAATTTCCTTTCGACCATTAACGGAACGCAAGAAAATACTTACCCACGGCTTATCTTTCTCGCTCATCTGTAGCCGTAATACCTTATCGCTCAGCATCAGGTTTTTGGTCACTTGATGTACGATCACGGGACTACCTAATAGCTCAATGGTGTTTGCTCTGGAAATTAGGAAATCGCCAATCTTAATTCTACGTGACTCAAGAAACAGCTCTTTCGATGGCAATGTTTTACTTTGCTCCTCATCATAAATCCCCCAAGTTACGGCACTTATTTTGATGATGCCGAACTCGTCACTAGCTGGAGGAATTTCCGCACATTTTAGATTTTTACCAGCTTCAATTGATTCAACGATCTCTCCAAGCTTTGTGACTCTCCAACCCCTGAACTCTGATGTTCCCCGCCACTCCTCCGTCAACTTCCCACTCACCGCCGCAGCCAGTACCGACTGCCGAAAACGCTTCAGGGTTTTACGGGTACGCTCAAGGCGGGCTTTGGTGCTTTCTACCTGTGCCAGCAGGGTATCGAGTTTTTGGGCGATGATTTTTTGTTCGGCGAGAGGGGGGATAGGAACAGGAGCCTCCCTCAGCAACCCCAATGATGCAAATTTTTGATTTCCCCCTTTAAGTAAGGGTTTTATCCAAGTTTTATGAGCTGGCGAACAAAGCCAGTAAAACAGGAACTGGGGATATAAAAGTGACTCATTTTTCCTGAACAGCCCAACATTTTTTATGCTGAACTCTTTCTCTGTATTTACAATGGACACGTTTCCTACAGTGCCAATCATGGAATACAAAACATCACCGTTCTGAACACCTGAACGTTTAGATATCTCTGCATGCACATCCGGGGAAATAAATTTGGCGGTATTGAAATCAATGCCATCCGCTTTAAGATTTTTTGATGTGACTAAGGGAATACCTTCTTCATAATAAACAGGCGTATCATGCGTTCCATCTCTTACCTCATTGCAGGCGAATTGAGCATGTTCCAGAAGCCATGAGGAAGGCACATTGAATAGAGAAATCAACTCTCCAACTGTGTCACAGTTCATTGGACAGAGCTTGGCCATAATTTACACAACCTCCCCCATAACCTCACGCAACAACGCCTTCTGCCCATCAGCCGCTTCCGCTTCCCCAAGCGCCCGCATCAAACCATCCAGCTCCCCCAACGCCTGCACCAGCTCACTCATCGCTTCCCCGGCCAGCACACCCGGCTCCGGCAGATTGGCGGCATCGACGCTATCGGCATCTTTCAGCCAGCTGATATCGAGGGAGTCGGATTTGTGTTCAGCAATCCACTGTCGGCTAAAGCAGCGCCAGCGGCTATGGGCCAGCTTATCGCTGACACCGGCGTTCTCGTCGCTCTCGGCCACCTGGTCGATCTCGGTGGCGTTAAAGCTCCACTCGCCCTCGGTACGGGCGCTGACGCCAGCGGGATCATCGCCGTACACCGTCTCAAAAGGTGTCAGGTGACTTTCACCAAACGGGGTGCGCTTGCCGAAGCCGGGCATATTGGTCCGCAGGTCGTAGACCCAGACGTTTTCGGTGCAGTGCTCGTCCTGGCGCTTGTCGGTGGCGGAACCCCTGGTAAAGAACAGCACGTTGGTCTTCACACCCTGGGCGTAGAAAATACCCGTCGGCAGTCGCAGGATGGTGTGCAGGTTGCACTTGTTCATCAGGTCCCGGCGAATCTCGGTGCCGACACCCGCTTCAAACAGCACGTTATCGGGCAGCACCACCGCGGCCCGGCCACCGGGTTTCAGGTTGCGGTAGATATGCTGCAGGAAGGCCAGCTGCTTGTTGCTGGTCGGGTAGGTGAGGTCGGTACGGGTAATCGACGCCTCGCCGCCCTTGCTGGTGCCGAAGGGCGGATTGGCGAGGATAATATCCGCCGCCCACAGTTCGGCGCCCACCTGGCCCAGCGCGTTGCCGAGGTGCACGACCCCGTCATCATCCCCTTCCATCCCGTGGAGCAGACAGTTCATCAGCGCCAGGCGACGGGTTGAGGGCACCAGCTCGATGCCGACAAAGGCCTCGTTCTTCTGGAAGCGCACCTCACGGTCGGAGAGATCGAACATATCGTCGGTCTGTTCCTTGATATAGCGATCCGCGGCGATCAGGAAGCCCGCCGTTCCCGCCGCCGGGTCCTGGATCACTTCACCGGGCCGGGGCTTGATACAGCGCACCATGGAATCAATCAGCGCGCGGGGCGTAAAGTACTGCCCGGCGCCGGACTTGGTTTCGTTGGCGTTCTTCTGCAACAGACCTTCATACAGGTTGCCAAGGCCGTCTTTCCGGGCGTCAAACCAGTCGATCTGGTCCAGGGACTTGATCAGCTGTTCCAGGTGGCGGGGCTCACGGAGACGGGTCTGGGCGTCCGCATAAATGGCGGTAATCAGCGGGTCGTTGTGAACCCGCATCTCGGTGGTCTTGCCCGGATCATTGAGGTCCGCCACGGTGCGCCTGCCGGTGGAGAGGGTGAGCAGTATCTGGCGATAGTCGTTCATCAGGTTAATGCCGGACTTGCTGTTCAGATCGGTCCAGCGGCAGCCTTCCGGCAGCGGGTGGCGTTCCAGCGTGCCGGCTTCGGTGTTCTCATGCACCATCTTGATAAACAGCAACAACACCAGCTCGGTGACGTAATCCGAATAGTTGATGCCGTCGTCACGGAGGACATCACAGAGATTCCAGAGTTTCTGGACGATATTATCGCTGGTCATGGTTGAACTCTCTTTTGACTTGCTGGCTGGCGCCGGACGCCGCCGGAAACACGATCGCCATCACGCTCGATGGAGGGCGGTAAAAAAAACAGGGGCGACGTTTAGCGGCTGATGGCCCGGACAATGCGTAACTTCAGGGCTTCCGGGTAGTCATCGTCATTGATCAGTGCGGTGATTATATCGCCCAGCAGTGCTTTGTCGATCAGCCCTTCAGCTAACCAAACGGCGATGTTTTCCATTTCAAAAACAAATTTTCGCACACAAAAGTCGAACCCGTTCAGCTCAAGAAAATAGGCGCCCAGGGCGATGCTGGAACGCTTGTTACCATCCACAAAAGCATGAAACTTGTTGATGCCGAATACCAGATGGGTCAACTTTTCTTCAAAAACGGGGTAGTAATGATCGTTCTGAATATGCTCCAGTACGCTCTCCAGGGTACCTAAATCCCGGATACCTGACCGACCACCCGAATGGTCGATAATCCAGTCATGTGTTTGGATAGCGTGGGCGGTATCAAAGTAGAACAGCGGCAGCTTCTCATCATCGCCATCCATATCAACGATCCTTCAGCCGCTTGAAGACCTCAAGGGTTCGCGGATCGGAAAGTCGATCCTCCAGTGTTTTACTGGTCTCCCCCATAAACCGTTCAAAGTCTGTACCGGGCACCGCCTGCACATAGGCTTTCAGTTTTTCATGGAGAGCATCCCGAAAACAGAGGTCGCGACTGGCCATACGGATACGGGCCTGTTCAATTGTCGGCCTGAGATACGGGTTCTGCTCTGCCCGGGCGAAGATCTCATCCAGCTCTTTCGGTTTCAGCTTGCGTCCCAGCGCTTCACTGCGAGCCTGCAGCTCATGGGCAATACCATTTTCAAAACTGGCAATGGCCTGTAACACCTCAGCGTACATAGTCTCTCTGGGATTTTCTTTTTCAGCCAGTTTGAGGATCTGCCGGTACTCTTTGGCGTTCTCATGGAACACCGCCTGATAGACCTTGTTGGTGTAGACGCCATACTTGAAGTTGCCCATATCCAGGTAGTCCCGCAGGGCATTGGTAAACACCTGGCGATAGCTGAATTCCTGGTAAGCGGCGGGCAGGTAGGCTTCATCACGCTGGTTAATAAACCGGGTATGCCCACCGGAACGCTCGGCCATAACATCGATAACAATATCGAGAATACGGCTGCGGATCGCCCTGGCCTTTTCGCTTTCAGTCAGCAACATGGCCAGGTTTAGAAAGGCCCGGAAGGAAAATACGCCCAAAACCGATGTTTTGGTACCGACATCAATGTCGGTACCATGGCTTTCTCTCAATGATTTCAAGGCCTTACCACGAAGCACTCGATAACCATTCCTGGCTAATTCCTCACCATGACTGCTCAGATAACGTTCAACCGTTCGAACATCAATTTCAAGCAATTGCACTATGAGCGCTTTGGTAAACCATAATTCCCCTTCCCAGTGAAGCCCACCCAGTTCCAGATGCTCTTCAATCTTTGCAAGCGCATAGGGATTATTCAGCACATTTTGCCGATCAATGGTGGAGGAGGTCAGGTCATTCAGCATTCAAGTGTTCCGGTTATCAAGATTTCTCAGGCAGATACAGATAGAGTGGTTACGCAAGCAAACACCATTATCGAGCCGATCACCCATTAGCCGCCCCGGGCGGCTCCCAGAGGCTTTCGCCGAGCAGTTCCAGCACATTATCGAGCTGGTCATCCAATACCCGGTTGAACTGCCTGACGCCACCCTGTTGGGCAAAACGGTCATTGATAAATTGTCGGTCCACCACCACTTCAAACACCAGCTGTTTAGCCAGCCTGTCGAGCCATTTACGCTGGTTTGGGTTCCACTTCTGTCTCGTGTAGATACGGTCCATCGCCATCGTAACACGCTGCTCAAACGGCATCAGCGCCTCACCCAGGGCCGCACGACGGATATGACCAATAATGCTGGCGGCAATATCCCGGTTGCTCTGTTCACGCACCGCGGCCTGCAAACCCGCTTCGTTATAACCGGCGCCATCCAGCAATAACTTAACTTCCCTGAGTTGTTCACGGGTGAGCGCTTTCGGACGGTTGACCACCACACCCAGGGCAGCGGATTCGTTGAGCTGGTTCTTGATAAAGTGGTTGAAGCTATCCAGGTAATCTTCCGGGCGCTGGTGCGTTCCATAGCTCTGTACCCGTTCACGGAATGCATCCTGATGTTCGGAGATAACCGGGTGGTATTCACTGCCGATCAGCGTTTTGACATCGTTGACCTGGCTGACCAGGCCCGCGTGTTTCCGGATAAAATCTGCGGCCTGTCTTGGCCCCAGCCCGTGCAGGTGAGCATGCAGCTTTTTCGGTTCCACGCCCCATAGCGCTTCCAGCTGTTGCAGCTTTTCTTTCAGGGGTTGGTTGCGCTCTCCCCCCTGCCGGGCTTTGTGTTCTGCCTTTCGCAGCACCCGCATCAGTTTTTGCCCAAGCTGGCTGAGTACGGCATCAGCCTGGGTTTCCTGTTCCGTTTCGCCGGGGCTGTTCAGCGCCTGTTCCAGTTTGACCGGATCGGTCAGTTCTTCAACCAGTTGCTCAATGGTCACATTGGGATTTTTGACCATCGGCTTCATGCCGTTTTTATCGTCTATCGCGGCAAAAATATCGACCGGGTCATAGATGCGGAAGACGGTTTTGCCGATCTCATCGCAACGGCGGGTGGCGCGGCCAATCATCTGTTCAAACAGAATGCGGGACTTGACCCGGCGCATAAACACCAGGTTACAGATTTTCGGGACATCAATGCCGGTGGTGAGCAGATCCACGGTGATGGCGATATTGGGGTAACGCTCATTTTTGTACTGCTTGATCAGGTCGGCCTGGTTGGGGCTCTGGCCGGTGATTTTTTCAACCGACGCCTGTTGATACGCCTCCCCATACACCGCTTCAAATGCTTTATCCAGCATCTCCTTCACAATATCTGCATGCCGGTCGGTGGCACAGAAGATCATCGTTTTCTCGTCGCCAAACGGGTCCAGTTCCTTAGCCAGTTCGTTGCAGATCACCTGGTTAAAACTCTCGTTGATAACCCGGCGGTTGAAGGCCTCGATCTCGAAATCCAACTCATCGTCCAGCTCTTCCAGCGCCACTTCGCCGGTCCGGGTGTTGACCACGGAGACGGTTTCACCCTTGTCGAAATGGATACCCTGCTCAGCCAGTTGAGTGATGTAACGGATCGGTGGTTCGTAGTCGATCAGCCAGTCATCAGCGACCGCTTCCCGGTAGGAATAGGTGTAAACCGGATGCCCGAAAATCTCGCTGGTGTGTTTGGCTGGTGTGGCGGTCAGGCCGATCTTGACGGCGTCAAAATAGTCCAGCACCCGGCGATAGCTGGAGAGGTATTGCGCCGCATCCCGCGTAGCCAGTTCGCCTTCGGTCATCTCCTGGTCAAGGGTGTAGCCCCGGTGCGCCTCATCAATAATGATGCAGTCGTACTGGTCGATCGGTGGCGGGTTATCGGAAGCAAACACCCTCTGTACCATAGCCTGTACGGTAGCAACCTGAACGCGCGTTTCTTCCTCTACAGTCAGGCCCTTCATATCAACCACACCGTATATCTGGGTCAGCGACTGATTCTGCTCCAGTTTGGCTTCCATAAAGGTATCGTTGGCCTGCTTGCCGAGCGCCGTACGATCCACCAGGAACAGGATGCGCTTAAAACGTTCGGCCTTCAGGAAGCGATACATCAACCCCAGGATAGTGCGGGTTTTGCCTGTGCCGGTGGCCATAGCCAGCAATGCGGTACGAATATCCCGGGCCAGGGTACTTTCTACGGCGCGAATGGCCTTTTCCTGGTAATCACGAAGATTGAGGTAATCGTAACTTTCATTGCCCAGGGCCTTTTCAGCCTCTTCCCGGCTGCGTTCCAGCAGGTTTAATAAACCCTGTGGCGTGTGAAATTTAGGAAGCGCCCGCCGGAGATTACTCGGCAGACGTACATCCCGAAACCAGATGCCGGATTGCTCTTTCAGCTGTGGCACATAGGGACGGCCATTGCAGGAATAGACGAACGGAACGGTGTAATGGCGACCTTGTTCGGCGGCCCAGGCTTCCCTGCGTCCGGCCAGCGCCCAGGCGCTTTTTAACGGCGTCTCAACCTGGAAGCCCCGGCTGTAACCTTCGGCCTGGGGAATTTTCCCGGAGACGTTGACGTTTTCACGCTTGGCTTCCACCACGGCAATCGGCGTGAGGCCACAGAACAGAACATAATCCGCCCAGCCTCGTTTTCCGTTGTCTTTCGTTGTCGGCCACTCGGCGATGGCTTTATTTTTCCCGCGTTCAGGGCGTGCGCCTTTTTTCCAGGTGAGTGCCTGGGTATCCGTTTCCCAACCGGCTTCGATAAGCAGGTTATCAATGAGGATTCGGGTCATCTCTTCATCGAGAGTGACCTGCTGGCCGGCGGTAGTTGTCTGGCAGGCAATACTCTGCCGCTCGCTGACCCGTTCCCTGTCGGTTAATGCCTTGACTCTGTCTTCAGCCTCGGCCAGTTTGGCTTCGTAGGATTTGCGCAGGTCGGCCAGGGTCTGATCGTGTTGTTTGACCTGCGCCTGTAACTGCCGGGCCTCTTTGTCCATCTCAAAGGCGAGAGCCTGGTATTCCGCTTTCTCCTGTTCAGACAGTTGCTTGAGTTGCTGGCTGGAACCGAGTTCAACATTGGCGGCGCTGAGATCGGTTTTCAGCTTTTCAATCTGTTCATGCAATTCACGCAGTTGCTGGCTTGGATCGGGCGGCGGCAGGAAAGGGCCTGGATGAAAGTTTGCATTTTTTGTCAGGGAACGATGAAACCAGACAGCCAGCTCACGGGCTACCCGAAGACCTCTGATCGCTTCCCGGTGACTGGTCTGGAACTGGTGCGTGGCCTTGTTACCTTCCTTGCGGAGAATATGAAACATCTCCCGCACTTTCGGGTCCAGGTTCAGTTCCCGGTTCAGGCGATAGAGAAGATCGTTCTGGCTGAGAGCCTCGTCCGACTCAATACCACAGAGTGAAGCAATATGCCGGGCCAGGGCTTCGCCAAGCTGACGCAACTTGATCAGGGTCGTGTTGGGATCGCTTGAAAAAGAACGCTCAGCCGCAGTGGCCAGCGCTATAAACAGAGAATCGTGCTCTGCCAGAAAGTGGAAATTTGAAGGTTGGGCGCCGGGTTCTGCCGCCATGTCGCTCGCTTCCTGAATAGGCTTTAAGCCCAAAAGGGCTAATTGGCCTTTCCTTTGCTGCCCGCAGGGAAAGGTTATCAGTCACGCTGAATTTTACGACATTGGTCATTTATGTAACATCACCCCTGACAAATGATGTTTATCGAATGGCACGTTCAGAAGGCTTAACGCCTCGGACTCGTCGCGGGAGTTTGTGGGTGTGATACCCCTTGATATCGACCTTTACCACAAACCCTCTTGAATCTATCCAATGGCCAACACAAGGACTGTCCAGCCGTTTACGCGGAACGGTCTGGTTGCCAACTTTATGACCCGCCCACAACAAACGGGGCTTTCGAGAGTGTGTAAACACACTCTCTTATGGCGTCTTCTTAACGGTTCACCAGGTCGATGATCAGCATTCACAGCCGCCGCTATTGCCGCTGCTGCAACTGGCTTTTTCTTCAGGGTCACAGCATCCGGATGCTACACAAGATTCCATAAGGTTCGCCGAGTTACACTCACACGGCTGTTTGCAACGTCCCAGGAAGGTGTCTTCAGACAGGTAGTAGCGGCTGAAGTGTTCCATGAAATCGTCAGAGACTGTTTGCTCCGCCAGCCCCGTTTCCATCAGGGCCGCCTGCCATGCCTGAACTTTCGGGAATCCTGCCAGAAAGTCATAGCCCGTTTTTTCATGGATTATGTGAGCACGGTGCAACACGGGCAACCATGCCAGGTCCACCATACCCAGGGTATCGCTGTTGAAGAATCGATGTTCACCCAGCACTTTTTCTACTTTGGCAAAAGCTGTCGCCAGTTTTTCAGTGCGCTCTTTCAGGGTTTGAGCATCGGTACTCCTTTGCGCCGGACACTGAACCAGGTATTGCTTGCTGCCCAGATAGCTCCAGGCACGGTTCAACGCTTTCTGCTCTGCGGTCAAACCTGCCTGCAAGGCGGGATAAGCGTCCTCCAGGTACTCTGCAATCGCATCAGATTCAAACAGGGCAGTGCCATTATCCGTCACCAGCACGGGGACCTGGCCATTGGGGGAGATATCCAGGAACCACTGCGGCTTATTGCTCAGGCTGATGTACTCAATCTCATAAGGGATGTTCTTCGCTTCCAGCATACCGGTGATGCGTTGAACAAATGGGCAGATTTTAAAACTGATCACTTTTAACATGATGAATGCCTCTATAGTTGACACAACCGGTCAGGGCTGGCCGTTTCGTGTTCGTACCGATAGAGACGCCATGGGTTAAAAAAGGACGCAAAAAAATCATCAACCATCGTATTTATTGCACAGAACGTTTCAGTCGCAGCCCTTGCAACGCTCGTTTTTAGGCCGAAAATCAGTCACCCCGCCTTGCCCGACTTCAATATCGCAACAGGCGGTAAAGCGCTCTCGCAGTTGTCCCCGACCTCTCTGAATCCGACTCTTTGCACCCGACAATGATAAGCCCAGCTTATCTGCCACCTGCTGTTGGCTCATGCCTTCCAGCTCTGCCATCTTCAAAGGCACACGGTATTTTTCCGGCAGTTCTTCCATGAGTGGAAGCAGGCATTCTGCCAGTTTCTGATGTGCCAGTTCAGCGTCATCATCAGCCGGTGCCTCAAGCGTATCGGATAATTCCTCCCAGGTTTTTTGCTGACGGAAATGATCCATAATGGCGTTATAAGCAATACGGTATAACCAGGCGCCAATGCTGCCCTCTGATTTCAGCGTGTGCAGTTGGGTATGTGCCTTGATATACACTTCCTGCAGGATGTCATCCACGGCGGCATCATTGCCTGCCTGTTTCACGATGTAATGTCTGAGTCGCGCTTTATGCACTGGCCAGTGAGACTCCATGATGACTCCGGTAACCGCAAAAAAACGCTATTCAACCGCCAGCGCATTGTCTGTTGCAAGCGTAAAGGCAGATTTGCATCTTTTTTGATGCTGCTTCGTCTGTATCAGCAACCGGATTCTGAACAGTCGGAGACATGCCATGCTAACGCTCATCAGTTTTAAAATCTGCCCGTTTTTCCAGCAGGTAAAAGCCACCCTGGCTGCTAAAAATATTCCTTACGTCATGCGGTACGCTGATTTTGATAACTGCCTGTTTGACGTGTCTCCCAACGGCAAGGCGCCAGTACTGATCACGGAGTCAGGGGCGGTATTGTTTGATTCTGACGCGATCATCGGCTACCTCGAAACCCGCTATCCAGACAAAATGCCGACAACCGATGTTGAGCAGGCAGCGTTAAGCAAAGCCTGGGCATTACAGGCTTCAAAAAACTATGTGGCGCAATGCAGCGCCATGCGCAGCGAGTCAAAAGAAGTGTTTGAGCGGTTATCTGAGACCTTTAAAAAGTCCCTGGTAAAGATGGAAGCTAAAATGGAGAACACGCCCTTTTTCAGTGGGCATCAAGTCAGCCAGGTTGATATTGCATGGTTACCGTTACTGCACCGTGCTGCTCTCGTTGAAACGCATACTGGCTATGACTTCTTTGCCGACCTGCCCAAAATCAAGGCATGGCAAACGTCTGTTCTGGCTTTGGAGTTGGTGAAAAAATCAGTCTCTGAGGACTTTGAAAACGTATTTACCGATTTTTACCTGTCAGAGAAACGTTATCTTGGTTCTCTTCGAAAAGGTACTTAAGCGGTAACCACTGTGCCACCGATCTATGGCATCCGTACTCAGGGTTAAATTACCGCTATTAGTTGATCGATACACCCAGAATAATATCCCGGTCATGCCGGCAGAAAGCCGGTATGACCGGGCATAAAGCCCTGCTTGATTATTCAACCGTCACTGACTTCGCCAGGTTCCTCGGCTGATCCACATCCGTGCCTTTAATGATGGCCACGTAGTAGGACAGCAGCTGCAGCGGGATGGTGTACAGGATAGGCGCCACGATATCGTGTACCTTCTCCAGCGGAATCACCTGGATACCGTCACCGGCCACCAGCCGCGCATGACGGTCCGCAAACACATACAATTGTCCGCCGCGGGCCCGTACTTCTTCCATGTTGGATTTCAGCTTTTCCAGCAACTCATTGTTGGGTGCGACCACAACCACCGGCATATCACTGTCGATCAGCGCCAGCGGGCCGTGCTTGAGTTCACCGGCTGCATAGGCCTCTGCGTGGATATAGGAAATTTCCTTCAGCTTCAGTGCCCCTTCCATGGCGATGGGGTACATGGTGCCCCGCCCCAGGAACAGGCTGTGGTGCTTGTCCGCAAAGGCTTCTGAAAGCTGCTGGATAGAATCATCCAGCGTCAGCACATTGCGAATCATGTGGGGCAGTTCACGCAGCTCACGAACAATTTCTGCTTCCTGTCCGGCATCAATCCGACCGGTTGCCCGTGCGGTGGCGGTCACCAGCATCAGCAATGCTGTCAACTGGGTAGTAAACGCCTTGGTGGACGCAACACCAATTTCTGCACCGGCACGGGTCATAAACGCCATATCTGATTCACGGACCAGGGACGAACCGGGCACATTGCAAATGGTCATGCTGCTCATGAATCCCTGCTCCTTGGCCATGCGCAGCGCCGCCAGCGTATCCGCAGTTTCGCCGGACTGGGAAATGGTCAGGAACAGGCAGTCATCGGGAACAAACGCCTTGCGATAACGGAATTCAGAGGCGATCTCCACACGGCAGGCGATGCCGTAGGTTTCAAACCAGTAACGGGCGACCATTGCGGCATGATAGCTGGTACCACAGGCGATGATCTGTACCGCACGTACCCGGCGCAGGATTTCCACGGCACGGTGTCCGAAGGATTCAAGCACAATCGTATCTGCGGTCATGCGATCTTCCAGCGTGCTGGCAATGGCGTCAGGCTGCTCGAAGATTTCCTTCAGCATGAAGTGGCGGTAAGGTCCCTTGTCTCCGGCTTCATGGTCCAGGTCACTGTCCACGACCTCACGCTCAACCGGCAAACCGGCACTGTCGAAGATACGAACACCTTCGCGGGTAATTTCCGCGACATCCCCTTCCTCCAGGAAGATGAACCGGTGGGTCACCGGCAGCAGCGCCAGCTGGTCAGACGCCACAAAGTATTCGCCAATCCCTACACCAATCACCAGCGGGCTGCCGGAACGGGCCACGACCAGGTGCTCCGGATCATTCCGATCCATCACAACCGTACCGTAGGCACCTTCGAGCTGATGCACCGCTTTTTGCAGCGCTTCCAACAGGGAAAGCCCCTGCTTCTGCTCGTGGTGCACCAGGTGGGCAATGACCTCGGTATCGGTTTCAGACACAAAGGTATACCCCTGCTCCTGCAGGTAATTGCGCAGCAGTTCGTGGTTTTCGATAATACCGTTGTGCACCAGCGCAATATTGTCGCCGGAGATATGGGGATGGGCATTCGCCTCACTGGGCGCGCCGTGGGTTGCCCAGCGGGTATGGGCGATACCGGTTCCGCCAGTGGCCGGATCCTGCTGCAGCGCTTCTTCCAGTGCACGCACCTTACCCAAGCGACGCAGACGGGCAATATTGCCTTCTGCATCAATCACCGCCAGACCGGCGGAGTCATAACCCCGGTACTCCAACCGCTTCAATCCTTCCACGAGGATCTGAGCTACGTCCCTTTGCGCAACTGCGCCCACAATGCCGCACATAAATTCTGTTCCTGTACTCTAAACGACAGTATTCGTTTGTTGGCTGAAAGAAGTAATCTGTCGTTTTCTTTCAGCCCCATCGGTTAGTTGGCCTTCAGGCCTTTTTTTCCGGGCGTTTCCAGCCCTCTATGTTTTTCTGCCGTCCCCGGGCCACACCCAGGTTTTGCCCCGGAATATCACGGGTAATGGTGGAACCGGCGCCGACCGTCGCACCTTCACCCACGGTGACCGGCGCCACCAGCGAGGAATTGGAACCAATAAAGGCGCCGTCACCAATCACCGTGCGGAACTTGTTCACACCGTCGTAATTACAGGTAATGGTACCTGCACCAACATTCACCCCCGCACCGACGTCCGCATCTCCAACATAGCTCAGATGGTTTACTTTGCTACCGGCGCCAATCACCGCTTTCTTGGTTTCAACAAAGTTGCCGACCTTGGCGTTATCCTCAAGATGGGTGCCGGGACGGAGACGGGCAAACGGCCCGATATCACAATTGGCTGCCACCACGGACTCTTCAATGATGCTGTTGGCCTTGATACGGGTACCCGCGCCGATCATTGCATTACTGATCACACAGCCGGGGCCGATTTCCACGCCATCTTCCAGCACGACTGCGCCCTCAAACACGCAGTTAATGTCGATCACAACATCGTTACCTGCCTGCAGGGTACCGCGGATATCCAGACGACCCGGGTCAAGCAGTGTGACACCGTCTGCCATCAGTTTTTCCGCCTGCTGGCGCTGCAGCTGACGCTCAAGGGTGGCCTGCTGGGCACGGTTATTCACACCCTGAACCTCTGTCGCGCTCTGTGGCTGGGCGTGCACCACGGCGGTTCCTTCTGCTACTGCCATGGCAACGATGTCGGTCAGGTAATATTCGCCCTGGGCGTTTTCACAGGAGAGTTTATCCAGCCAGGTGTTCAGACGCTTGCCGGGAATCGCCATGATGCCGGTATTGATTTCAGTGATGGCGTGCTGTTCCGGCGAGGCATCCTTGTCTTCCACAATGGCCTGGATAGCACCAGTGGCATCCCTCACGATACGTCCATAGCCGCTGGGGTTGGGCAGGTTAATGGTCAGCAGCGCCAGGCGGTCACCGTTGCAGGCCGCTGCCAGGGATTCCAGTGTCGCAGACTGAATCAGGGGCACATCGCCGTACAACACCAGTACAATATCCGCCTCACCACAGGCCGGCGCCGCCTGCATGACCGCATGGCCGGTGCCCAGCTGTTCCGTCTGTTCCACCCAGTTAACGGCGTAGTTGCCCAGGCGTTCGCGTACCTGGTCCGCCCCGTGGCCAATCACTACATGCAGACCACCCTCGGCAGCTGCCTGTTTCGCCTGCAGTTTCTGGGCAGACAAAATGACATGTTCCAGCATGGGACGACCGGCAATGGGATGAAGGACTTTGGGCAATGCGGATTTCATCCGGCTGCCCTGGCCGGCGGCCAGAATAATAGTTTCGATTTTCATGACAATTCACATAATCCGGTAATGGCATCCAGCCAGCCCGGACAACGCTTACCGGAAACCACTGGACGCACAGATGCTGTACCACAGCAAAGAGCCCGCCACGCAGGCAGGCCCCGAAAATTCAATCACTCTGTCAATGTTTCATTGACAGTAATACTAGCTTAATGCCATGTTATGCCGTTTTATATTCGACACAATAGGCTTTGTCATACATTTTTTGACAAATGAATCTCGATACCCTCAAACAACTTGACCTGGATGACCGCGAGATCAGCATCTACATGACGCTGTTCCGCCTGGGGCCAGCCTCCATCCGTGACATTGCCGGGCAGACAGGCGTCAACCGCGGCACCACCTATGAAACCCTGAAGCGGCTTGCCGCCCGGGGTATTGTCAGTTATTTCCCGAAAGGCAAGCGCCGGGTATTCCGGGCGGAAGATCCCGAACGGCTGCTACAGCTGGCGGAAGAAAAACAGAACGCCCTGAAACACACCATTGAACAGCTGAAAACGGACATTATTCCCGGACTTCACCACCTGAAACCCGATTTCAGCAGTGGCAATGTCAGCTTTTATGAAGGGGATGACGGCATTGAACTGGTGTTGAAAGACATCCTCGCGACGGTTGCCGCTCAACCCGAAAAAACCTATTCGGTGTTTTCCTCCAAATCCCTGCGTCAGCATCTGTACCGCCCGTTTCCCAACTACACGACGCAGCGCATACGGCAGAAGATCAGCGTTAAGGTAATAGCCCTGGGAGAAGGGGGCGAAGACGCAGAATATTCCGAACGGAAATGGATTCGCACCCAGGGCCAGCCGGATGCCAGCTATATCGCGATTTATCCCCCGAAAGTGGCGATGATCTCCCTGGCTTCAGAGAACTACCCGGTAGCCACCGTCATTGATTCATCAGAAATTGCCACAGCCCAGAAGGTCATTTTCGATACGCTCTGGCAACTGCTCTGAAATAGCCAAAAGCCTTTCTTGCAATGACCTGTGAATACGGCTGTCACTGACCCCTATCCTCTCACGATAACTCACCGCTGTGATGCTCTATCTTTTCAGTTTACTCTGACATGATTCAATATGAAGTCTGCATCTTTTAAGTTCCATGACTATTTCTTCATTTTGTGATGCCTGGATAGCTGAATATTTTTTCTGCATGGTTTCAACACACTTGTGTAACAGCTTTAAGACTGCTGAATTTTTGGTATTCGTTGCGGTTTCATGGCAATAACTTGCCAACTGCACAAAAAAGGGCGCAAACAGCCCACGTTTCCATGCTTTAGTCGCTTCGCCTGACGGAGCAGGCTCATCTGCAATAATCACATTATCAATCAACACACTGGATAATCGTACATAATCTACGATTGTGACCGAATCGGAAAGACTATCAAAAGGAACGATAAAACCTGAACGCTTATAACTCTCAAGATCTGAGTCCTCTTTCATCGCCTTTAATTTAAACATGGTATGCTTATCAAAATTTATCCGAGCTGTCTCTTTCATTATATCAACGACATTTTCAATCAGAATTCTATCCTGCTTATCGTTGTTTTTTTCTGTAATGAGATAATATTCAGACTTATATGTAGTTGCATAAAAAAGACAACAACAAATTTTAATAAACACCTTTTTATTCAACTTACGACGAACAAACTCACATTCAGTCTTTTTTTCAATTACATCTATTAAACACAAAATCAAAAAAGCAAACCCAGATTGTAATCAGACTTATAATCATAAAATTTTTTAATCATCGGCTTATCCATTTCACTAAAACACGCTCTCCTGATTAATCTGAATCTGTTTTCCTGCATATTAAAAAGGTCAGAAATCTCATGAAAAACCTGCCAGAAAGCATCATCAAATTCAGGATTTAATTCTGTCTCATCATGGAATTTTTTAGCCAAATCATAAAAATATTTAGAGATTAAACCAAGTAGTGGTAACGCAGCATCCAAATCCCCAATCGCAACCATTTTTTCTAAATCTCTACTCTTCTCCATTCCTACATCAATTAATTCTTTCCAATTCTTATCACCAACATCCAACATCTCTATTTCTTTAACTTCTGTAGCCCTTGAAACTGACAAGGCTAAACTTTTTTCTTCTTTACTTTCTGTCCTTTTTGTTTTAGCTGGCTGTCGTGAAGATTTTTTTTTGCCATGCACGCGCTTGCTCAAACCAGTTTTATCGTCAACTAAACCATATTGCTGATTAGTCTTTTCTTCATGAACTTCTTTCAAGCATTTAACAATCGATTGCATCACCTCATATTCACTACATTTCTCACCCAGATATTTCTCCTTATAAATACGTGTCAAACATGACAAAAAATTGACGTAATCGCCGATATCCTTTAATGATTTATTGGTATAATCCTTTCCTTTAAACTGATCACCTAGCGTTTGAAAAAATTTATTAACAACCTCTATTTGATAATGACAACTGTCGTCAATAGGTTCTTCTTTCTTTTCTACTGAACACAATCTTATTTTTTCAATATCAGATAAAAATACATAAAACTCCTCGACAAAATCACTATTTTGCAGCATATCATGGGGGAATAAAGCAAGCTTTTCCATTGATTTAGTAAATTGATCTTTTCGCGATGGAACCATAAAAACTTTACCTGTAATGCTTTCTGGCTCTTGCAGAAGTACACGAAGCATTTTCAGGTGCTCCATTACTATTTTAGAATCTTCTCTATCATATTGCCCTCTCAACAAAATCAATACCTTCCACATTTCAGCCACGTACTCATGTAAATTTTCTTTATCCTTTGGCATTTCTATTTTTCCATACATTTCATCAAAATATTTACGAGAGTGAGTTGAAAATATACTCCTGATAAATCTTGAAAAAAGTAATAGATCATCTCTGCCAACATCCTTCTTCTTCAAAAACTCTTCTAAAACCTCTTTTGATTCTTTAATACTGTCTAACCAGACTTGATACATTTCTTTATTTACTGGATGACACTTTTCCAACTCATTACACTTATTCTGAGCTTTGTTAACCAGCCTGTACACCCACTGCCCCCCTTTTCCCTTAGCTTTCTTTTTTTCTTTTTTGTTTTTGTTGGCCTATCAGCCAATACTGCAGAATCTTCCTTTTGTTGCTCATGTGCCACATGTGTTGATGGTAAAGTCAGTGCTTCGGTCTCATCTGTGACTTCTGCCCCAGTACTGAATATACTCCCTCCAGCCTCTGCCAACGGTTGTGAATCGCCACCCTCTTGTTCTGCTGCTGTTATCTGCTGATCCAGCTTTTCAGAATGAACAACCTCTAATTGGTCAATGATACTTTTTAATTGCGTTACGGCTTGATCATCTTGTTTGAATACATCGGAGCACACTCGAAAAATATCCTTATAGATATTGAGGTATCGTAATAGTTTAGAAACATCGTTACACTCAGAAAGTGGTGTAATATCCCTGTTGATGACCATTTCCAGCATGGGTTTTATTGCATTTCTTTTAAATAATAACTTATGCGCGTGTCCTGATTCTTTTGTCAGCGCACCTTTGGCCAGGGAAGTCAGTCTCCGATTGTCCCATGTAACCGTCAGGTAGTGTGTATTTCCAATATGCCTGATGATTTCACGGGTTTTTTCCATTATCTGCTCATCATTGACATTGGGGACCTTTTTAAGATATCCGGGTAGGTTTATAAAACTGGCCTGAATTTCACTATTGACAAAATCAATAACCATTCCCCTATGTGCAATACCTCCCGTACTATTGATCAACAAATCAATATACAGGCAAATACTGTCAATACTCGCACACAATCTTTCTTCTTGTTTTTCTATATTTTTTAGAAGATCGTATAGTTTTTTATTAACAACTTTCTCATTTAATGCTATTTCTTTTGAGTGTTCCTCATCATCTGACTTGTATTTTTCTACCAGCATCAAAAAAACCGCATGTGACAATTTAAGTTTTTCAATAAAATGAAACCACTCATCGCCATTTAGCTTACGAAAATTAGATATTTCATCCATTAGATGATGGATCAGCGATGAATACCTCTTAACAGCAAATTCATCACACTTTTCTTTCTCATAAACTGACAAGAGATAATCCCCCATAGACAAAACATCATCTAACCAGATTTCGATTTTTCTTTTATTAAAGTTAAACTCTGTGCGTTCATCATAATTGCCTTCAGCCATTTTTTGACTGGCATCCGCAACCCTTGCGCCAGAATCTGAACCAACAGATTCCGATGACAGCACTTCTTCCTGCTGTTGGTGTAGTAGTGACTGTCCACAATCAACCAAAGCCTTTTGAGCCTCGCTGGAACAGGAAAGAAAAAGTATTTTATCCGGTCTCCTTTCCTGTGCTGTTTGCTCTATCGCCGCGAATAAATCACGCATAAAATCACTGTATTGGCGCCCCAGAAAAACACCCGAATATTCAGGAACAACCAGTACTTTATTCAAAACTTCTGTTTGATAAGGTTTACTCCTTGATTGCCGGTCAAGCTTTATCATCATATCCTTTAATGAGCCAATAACGGGCATATCCTTCTCTACAACACAATGCATGAATCCCTCATAATGCTCATATCCGCCAGGCGTTTTACTGGCAACGACCTGCCCTGGTTTAAGTTCCGATATCGCACAGGCAGGCCCTTTCCATTCCCTCTTACGGAAATGGGACATAACGGCTCGTCCAGTATCTGAATCTACTCTCAGGTCAGGACAGGTAACATACCGGTTATTTGTTTGATCCTGACGGACTTCTACCGCATTGACCATTACACTTTTTTGCAAAGGTATGCGAACAAAGTTCCATATGTTCTCAGACTTGTTGTAAGTGCCTGTCGGGACTATTGGCGCAACCGCCGACTCCAAATCTATATTCCCTATGGTACAGATTTTTCGAAAACCCAGCCGGGCCTGACCTGCAACCTCTCTTTCTCCGGCATACTGCGGTGCATGCAATCCCTGATGGTCTTTTTGTGTTCCTTTGATCATATTCAATATCCTGTTGAATTATCCTCATACAAACTTCATTGATCTTGCAGGATTACCACCATTCATCAAACGCCCACAAGAAATCCAAAACACCTTGGATTCAACCTTTGATATGTATTTCCTTCGAAAAGACTTAACACATGTTTTGGCCTATAAATAATGTATTCAGGGGGCAACGTATTTAGTCTCTACTGGCTGATTTAGAGTGATAAACCTGATAAGAATAAAATATTGAAGCAAATATATACCTAACTATTCTGTGATCTTTACTTACTGACTTACTGACTCCTTAATTTTTTAAGTAACTCTCAAATGCGCTTCATCTTAAAAATAATCAGGTTTCTTTTTAAAATTCGAGATTAAATCTGAAGATTAATATTCATAGAATTCAGATAAATTAACCTGATGCAGATTCAAAAATGTTTACTTATCTATAACCCGATCTATTCGGGTTGCTGTTATTGTTTGAATTTTACATAACATTGCCTACATTAGGTCGTGATATACGACGCTCCCCGTACCTTCCGCAACCTGGCCAAGCCACTATGCTGTTCCCAACGATAAGTGCATTGACTCGACACCTGATACGTCGACGGGTTTCGGCTGTCATTCTCCTGGTGGCAATAAGCCTGACTGGCATGCTCTATGGTCAGGATAAGCCGATTCCAGCCGAAGAATACCAGCAGATGATCGGCACCGGTTTTGCCACCAGCTGGTTCAAAAAACCTCTCCCACAAACCGTAGAACTTCCCGATAGCAAGCTGATTAAAACCATGACGGACCTTCGTCAGGCCGGCTTCAGTAATCTCCGGTTAAGGGTCAGGGCTGATATTTACGGTTTTCCTGACATCACTACAGACACAGGCACTGAACCAGCGAAGCAGCTTGATAACGCCTCCATGGATCGCTTCCTGAATGAACTTGAGCGTGTCGTCACCATTGCCAATGATCACGGCATTACTCCCATCCTGTCATGGATTCATCACGAAGCGGAAAGCCGGGCCAGCACACAGGATTGTGAAAACTATGTCGCCTGGTGGACAGTCGTCGCGGAACACTTCAGGGCGTTTCCTCATTCACTGAGTTTTAACCTGATGACCGAAATAGGCATTCATGGCTTTGGCGGTCTGCGTGTTGATCCCTCCCTTTCCAATGACTGGATGCACCAGGCGATGCTCGCCATCCGTGCAACCGGCGACAATAACTCAACACGAAACCTTATCCTGACCTCGCCCCTGAAAACCGAAAGAGGGCTGACAAGGCTCAAGACCGACGCTTTCAAAGGGCCCTATCTTCTGGCGGAGTGGCATCGCTATGCCTCCGGCCCGAACCAGAAGGGAGGCAGTAAAGACTGGCATAATGACGGATCACAAGAAGAACGTCGTATATTGCTGGATGCCGTTGATACCGCGCTCCGATTCCAACAGGGCAGAGGCATACCCACCTGGCTGGGTGCCTGGATGCCCTGGGATAACGCCGGTGCCTCGCTTGATCAGGCAGAAATTGAATCATTTGCCACATTTTTCACCGCGACCCTGGCCAGCCATCGCCTTCCCTGGACCATGAATGAGCTGAGTGCGGTTTACAGCATCAGTAAAAACCAATGGCATCAAACGGTCAGAACCGGACGGGAGCAATCCCGCCTGGTTACTATGCAGGATGTACTGAAAGCGATTGAAAAAGGCCAGAAGAAAGGGGAAACATTGGCCTCAGGTGACATTTCCGCTGCCGAAGAATCTATTGACTGTTTCGGTTGTTACGACTGATGTCGTTTATAGGGATCATTACACTATAAACGACAAATGACATATTAATACGTACTTTCGGGAGCACCGAATGAACATGACACGCCTTGGCCTCACCGCCACCCTGCTCACAACATTGACGGCCTGCAGCAGCCTGCCGGAAGGTCGCTGGCAGGAAAGCACGCCTGCAGCCGGCACCAGGGCCATGACCCTGGATATCCAGAAAGACCGCCTCTCGGCCTATGCCGGCTGTAACCGCATGATGGGCAAGGTGCAGATGGAAGGTGACCACCTGGTGGTCGATAACATGGCCAGCACCCTGATGATGTGCCATGGCAAAAGCGCCAACCGGGAAGAAGCCCTGAAGCAACTGCTGGCCAGCAAGCCTGTCGTAGAACAACATGGCGACCAGCTGACCCTCTCTTCAGGGGATGAAACCTACACCTTTACCAAACAACCCGCTATGGAAGAAGGTAAAACCCGCTTCGTTTACGTCGCACCGGAAAAAGCGCCCTGTGTTGGTGTAGCCCCCATGGAGTGCCTGCAGATTCGCGAAGACAAGAACCAGCCCTGGACACTCTACTACGGCGCCATCGAAGGGTTTTCGCCGGAGCCCGGCATTGCCTATCGCCTGCGAATCAAGGAATTCGATGTCCCCAATCCGCCGGCTGACGCCTCCAGCAAGCGCTGGATTCTCGATATGATCGTTGAGCAGGAAGTCGTCACGCCCTGATCACTTACCGTGCAGGGATTGTGGTCAAAAACCCATTCTCTGCACGGTAACCGGGAAAATTTCACTGTCGTCCATATGGCTGCACCCGGACAACCGACATCTGCAAAGCAGACCATCCAGAGCGATGGGGAAGTCGTAAAACACGGAATTGGTCATTACCATTGGGCGTCTGGCGTAATCCGGATCAATCAACTTATAAGCCGACCAAAACGAAAGTTTCCTGGAAGAGCACTCTGTCAGAGAAAGATACGCTGGATACTGGCGCTACCAACGGCAAAGGGTAACTTAACCCTGAGGGCTGGTGCGCTGAGAAAAATCAGGTTCAGGTACTCACGTGAGGAACTTTTGATTCATCCTACAGTCAGAGTATATGAATCATCATCTAAATAACTGTACAAAGACAATCTTATATTTTTTCGTCTTTACCCCGCACTTCTTAGACTGGTGCACTGAAAAAACCTGCGCCTAAGTATTTCTTTTAAGGATTAATAAGCAGATATGAGGAAAAATGCGGCTGGTACTGGATGTTCTGACAATCTTTCAACAGAAACCGGTTTGGCTAAAAAGAGTGAAGATAATCTCGAAAGGGCTACTGTATTTATCAATAAGTGCCTGGTTCAGAAAGCAACAGGCACCCAAGTTCCCCTTTATAAAATTTTGATTTCACAAAAAACTGCATTTACAAGAGAACTGCTCGAAAGAATGCCTAAGGCATCTGCTGGAAACATTCCGGTTTATTTCTTTAATGACAATATTGTTCTTAAGGAAGAAGGATCACGAACGGGAAGTAGTCATTTGAGTCAAATGAATGAAGTCAGAAAAATCATCAAAGAGCGTGATCTCTCTCATCTGGCTTTACCGGAAAGCTTTTTAAATGGATGTATTTTGGTACAAGAGCGGCTACCTGTAAATCCGGATCATTTTCATAATATGGCCGTTTATCTTTCAGAACAGGCTTCGTTTGATGGTGCCGTTCGCGACATGGTCTCTCTCTTCACGATAAAATATTTAACTGATTTGATCACAATATATGGGCCTCTCAGCTATATTCCGGAAGTGGATAACAGCGTCAGATATGACAATATACCTCTTTATATCATTGAAAAAAATGGTAAGAAAGAAGGTCGCATCGGATTGATTGATATTGGGCATCTTTATGATCTGGCTTTTTACCAGGAAATTTACGGATTAAAAAGTGGTGAGCAGTTAAATTGTCTGGCAAGAATATTTCCTTACCATGTCGATATCATAAAAGATCAAGCTTTGTGCCTGAACATGGATTATGATAGTGACGCTCTGGACAGAGAGGCCGATAAAGGCAGGAAATATCTTAAGGTATGTTATAGCGATCATGCGGAGTGGTTAAGAAAAAATAATGTTTCAAACAATGCTGATGATTATGCCTTACAGTTCAGCAATGAAAGAGTAGCGTCTCTTGCCAAACTTGTCGCAGAAACATTGAGCCGGCTGAATCAGGGAGAGAATGACTTGCAGGAAATTACAAGCCATACACAAACTTTTCCAAGTGATTTCCTGAAAGATGTTAGTGATCTATCAGTAAAAGAGCTGGCGGAGAAAATAGTTCCCGTTGTGATTATGAATATAAAAACGCAAATGGAAGAATATATAAAATTAAAAAGTGACGGCATGTCGCTTTCAGATCTGAATGAGCCTCAAAAAATCAGGTTAAGATCGGTTGTGACAAAACGTGGAGAACTTCTCAAAGGTCTATATGAGATACTTCTTGACCATCCTGGCACGCGCAAACAACACAATGGTGATAGTTGGTATCTTGACAGGGGTGACGTGATAGCAGAGGCATTAACCTGTGTCCTGATCGATGATTTGGTTAAAAAAGGGGAGTTTCTTGATTATGATTTCGGGTTAGGTAGATCTGATGATATATGCTGGTTACGCTATTAAATAGTCTAACCTTGCCCACCCTGATTGCCTGAACAAACGTCATCCTGTTTTGTCACCTTCAGCAAGCGCTGGATTCTCGATATGCTCATTGAGCAGGAAGTCGCCACGCCCTGATCACTTACTGTGCAGAGAATGAATGTTTTTTTACACAACCTCTGCACGGTAACCGAAAAATTTCACAGTCGCCTGCATTGCTGGACGCCGCATGGCAACAACGGAATTATTCACTACCCCCTTCTTTCCCATGAGGGTTAAGTTTTTCGGATAGGGCAATATTGACAATATTCATAAAGATAATAGCTTGATCTTTTGTAATTCGAGTATTGCTACTTAAAGCCTGCTCAATCTCTAGTTTCTTTTTCTTCAATTCATGGGCATCAGAATCTGATAATTGCGACAAACTAAGACGCAATAATGGTTCAATCTCGCAATAGCCACTTTTTGACTCCGCTAGAGCAAGGCATCTATGAACAGGCTCGGTCAATGAACCATGTAATGAAGAGTTTCCCTTAATTAAATCATTTATTATTTTATCTGCATGTCTTTGGGCTGCATGATGTAACTCTTTTCGATAATCTTGTTTATGGCAATATCTTGTATATCGTGGTGCCACTCGTAACGAGCTGAGCGCACATAGTGCGTTATCTTCCAGTGGAAAACTTTCAACACATAGACTTGGGTCTATTCCTGAAACCTTTCCTGAAAATTGGTTTTTTGAGAAAAAACCATGGAAATAATCAGTAACATTAGATAGATTAATATAAACAACTGAGAGATGATAATCTTTTATCAACTTAGCCAACGTTGCCATTTCATCCTGATTATAAAAATCTGCACTGACTGGAATTATTGTACATGTCTTACATGCCGCTTTCGTTTCATTAAACCTATGTTCTGTTGAAAAACAATGATATTTACCCATACCTTGCTTGTTAGAAAAGTAAGAAGATCGTATTGCATCATCCAGACATCTTGGAGGCCTTTCCATAGAACCTTCCAGTTTTTTTACTACTTGCTCTAACCAAAGAGACTCAGATTCTTCAGAAAATTTCCTTTTTGAAGAGGTTAAACCCTCAAACAATATCCGAACCAAATAGAGTAAAACAGGGTCATAATCTACCTGTAAAACGATACTACACACTCTCGAAAGCTCAGGTAAGCATGAGAGCAGACCTCCCTCTCCAGTGATTATTGCAACACGTCTTTCTCTATGCTCGGTTGGGAGTTTAGTTAATTCTTCTATTGTTCTTTTAAGATCAACATCTTGATTTTCTCGGTCAGGAACCTCATTGCTAATCAAAAAAGAATCCGAACCAGACTCAAGATCACCCACCCTGGGAAGAGGGAAGACGGCTTCAACCTGTCTCGCAAAAGCTGAAGCACTCAATTTTGATAGTGTTGTTGATATTGCCTGCGACCCAGCACCATATAGTGCTCCAGCAGCATCTCTCAAATATTCCATTGTATAAAACTCCTTTGCGATTACTATCTGTCCATATGACCCTTACCAAATAATTTGGTTCAAGTCTTTCAAGAACTTAAATTCTTAATGCAGCTAATACAGCCCTTTTTCCAGAAAGTACTGGATGATCGGTCAGATAAAAGCATACACACTATCAGATTGTTATCTATTCACCAGCACTGAACCTGATAAAACTATTAATGGAGACAGTTAAGTATTGCCGGGTATATTTGTTAATCTACGTAACACTCACTCCCAATAAAATGAAGTGGTTTGAGTATTGGTTGACAACAGCACCAAATATATAATCATTATTTATTTAGAGTGACACATAGTGAAAAAATCATTCACCCCCCCCTTTTCCGTGAAGGTTAGGTTTTTCTTTGATAGCTGTATTAACTATGGCCATGAAGCTAGTAGCTTGATCTCTTGAAACCTCATTATTATTGCTTAAAAATTGCTCAACAAGTGATTTATGTTTATTAAGTTCAAAAGCCTCGGAGTCTGATAATTGCGACAAGCTAAGGCGCAACAATGCTTCAATCTTGCTATAGGCCTCTTTTTTAACTTGCGCAAGAGCAAAACATTTCCGAAAGGGATAGGTCAATGGTAGATATAATGAAGTATAACTTTTAGCCAAATCGTTTATAATTTTATCTGCACACCGTTGGGATGCATCATGTAGTTCATTTCGATAATCTTTTTTTTGGCAACATTTTGTATATCGTGGCGCCACCTTAGATGAACTGAGGGCACATAGCGCATTATTTTCCAGAGGCAAGCTTTCAATAGACAAACCCGGGTCTATTCCTGAAACCCTTCCTGAAAATTTGTTTTGTGAGAAAAAACCATGAAAATAATCAGTTACGTTAGATAGATTAATATAAACAACCGAGAGATGATGGTCTTTTATCATCCCACCCAGTTTTACCATTTCATCCTGATTATAGAAATCTGCACTGACTGGAATTATTTTACATAATTCGTATGCTTTTTTTGTTTCCTCAAGCCTCTCTGCGGAATAGAAACAATGGTACTTTTCCATACCACTCTTGTTTTTATAGTAGAAACCACGAATAGGATCGCTTTTACACTGGGCACTATTCCCAATGCCATCCTTCAGTGTTGTCATTGCCTGTTCCAGCCAATTATCTTCCTCATTAAAGTCATAACCTCTGTCTGAAGAGGTTAACGCTTCAAACAATATCTGAATAAAATGAAGAAGCTTAGGGTTATGATCAACATGCAAAACCATGCAGCAGACTCTCGAAAGCTCAGGCAAGCATGACAGCATTCCTCCCTCTCCAGTGATTATGGCAACATGCCTGTCCCTGAGATCGGTTGGAAGCCTGGCTAATTCCCTGATTGTATTTTTAAGATCAAGATCCTTATTTTCTGAAGTGGGAACTTCATTACTGAACCAGTAAGCGTCTGAATCAGCATCTAACGTATCCAGCGCAGGTAGAGGAAAGGCGCGTTGCACCTCCCTCGTAAAAGCAGAAACACTCAATGCTGAGGATTTCTCAGAACCCTGTGGTGATATTAACTGCGGTCTGACACTGGCTTGTGCAGCATCGGCAGAACTTGCCATTCTGTCTCAATTCCTTGGTACTTTGCTGTTTTGTGACCTCCGCGAATGTATTTAGTTCACAGCCCGGTGAAAAACTGACATGTCCGGTTAAGGTTTCAGGTCACTTCACTGGATTTGTTACGTGCATAAATCCGGTCTACCAACACCTTGGGGCCGAGGCGCATCCGCTGGTAGCCATCCGGGTAGTGGATATAGTGATTAACAATGTGACTGTCGGCAAAAGACCGATTTTCCCAGGGATTTAAATAACGACCACACCATGCCCTGGTTTTCATCAGCCCAATAATGCCGCGCTTCTGCCATGCATTCGGTGCTTTCAGCCCCAGGGCTTCAAGCAATTGATCATCATTAATGAGTGTTGCCACCAGTGTTGGGGTAAACGGCCTGAGCCAGGCAGGCAGCAGGGCGGCAAGGCCTTTCAATATACCGGCTGTGACTTTCTCCGCTTCCGGCGTATACGCCTGATGCGTTTGTTCATACGCGGTTTTCCATTGCTCAAACGCCTCGTAGGAGGACGGAATATCCTGAATATTCATCGCCTCGCCCAGGCCACAAAACTCCCGGTAAAACGCTTCCTTTTCATTCCGGGTCATGGCACGCCAGCCAAAGGCGTCATTCCATCGCACAGCTTCAAAGACAAACAGGGAAAGGGTATACAGAAACTCATGATTGGGAATTTTATAGAAACCATGGATATGGTTCAGATGCTCTGCCATCTCCCGGCCTTCCGTGCTGTTGGGCCCGGGCTGCATGATCTCGCGCAAAATAGCCTTGGTATCATCCAGCCGTTTGGTGCTCTCTTTTTCGTAGCGTCCGGTCTGGTGCAGTAGCCGGGCAATTCCCGGAATGCCAAAGGTTTTCAGCTGGGCCAGTTCACCGGCGATCAATGTATCCAGCGGGAACTCATGTTCGGCCATCACCCGCACCATTTCATGGTGGTCTTTTTCAGGATCAAGGGTCGCCAGCCGTTGGGTATGCTTGCCGGTTCGCAGCTTCAACATGGTTTATTCGCTTCCTTACGTATTTTTATTTTTTAAATCAGGAACGATGAAATAACGCTTATGATCGCGATGCAACACGTTAACATGAAGATCGTGATGGCACATCCTCCGGCTGAAGTGGTACAACCCGTGACCTTCTGTATAGTATTGATAATGAATGCCTGAAAACCGCTCCACCTCCGTGACCGGCCGCTGTGCTTCAGGACTCCATCCATGCTCAGGGAAAACACGCAGCAATGAGCCAAATAAAAAAACTCGTCCTGTCACTGGGACTGATTGCCGGCGTCGCCGGTGCGACTGCCTTACTGTTACCCGCGGTCAGCGGAAAGATCATCAATGACCAACTCAGCCGCCAGATCCAGACGATCGCTGAGACGAACCACTATACCGTCAGTCAGCTGGAACTGGACAAGGGCTATACCCAGACCCATCTCACGGCCCGCCTGGAAGGGACGGGGCTACGTGAGCTCAATGGTGAAAGCATCACCCTTGAGGGCGTCGTCCACCACGGTACGCTGCTATCCCTGCCAACGATGGCATCTGCATCACTGGACATGCACTATGCCATGGACCAGGTGGGTATGGAGCTTGATGTCCCCGGCAAGATTGAACTTTCCCAGGGGTGGGACGGACACACCACGGTGACAGTTGAAGCGTCTGAATACAGTATTCCACTGGATCCTGTGAGTGATCTGCAACTGCAACTGGACGGCACCCGTGCAACGTATGACAGCAGCAACCGGCAGGGAACAGACATCATCCTTAACCTGACGCCTGCAGACTGGAAGATCGTGGAAAGCGGTGAAGTCGCAGGCGTTATTCGTTTCTCCGACGGTGTGCTCACCCTTCAAAACGGCTTTAATCAGTGGCGCATGACGATGCCCGAGATGACACTCAGTGGCGTCACCCCCATCGGCTTACAAACCCTGCTCAAGGTGACTGACCTGAACATCAGCAGCAATGAGCAGCTGGAAGAAGACCTGCTGTCATCCACGGTACAGGTGAAAACCGGGGAAATCCTCATTCCCATGGTGCCCATTCCCGATGGCCAGAACTTTATTCAAAACCTCGATATTCAGTTTTCGGCGGAGAATCTCAGTGTTTCGGCCATGAAAAAACTGATCAGTATTGGCCAGTCCATGGATTCCGTGGAAGCCGAAAAGGGACGGGAAGAGTTACTGGATGTTGCGGTTGAATTCACCCGGCATCTGCCTCGTTTCGCCATCGACAACATTGACCTGAAAACCGTTCATGGTGACGTATCTCTCGGGTTCAGCCTGCAGGGCAACCAGCATACAGGCGAACTTCTGACCCAATACCTGAACAACCCTCCTGTCACCGAGGCGGACAGCCAGGCCATGAGCAAGCAGGCCCTGAATGCCATTAACAGCACCGTTTCTTTCTCGGCAACGGACGCCATGATCAACTGGGGTTGTGAGCACTTTGGCAGCGCTTCTGCCATGGCCGACGGTAACCCGCCAAGCCATGCCAAACAAATGGCCGCCCTGTGTCAGAACATGGCGATCTCCGGCGATTTCCTGTTGATGGCCTGCGACACGGAAGTGGACATAGCGCGCAAGCAGCTCTGCCTGCAGGCAATGGAAGACGTCCGCAAACCCTGGGTGGAAGAACGGAAATTGATGTTCCGCCTGGAAGAAGGCATTTTCAGCATCAACGATGTGCCGGTTGAACTGCCTGTCGGCCACTAACCTGAACATCGTGCATCACGGCCATTTCTGTTAGTGATGCCCGTTATGATTCCATGATAAATTACACACCGGCTGCTGGGACTTTCTGCAGCCGGTGTACCATCCAGCCCAGGCATTTACCGTGGAACTGACGCTTACTACCCCAGCCCTGTTTTTCCCTGCGATATCCCTGCTGTTTCTTGCCTATACCAACAAATACCTGTCGCTGGCGGCACTGGTTCGAAACCTGCACCAGTCGTTTCGGGAAAACCCACAGCGCAAATCCCTGTCAGGGCAGATCGACAACCTGCGAATACGGATGAACTACATCAAGCAGATGCAGCAACTTGGCATCATCAGCTTCATTCTGTGTGGTGGATATGTTCCTGCTGTTCCTGAATATGGAAGCTGCGGCGATGGTGGTTTTCGGGTTGTGTTTGTTGTTTCTGCTGGCGTCGCTGGTCGTTTGTGCGCTGGAGATCCGTATTTCCGGTGCGGCCCTGGATTTACAGCTCAGAGCGATGGAATAAAGCACCGCTAAAAACGTATCACCGCAGATAGATCATAGGATTGCCATCGTGGCAGATCGTCGTAAATGCATGCCTCTCTTCTCAGTGGGCTGCATTTCTGTCATACCGTGCAGATTGATTATTCTGCCTCTTCAGGTCCGGTCTGGATATAATTCAAAACGGTCTGATCCATTCGCTGAATCGTTTCATGAACCACTTCATTCATGCTTCCGATGTGTCCTGTTTCTCCAGCCATTTCATCGCAGCCAATACGCCGTTTTACGCTCTGAAACACTGCATCTTCCAAATGATCTGGTAGCCATGCTGACAAAAAATCGGGTAACAATTCCAGAATGTGGCTTTTTGCAACTTCTGCAGCTTCCTGCAACATTCTTTCACGAGCATCAAGCAATTGACGAAAGTCGCCCATAGATGTGCGGTCAGCTCTTAAGTACGCCTGTCGACAGCTTTCGGTCCGATTGAAACTTACCCATGTCTGAAAATCAACATCATCTATGATAGTGGGTATATTCATTCTTTGACAAAATAGAAGCACTCCATCTGGCAATAAATCAGGCAATAAGTTCATCATGAAACAACACACTCTATTGTGACAATAATCATAAAGTAATGGTGCAATCTCTTTAGGTAAATTAATCAACAAGTATTCCTGAGCAAGGTAATAGATTAATGTGGAATCAAACACTTCATCCATATCAAATTCGCTATAACGACCATTGACGTCAAGACAAAAAAAATCATCAAGGATATTTGGATTTTTTTGCAAAAACAATTCTAAAACGTTAAGGTCAAAATAAGGGTTGAAATTAATAGTTAAATCATGATCATTTACTCTACATACCATTTGACTATCATTCATAAACCTTTTTATTTCTCTATCAAATTCAACCCCAAACACACTAATAATGGCTGGTTTAATAAGCTTCCTGATTTTGTCCTGCTCTTTTAAAATTGTTTCAATATTGAATCCCAGAAAAGTAATAAATAGACAACTGTTTTCGCATAGTATTTTATCCTTGTCATTTATCTGGTCCGATAAAAAAACAATAAATGTCAAAGTGTATTGATGCAAGAATTCATTTTTAAGCAGATGGGTATCGTCAACCCTTGTCATTTTCAGATAGTTTGCATAAGCAACTTTGAAATAAATAAAAAAATCGTCAATTAAAGAATCAAAACTATCTTTGTCCATTTCAGCTTTCAAACGAAAGACAATGTCTTTAAATTTCTCCACACAAAAGACAGCTCTTGAAAAAATAAATTTACCCGAGTGACATAATAAATTGATATCATCATTATTTTTAAGGACATTATAATCCACATTGTCTTCAGAACTTACAGTCCGCAAGCTAAATAAAGCACCAGAAGAAAGGTTCGTTTCAGATTGTGTTCTCCTTAGAGCAAAACCTTTATAGGTTACTGAAAGATTCTCGTTTAGTTCCATTTCTTCTCCTGATTATCCCTTTGTGTAAAATTGAGCGCTATCACCAAATGGAAAATTCTATCCAATTGTTGACTATTTCTGAATAACTACTTAGTCAGGGTTTCTGAATAAATAGATTGAGTTCCTACATGCCAGCGTTCATGGTTTTTCCAGTAGGCTTTTATCCTGATGAATTTTCAGCAAATCATGCCGCCCATTAAATAAATCGGATGCGATATAGCGAATGATGGCGTAGGTATAGATCAGGCTGCCGTTGACGAAAATACCGAATACCCACTCATCCAGGTGAAATCCAAACGGTTTGAAGCCCTGTAGAAGGATAATCCCTGCCAGGAAAACCACCTGAATCCGTAACAGGGTGAAGGTTTTGCTGTCAAACTGCTTGCGGTGCTTCCGGCGGGCGCGGATTTCCTGCATCCGCTCCAATAACAGCTGATGGTTGGTTTCCCGCAGCGCCTGTTCACTGACCGTACCGGCACGCTCCGGGCGCTTCTGGCTCCGGGATGCGATACGCTCCAGCAGTGCTTCATCATTCGCCACGTCGGTTGCCTCTTATTATTCTTTTTGATCATCCATGACCGGAAGTTCAGGCCAGCTGCAGAATATCCGCCCGGACTCGCACGGCCTCGGCGCTGACACCGTAGGTAGCGGCCACCAGCTCAGGCTCCCCTTCCCAGGTGATCCACGTGTGCCGGAAATGGTTCTCCGGCATCAGCAGTTCCGCCGCAAAATGGTTGGCCTCCTGCTCCCGGGGCGTTAGGGCGCCATCCCGGTAATCAATATGGCTGCCTTCCAGCTCACGGTGCAGGAAGATATGGCCAATCTCGTGGGCCAGGGTAAACATCTGCCGGCGCGAGGAATCCTGATGATTGATGTAGATGGTCTTATGGCGGTGATTCACCGCCCCCGAGACTCGATCCGTGTCTTCATCCGGCTCGAATTCCTCGACGGTATAACCGAGGTAATGGATGATTTCCTCCAGCGGTGTCGGAAACTGTTCGCGCACACCCACGTTGATCAGCAACTCCGTTGCCAAGTCCCGAATCTGCTGGCGGTTATACCGCTGTTCTTCTGCCTGTATCTGAGCGGACATCTTATGATTTCCTGTTATTTATGGCAGCTCGTGGGATGAACCTTACCCTGTTTCCGGTGACCATGACCACCCATCCCGATAAACCGGTCAGTCATTCAGCTTCTGGGCCAGTTCACCAATCTTGCTGTTGGCTTCTTCCAATACCTCCTGGCCCAGCTCAGTGATGCCGTAAAACTTGCGCTGCCGCCCCTCTGTCACCCGGGTCTCTTTCACGATCAATCCATCTTCCCCCATCTTGTGCAGCAAGGGGTACAGCGTACCGGGGCTGATCTTGTAACCGTGATCCTGCAGGTGCTCCATCAGCACTGTCATCTCTACGGTACTGCCCCTGATGCTAAGCCTGAAGGCAGGTTTTGACATTAGTCGCCAGCTTTTTCTGGTATTACCTGCTTTATTTGCCATAAGCCTGCTTTACCAGAACACTCCCTCTGCCAGTTGGAGAGCCGCCCTTCATCCTGCTGTAAACATCTCGCATCAAAGGCATCAATAATCCGGTAGGCATCACCATCAGGCTCAATACTCCAGTGCAGGCTCTCTTTTTTTCTGCAACTGAAAGAACACACATCACTTTCAGGCGGTTCAACATACTGCGTGTCGTCACAGGGCCAGAGATAAATCATCGGCCATTCATTCACAGCCAGACACCGCTGGTTGGCGCGATTAATCAGCCTGTAAAAACGATTGTCGATCTTATCAAAACGCCAGTGCTGCCTTTTGTCATTCTCTGCACACGCTTCGATTGTGACAAAATCCTCAGTGGCACTCATACGACGAGTGTCCTTTGATAAACAGGTTTGAAAATCCGCATTCACGATGACATAGGTGCCATCCCCAAATTCACTCGCTGTCTTGTGGGAAGGCGGGTACAACTCATCAATGCGTCTGACCTTTTGTATCGTCTGATCAGGCAAAATATCATACAGGTCATCGTAGATTTCCTTGAATCGGTAAACGCCATTTTCATGACCCGATTTCAAAAACTGCAGTGATGCGAAGCTTTTATACCGGGAAGGAATCTCTACGGCTTGATACGGTTTACTCTTCAGATCAATAACGTAAATTCTGAATCCTGAGAACCGGCCCGGCGAATTAATCGCTATACGCCGCCCGAGCCACTCTAACAGATTGCTGTCTGCATCCCGCCCAGACTGGGCAAAATAAATGACATCCCGATGCTTATTGTAAATAACATCAGAAATCCTCTGTTTCTGGCTGGTTATCTGAACCCGCTCTCCGGATGTCAGGTCCCTGATAAATAATTCATTGGGGCCCTTCTTATCCTCATAGAAAAAGGCGCCAATTTCGAGTCCGCTGTCGGGAAGAACAATCTTTTTCCCATTATGTGCAGGTGAAAGCTCCATAGTACTGGGAGAACACCCAATGAGTATCCCGATCAGTGAAAGAAGCGACATCAGCCAATAGCTGCGAGCGTGACGCAATGGTTTCCACAGGTTCATTCAAACACCTCTGCAAATCCGTTCACACGGGGCAGCCTAGCGCTTCTGTCCGAGTAATGACACTGACTTTTGCTATATAACAGTTTTGCTCCCCATCAACAGATGCATCGTTTTTATCCCGGGACTGCCAATATATCGATTGTCACTGAACACACCTTTGCTTAGATTGCCCTCTGCAACCACCCACTTCCAAGCTGATACCGGTCGGGCTGATTATCCGTATTGCTGTGTAGGTATATACCGCCGCTTTACTGAATTGACTACCCTCACTTCACGGTTGCTGAACTCAAGGCCAAACGGATTAACGAGACACTTCATGAGCAATACCATCGCGCAATGGATCAACGAACATCCGCTGATCCAGGACATGGTTGAACTGAAGGAAACCCAGTGGTTCAACCCCAATATCACTACGCTGGAAGAAGCGCTGCCTTACGTGGGCCTGAACCAGGACGATATCCACGATGCCAGTGCCCGTCTGGATCGCTTTGCACCGTTTATCAAGACGATGTTCCCGGAGACCGAATCATCCAATGGCATTATCGAGTCACCGGTACGCGCTATTCCTGTCATGCAGTCTGTCATTGCCAGCCGTTATGGTGTGGAACTGCCCGGCCAGCTACTGCTGAAACTCGACAGCCAGCTACCGATCTCCGGCTCAATCAAAGCCCGCGGCGGTATTTATGAAGTACTCAAACACGCGGAAACACTGGCAATCAACGCCGGCCTGCTGAGCGTGCAGGACGATTACACAAAACTGGCCAGTGATGAATTCCGCCAGTTCTTTAACCAGTATTCCGTGGCGGTGGGTTCTACCGGCAACCTGGGTCTTTCCATCGGCATCATGAGTGCCTGCCTGGGCTTTAAGGCGTCTGTGCATATGTCTGCCGATGCCCGCCAGTGGAAGAAGGATATGCTGCGTGCGCACGGCGTTGAGGTGGTGGAATATGAATATGACTACAGTATTGCCGTAGAAGAAGGCCGCCGTCAGGCTCAATCCGATCCAACCTGCTACTTCGTCGATGACGAGAACTCCACCAATCTGTTCCTCGGTTATGCCGTTGCCGCAGAACGCCTGAAAAAGCAGCTGGATGACATGGATGTTGTGGTGGATAAGGATCATCCCCTGTTCGTCTACCTGCCTTGCGGTGTTGGCGGCGGTCCCGGCGGTGTCGCCTTCGGCCTGAAGATGGCATTCGGTGATAACGTGCACTGTATTTTTGCCGAGCCGACCCACTCTCCCTGCATGATGCTGGGTGTCTACACCGGCCTGCATGACCAGGTCTCGGTTCAGGATGTCGGTATTGATAACATCACCGCCGCCGATGGCCTCGCCGTAGGCCGTGCCTCCGGTTTCGTCGGCAAGGCCATGGAGCGTC
Organism: Kistimonas ophiarachnellae; assembly: GCF_057552235.1. Classification (NCBI taxonomy): domain Bacteria; kingdom Pseudomonadati; phylum Pseudomonadota; class Gammaproteobacteria; order Oceanospirillales; family Endozoicomonadaceae; genus Kistimonas; species Kistimonas ophiarachnellae. The sequence goes on along the minus strand of NZ_BAAJPA010000003.1, from coordinate 247,227 downwards.
TTCTGGATGGTTACTTCACGGTGACAGATGAAGAAATGTACTGCCTGCTGGCTCTGATGAATCGCCATGAGAATATCCGTCTGGAGCCGTCTGCCCTGGCGGGTGTACCCGGTATCGCCCGGGTAATGGCTGAAAATCAGGATTACACAGTACGCATGGGATTCAGTGAAGAACAGCTGAACCATGCGACCCACATTGCCTGGGCAACCGGAGGAAACATGGTGCCGATGGAAGAAATGCGCCGCTACATCCGCAAGGGACAGGATTATCTTGCAGCAGAGATGAATGGCTGACGTTTCAGGTGGCGCCAGCCAGTAGAATACCCTCAGGACTGGCCGGGATTATGTTTATCAACCGCAACACGGCGTTCAGGTGTTACACATAATGCCCGGCACAATGCCCGGACGCCCAGGCCCACTGAAAGTTGAAACCACCGAGGTGACCCGTCACATCCAGTACTTCCCCGACAAAAAACAGACCCGGCTGGCGCTGGCTCTCCAGGGTCTTTGAAGAGACTTCATCGGTTGCCACACCACCGAGCGTGACTTCCGCCTTTTTGTAGCCTTCTGTGCCAGAGGGGGTTAATGCCCAGTTTTCGAGACTATCAGCCAGTACATTTAATTCTGCATCCGTATACTGGTTGATCGGCTTATGGCCTTTGTCGGTCAAACGGGCCAGGTTCCCGTTTTCGCACAGTGCCAGCGCCAGACGGCGTGTCAGGTATTCTGACAACACGGTTCGCGTCTCGGCCTTCGGACGCTCCTGCTGCATGGTGCGCAACCAGGATTCAATCTCAATCCCGGGCAACCAGTTGATTGAAACCGTCTCACCTTCCTGCCAGTAAGAAGAAATCTGTAAAATCGCAGGGCCGCTCACGCCCCGGTGGGTAAACAGCAGTTTTTCCCTGAAGGATTGATTGCCACAGCTCGCCACCACTTCAGCACTCACCCCCGCCAGCTCACCAAACTGACGCAACCATTCAGCCGGCAGGGTAAACGGCACCAGCCCCGGACGCCGAACAATCAACTGGTGTCCGAACTGGCGACCAATGTCGTATCCAAGGCCGGTCGCACCCATCGTGGGAAACGACAATCCACCGGTTGCAATGACCAGGGACTGAGCGCTGAATTCCCCAAGGGAACTGGTAATACGATAACGACAGGCTTCGCCATTGGTCACCGGCCTGATCTTTTCTATCTGCGCTTTCAGCTGAATAGTAACGCCTGCATCCCGGCATTCATCCACCAGCATATTCACAATGTCACCGGAACGGTTATCGCAAAACAGCTGGCCGAGGGTTTTCTCATGCCAGGCGATACCGTATTTATTCACCAGCGCCTGGAAATCCCACTGGGTATAGCGCCGTAACGCAGAAATACAGAAATGCCGGTTTTCAGAAAGGTAATTCGCAGGCTCGGTATAAAGGTTGGTGAAGTTACAGCGACCACCACCGGAAATCAGGATTTTCTTGCCGATCTTATTGGCATGATCAAGGATCAGCACCTTGCGCCCCCGTTGTCCGGCGGTTAATGCGCACATCAAACCTGCTGCACCGGCTCCGATAATAATAACGTCATAATCCGGTAACAGGGGACGGGAAAGCGGCATAGGGCAAGAAGTCCTGATCAGTCGTGTATTCAAAGTGGCGGATTGTTTCGCGCACTATAAACCACGGACTCCCGCTGAACCAATGCGTAGTTCACCGCCCGGAAGCGGCCTTTTCGATAGCGGCTTTTCGTATTTTGCGCGATTGCTATCAACGGCCCGGTTGGATCTGACACTTTTCAAGTACTGCATTCGCCAGTTCGGGAAAGCTTGTCTTGCGTTTCCCCCCGCCGCCAAAATGATTTTCATCGGTATATTCATGGTATTCCGTCTGCAGCTGCTCATGCACATGGCGCGCTTCAGCGATCGGGATAAACGGATCATCCACCGATGCATACTGAATAATCCACTGCTGATTGCGACGAATCGCTTCCCAGTCCCAGGGGGCATCAAACCAACCGCCTTCCCGTTCATCAGGCACATCCAGGTCGGTATGGTAACCCGCCACAATCACCGAGCCGATAATGGGAAACTGTTGTGCAAAGCGCATGGCGGCGATGGCGCCGGACGAATGGCCGATAAGAATACTGTCTTCACCGGCCTGTAACTCATTGCGAAGAAAGGGAAGCCATATGGCCTGATGGGCAATCTCATTGTCAGGAAATGTTGTTAAAACAACCTGCAGCCCCTGTTGTTCCAGTGTTTCTGCAACCTGGGGGTACCAGTGCATATCTGCCGAACAGCCCCCGTTACCATGAATGAAAACCACCTTCATGTCTGGACTCCTGTCATCAGATTCACGGCATTATAGACAAGATACCGGGATCAGCAGTGCCAGCGGCAATCGCACTGATTACCTGACCGGACACTCACCTTCGGTGTAACCGACAACCTCTGGATCAGAGCAGGCCGAACAGGCATTGCTTTCTGTTCTTAGCGTTCCCGTTTTTGTCTCTGCACACACTGGCGCATACTGAAAAGTGCAGACTTCAGGGCGAGGGTCCGGACAGTTACCCTGGGTTGCACAACCGGTTAGAAGCACTGACAAACCAACCAATACCGCTTGATATTTGAACACCGTCTGACTCCTGAAAAATAGGGGTTTGGCCATTCGGAACGAATATACCTTATCCGGGGTGATATCCAGAGCTTACTTGCATCAAAAAAACCTAACATATTGGTTATTCATTATTTATTGAGAAGAAACGCTATCGTCTGACTTTTGCGACGATGCCAGAGACAGGCATGAATGTCTGGACAGACACTCTCATAATCGTCCTTATATTACCGGATAAACCAGAGTTGGTTCACTAATAAGGGAACTGATTGACAGGCTGCTTCAATACCAGGACAAATGCCCCCTGCCAAGGCCACACTTTCCAATATTCCATGTTATTTTTCGACGGTCAGGGAACTTTTAATTCACGATATTTTCAAAGCTAACAATATAGATACTACAGCCTGCGTAACGTGCGGAATACTGACCAGGTCGCTAACCATTACACGTTTCACCAGCTGTCACAAATGCAAGGAATGCTTAATGGAAAACAATGTTACAACGGCGCCCACCACAACTAAAAAAACTACCGGCTTCTGTTCCAAGGTAAAAAACTTCTTCGCCATTCTCTTCTGTTGCTTTTGGGTAAAGAAAGCATCACCTGTTACACCAACAATGACGGAATCCTCTGGTCTGAACAGAACGGGCACAACTCCCTTGAGTGCACGAACCTTATCCGAACAAACAGCTATAGAAAGTACACGACTAACCACTGAATCTACGACCGCACAAAATGCGGCCAGATCATTAACTGAAATGACTGATGAGGCAGAACGTTTATTGGAAGCAGCACTTGAAGCGCTCGCCAAAAATCGTCCGGGACATAATATTCTTGCGCTATTGTCGAAAGCTAATACAACAATCGGGGCAATCTGCCATCCTAATGGTGATGGGCATTATCAATTGAGAGTAGAATTCTACAACAAACATATTAAGGAGTTTCTACAACAAAATGATAATATTAGAGAAGACTTGGTGAGAGCAATAAAAGACAATAATTGCATTACCTATAAACACTTAGTACTCATTAATCAACTGAAAGAAACCGCACAAGACTTCCCAACGCCAGAGGCTGTAGCATTACTTCAGGAATGCAGTATATTTGTTAGCCAGCTCCTCACGATTTTAAATGATTACGATGATATCACTGAAAACATAGAGGAAATTCAAGCTAGCAGGGAAGATGAAGATTCACTTGATTCATTCAAATCGTTACTTAAAGATGCATCTCAACACATATCTTCAGAAGAAGATTCGCCCCGTTCTTTTTCGAGTAAAGTAATGGATAAAATAAAATCATTCAGACCATTTCGACAATATTTTTAAAAAAAACAGCTTATTTGAAATATAAAAAAACCCGCAAAATAGCGGGTTTTTTTATACGACGATTTATTATTACTTCTTGCCAAGCTTCTTGCGGATTGCCTGCAGCGTACGCAGCTGGGCCGCCGCTTCCGCCAGCTGGGTTGCCGCACGGGAGTAGTCAAACTCGCCCTGCTGGTTGGCCAGCGCCTGCTCAGCCTGCTTCTGGGCTTCCAGGGCGGCGGCTTCGTCCATATCGCCGGCGCGCATGGCGGTATCCGCCAGTACTTTCACCTGGCTCGGCTGCACTTCCAGGAAGCCGCCGGAGATGTAATACACTTCTTCTTCCCCGTCCTGTTTCAGGACACGGATCGGGCCGGGCTTGAGCGCCGTCAGCAATGGCGCGTGCCCCGGCGAGATGCCGAGATCACCCTCGGAACCGGTCGCAACAATCTGCTCCACCAGTCCTGAGAAAATCTCTTCTTCGGCACTAACGATGTCACAGTGCACGGTTATCGCCATATTCTGCCTCACAGACATTCCAGTTTAGGCCAGTTTCCCCAGAGGGTTGGGTTGTTTGATCAACCCTTCCCTCTGTCGATTCACCTGTGTTTACAGTGAGTCTACTGATTACAGGCTCTTCGCTTTCTCGACGGCTTCGTCGATGGAACCCACCATGTAGAACGCCTGCTCCGGCAGGGCATCGTATTCACCGTCCAGGATGCCCTTGAAGCCACGGATGGTGTCTTTCAGGGAAACATACTTACCCGGTGCACCGGTGAAGACTTCCGCCACGAAGAAGGGCTGGGACAGGAAACGCTCGATCTTACGGGCGCGGCTGACGGTCTGCTTGTCTTCTTCGGACAGTTCGTCCATACCGAGGATGGCGATGATGTCCTTCAGTTCCTTATAACGCTGCAGAACCGTCTGAACGCCACGGGCCACATCGTAATGCTCCTGGCCAATGACCAGCGGATCCAGCTGACGGGAGGTGGAATCCAGCGGGTCGATCGCCGGGTAGATACCCTTGGCGGCGATGTCACGGCTCAGTACCACGGTCGCGTCCAGGTGGGAGAAGGTGGTCGCCGGCGACGGGTCGGTCAAGTCATCCGCAGGCACGTATACGGCCTGGATGGACGTGATGGAACCGGTCTTGGTGGAGGTAATACGCTCCTGCAGAACCCCCATCTCTTCCGCCAGGGTCGGCTGGTAACCTACCGCGGACGGCATCCGGCCCAGCAGTGCCGATACCTCGGTACCCGCCAGGGTGTAACGGTAGATGTTGTCGATGAACAACAGTACGTCACGGCCTTCGTCACGGAACTTCTCGGCCATGGTCAGGCCGGTCAGCGCCACACGCAGACGGTTGCCGGGCGGCTCGTTCATCTGGCCGTACACCAGCGAAACCTTGCCCAGTACGTCGGACTCCATCATTTCGTGATAGAAGTCGTTACCTTCCCGAGTCCGCTCACCCACACCGGCGAATACGGAGAAGCCGGAGTGCTCGATGGCGATGTTACGGATCAGCTCCATCATGTTAACGGTCTTGCCCACGCCTGCGCCGCCGAACAAGCCGACCTTACCGCCTTTCGCGAACGGGCAGACCAGGTCGATAACCTTGATGCCGGTTTCCAGCAGCTCGTTGGTGGCTGCCTGGTCGGCATAGCTGGGCGCCTCACGGTGAATCGGGGAACGCTCTTCCTCACCGATGGGGCCTTTCTCGTCGATGGGGTTACCCAGGACGTCCATGATCCGGCCGAGGGTCTTGGTGCCCACGGGAACCATGACCGGGTTGCCGGTGTTGTTTACTGCCAGTCCACGGGCCACACCTTCGGTGGATCCCATGGCGATGGTACGGACCACCCCGTCGCCCAGCTGCTGCTGGACCTCGAGGGTCAGATCTTTGCCGTCGACGGTCAGCGCGTCGTATACCTGGGGTACGTTTTCGCGCGGAAATTCTACGTCGATAACGGCGCCGATGATTTGTGCGATACGACCGCTACTCATAGATTCATCCTCACCCTGAAATAATGTCTTGGCTACGGTCATACCGCAGCAGCGCCACTTACGATCTCGGAGATTTCCTGCGTAATCGCCGCCTGACGCGCCTTGTTGTAAACCAGCTGCAGTTCGTTGATCAGCTCACCGGCGTTGTCGGTCGCGCTCTTCATCGCGATCATCCGGGCCGCCTGCTCACAGGCGTTGTTCTCAACCACAGCCTGATACACCTGGGACTCGATGTAGCGCACCAGGAGTCCATCGAGCAGCGCCTTGGCGTCCGGCTCGTAGATGTAGTCCCAGTGGTGCTTGAGTTCGGTGTCTTCATCCGGCTTCAGTGGAAGCAGCTGAATGTTGATCGGCTTCTGGGTCATGGTGTTCACAAAGCGGTTGTACACCACGAACAGCCGATCAATGCGTCCTTCGTCGTAAGCATCCAGCATGACCTTGATACCGCCGATCAGGTCAGCAATGTTCGGCTCATCACCCAGCTGGCTGATGGCTGCGGAAACATTCCCCCCGAAACTGCGGAAGAAGGACGCCGCCTTGCTGCCGATCAGGCAGAGGTCGATGTCGATCTCCTGGTCATGCCACTCCTTCATGGACTGCACGGTGGACTTGAACAGGTTGGTGTTCAGGCCGCCACACAGGCCCCGATCACTGGCCACCACGATGAAACCGACCCGCTTCACGTCACGTTCCAGCATGTAGGCGTGACGGTACTCCGGGTTAGCGTTGGCCACATGGCCAACCACCTGGCGAATGCGGTCCGCGTAGGGGCGGGAATGCTCCATACGCTGCTGCGCCTTGCGCATCTTGGACGCCGCCACCATCTCCATGGCACTGGTGATCTTTTGCGTGCTGTTAATGCTCGCAATTTGCGTGCGTATTTCTTTTGCGCCTGCCATATGCGTTCCTCAGCATTCGGTTGCAGGCGAACCTGCAACCGTCGCTATTTACCAGGTCCTTTACCAGGTCTGAGTGGCCTTGAACTTCTCGATGGCCTCTTTGATGCCGGCCTCGATCTCACCGTTGAAATCACCGGATTCGTTCACCTTGGCCATCAGCTCGGCGTACTCCGCATTGGCGAAGGACAGCAGGGCCGCTTCAAACGCGCCGATCTTCTTCAGTTCAACGTCGTCCAGGAAGCCCTTGTCAGCGGCATACAGCACCACACCCATCTCGGCGACGGACATGGGAGCATACTGCTTCTGCTTCATCAGTTCTGTGACGCGCTGACCGTGTTCCAGCTGCTTACGGGTCGCATCATCCAGGTCCGAGGCGAACTGGGCGAACGCCGCCAGTTCACGGTACTGGGCCAGGGCCAGACGCACACCACCACCGAGTTTCTTGATGATCTTGGTCTGGGCGGCACCACCGACTCGGGATACCGAGATACCGGCGTTCATCGCAGGACGGATACCCGCGTTGAACAGGTCGGTTTCCAGGAAGATCTGACCGTCGGTGATGGAGATAACGTTGGTCGGTACGAACGCAGAAACGTCACCGGCCTGGGTTTCGATGATCGGCAGGGCCGTCAGGGAACCGGTCTGGCCTTTCACTTCACCGTTGGTCAGCTTCTCAACGTGGTCGGCGTTAACACGGGCCGCACGCTCCAGCAGACGGGAGTGGAGGTAGAAAACGTCACCGGGATAGGCTTCACGGCCCGGCGGACGACGCAGCAGCAGAGAGATCTGGCGGTAGGCCCAGGCCTGCTTGGTCAGGTCGTCATAGATGATCAGGGCGTCTTCACCGATATCACGGAAATATTCACCCATGGAGCAACCGGAGAACGGCGCCAGGAACTGCATGGAGGCCGGGTCAGCGGCGGCGGCAGCAACGATGATGGTGTGATCCATCGCACCGTGCTCTTCCAGCTTGCGCACCACGTTGGCGATGGACGACTGCTTCTGGCCGATCGCGACATAGACACACTTAATGCCCGTGCCCTTCTGGTTGATAATGGCGTCGATAGCCAGGGCGGTCTTACCGGTCTGACGGTCACCGATGATCAGCTCACGCTGGCCTCGGCCAACGGGAACCATGGCGTCAACCGCCTTATAACCGGTCTGAACCGGCTGGTCGACTGATTGACGGGCGATAACGCCGGGTGCCACTTTCTCTACCGGAGAAGACAGCTCGGTCTCAATCGAACCCTTGCCGTCAATGGGATTACCCAGGGCGTCAACCACGCGACCCAGCAGCTGCGGGCCAACCGGCACTTCCAGGATACGACCGGTACACTGCACAGTCTGGCCTTCCGCCAGATGCTTGTAGTCCCCCAGTACGACCGCACCGACAGAGTCCTGCTCCAGGTTCAGGGCCATGCCGTAGACACCGCCCTGGAATTCGATCATCTCACCGTACATAACGTCGGCGAGACCATGGATACGTACGATACCGTCAGAAACGCTGACGATAGTGCCCTCGTTGCGGGCTTCGCTGGACACCTCAAGGCTGTCGATACGGCTCTTGATGATGTCGCTGATTTCAGATGGATTCAGTTGCTGCATGTCCTGCCTCTTAACCGTCAGCTTTTATAAGCTAGGAATTCATCGCGTCTGCCAGCTTCGCCAGCCTGGCGCGGACACTGCCGTCGATGACCATGTCGTCCGCCCGGATAACCACGCCGCCGATCAGGCTTTTATCCACAATCACGCGCAGCTTCACCTCGCGGCCAAGCCGGTTGTGCAGTTTTTCCGCCAGACGATCCAGCTGTTCCTGGCTCAGCGCGAAAGCCGAAATGACTTCCACATCAGCAGTGCGCTCCTGCTCGGCCTTGAACCGGTCAAAGAGGTCAGCAATCTGTGGCAGCAGGGTGATTCGCTTGTTGTCCGCCAGGGTACGGATGAAGTTCTGCCCCTTCTCGTCCAGGCTGTCGCCACACACGCGGATAAACTCATCCGCCTGTTCACGGCTGGTCAGCACCGGCGAGGAAAGCACCCGGCGAATCTTGTCATTTTCACTTACGGCTGCGCTTGTCCGCAGCATGTCTGACCATGACTGCAGGGCGCTGTTTTCGCTGGCCACTTCATACGCCGCTTTTGCGTAAGGCCGGGCACAGGTGGTCAGTTCCATAACACGCCCCCTGTCAGAGTTCAGCGACCAGCTGGTCAACCAGCTTGTCGTTGGCACCGTTATCGATATGCGAACCCAGAATTTTCTCGGCGCCGGCTACTGCCAGGGTCGCCACTTCGGCTCGCAGTACTTCGCGGGCACGATTCACTTCCTGTTCGATATCTGCCTGGGCTGCCACTTTCAGACGCTCGCCTTCGGCGCGGGCCTGTTCTTTCGATTCATCGATAAGTTGGGTGGCACGCTTGGTGGCCTGCTCGATGATGGCCTGGGCCTGTTCCTTCGCTTCACGCAGGTTGTCGGTGGCCTTCTGCTGGGCCAGTTCGAGATCCTGGGCGGCGCGGGTAGCGGCTTCCAGCCCTTCGGCAATCTTCTTCTGCCGTTCAGACAGCGCCTGCATGATCGGCGGCCAAACGTACTTCATGCAAAACCACACGAAGACGAGGAAGGCTATCGATTGACCGATGATTGTCGCATTGATGTTCACGCCAATACCTCTCGCTTCAGTTAATGTCCTGGTCGTTGAGTCGCTTGCGTGACCCCGGTGGCCGGGGCCGGCGCGCACTCACACAATCATTAACCGCAGCTTATTGCAGGACGGCAGCCGCCTGACCGATGAAGGGGTTGGCAAAGGTGAAGAACAGCGCGATACCAACACCGATCATGGTAACGGCGTCCAGCAGACCTGCCACGATGAACATTTTGACCTGGAGCATCGGTACCATCTCCGGCTGACGTGCAGCGCCTTCCAGGAACTTGCCGCCCAGCAGACCAAAGCCGATAGCAGTGCCCAGGGCGCCGAAGCCGATCAGCAGTGCAACTGCGATAGCGGTCATACCTACTACTAATGCCATTAGATTTTCTCCCGACTGTGTCGTTGTGTGTGAGTAAAGTTGGAACAACGGTTTTTAGTTAAATCCCTGAGTGTCTGTACAGGGCGCACCCCCTTCGCCCTGCTCTCCTCTGGAGACGAATCAGTGATCCTCATGGGCCATGCTGAGGTACACAATGGTCAGCATCATGAAGATAAAGGCCTGCAGCGTGATGACCAGAATATGGAATACCGCCCAGAGGAAGTGCATGGGCAGCTGGAACCAGCCCACCAGCGCAATCAGGATGAACAGCAGTTCACCGGCATACAGGTTACCGAACAGTCGCAGCGCCAGAGAGATGGGCTTGGCGATCAGGGTGACGGATTCCAGCAGGAAGTTCACCGGTATAAACAGTGCCTGTACCGCTTTGTTCGGGCTGTTGAACGGATGCAGCGTCAGCTCTCCGATAAAGCCGCCAATGCCTTTCACCTTGATGGAATAGAAAATAATCAGGGCAAACACACTGAGAGAGAGTCCCAGGGTGATGTTCGGATCCGTGGAAGGCACAATTTTCATATACGGGATGCCAACCAGCATCGCCAGACCCGGTATCCAGTCAACCGGCACCAGGTCCATGAGGTTCATCAGGAACACCCAGACAAAGATGGTCAACGCCAGCGGGGCGATCACCTTGCTCTTGCCGTGGAAGGTATCCTTCACACTGCCGTCAACGAACTCAACAATGGTTTCCACCAGGTTCTGCAACCCGCCGGGCACGCCGCTGGTTGCTTTTTTGGCAACGTAACGGAACAAGCCAATAAAGATCAGGCCAAGAAAGACCGACCAGAACAGACTGTCCACATGAAAGGCCCAGAAACCCATGGCCTTCGCTTCCTCGGCGCCGTGGGCGATGGTCCAGGTGGCTTCGCTCAAGACGCTGCCGTCGTAACGCTCAAAGCCTGCGGGGAGCTGACCATAGGTCAGGTTCTGCAGGTGATGAACGATGTATTCCGATGATGTTTGTCCACTACTCGCCATAATCGTGCTCTCGTCAACTCACCCTGCTTTTAAGAATGACCGGGGTAAACCAGTTTACCGCCTGTACTACCGCAAAAGCCCCCAACAGCGCCAGCGGATGCAGGGGACGAACCCAGGCAAACACCAGAGCAAAACCACAAACGGTTAACAGGAATTTTCCGGCTTCACCTTTATAGAAACTGTTGACTATGCGCCGGGCAGAACGTGCGCCACTGTGGGCAAAGGCCTTGCGCACCAGCCAGGCATTGGGAAGGAGGCAGATCAGTCCACCGAGCAGGGCGGACAGCGCCATCACCCGGTCAACGGCCAGCAGCGCCAGCGCCAGTACTGCCGTCACCACGGCCTGGGCGATGATCACCCGGTAAACCGGTGGCCGGGGCATACCCGCCGCACCTTTACCGCGTCTGGAACTGTGCCTGTACGTTGCCTGCATGTATCGAGAGAATCCCCAGCCCGTTGATCATGTACTGCATCGTCAAATGTCTCGCTGGCGATGCAATAACCGGCCGCTTCCCAGCATTATTATCCGTACACTTCCCGGTCATTACTGTGCTTATGCCGTAATGACGCTAAGGCGGCTGCGATTATATGGGTATTAATACTTAGGTTCAACCACGTACGCACCAGAACGGAGCGACCTGCCTGATCCGACCCGTCGAGACAGAAAAATCGTCTGGAATGCCGGTTTCCGGCAGATGCTTCCGCTTGAACAAAAGTTCGGAAAAGGAGACAGAAACGGACCCTCACCTGCAAAAAACGCGCTTTGTACAAGCAGGTGTTGCCCATGCAAAACATTCGGGCCCTGAAAAACCCGGCACTGAACAAGCGTCCTGCGCACAGCGCCACCCGCGCGGCGCATCCTGACAGGCAAACAACATGGGCGGGGAGTCATAACAAGCTGAATAGTTTTATTGCTGACGATTTTAGTTAGTCCCTATTCTATTATCAGCATTTTGTTGTCAGATATGTGACCGGGTTATTTGATAGGCTGCCTGAATAACTATCTGCTTAGGTAGCAAAACCATCAGCCTCATGAATCATTCTTTAACTATCACTGGATTAAGGCATCTATCATGATACGTTTAGCACTCATCAGTCCTACTATGGCACCCGGCATTTCAAATCAAGAAAAGACACAACAAGAAAAAGCAGTCAAGAAAACCCAAGCGATACTTGAACAGCTAGATACTCATGAACGACAATTCATTACCACTGCAACAATGCATAAAATAAACGCAAGAAAAATAAGCGAAATAATGTCAATCAGCGACAAGATTGATTTGTATCTATGGGTAAATAAAGCGCATGGTGAAAATATTGCTGAAGTTTACCAAATGCACATGGGAGCCTATAACCGAATTAACGCTTCAATCAGGAAAAAAAAACATGTTTTAGATCTGCAGGAACACCTGTTATCAAACCTGCCAAATGTAATAAAATCCATGACCCACATTACGTCTATCAAACTAAACAACAACATTTTTTACACAATACCAGAACAAATACTCGAATTAAAACTCACCTCACTCTATATATCAGGAAACATTATCAACGCGATTCCAAAAGCGCTATTTTCAATGAAAACGCTTGAAAAACTGGACATTGCAAACAATCAAATTAACGAAATCCCGGCAGCACTCTGCACATTGAAAAATCTGACCCATTTATTACTTGGCAGAAATGCGATTACGGAAATACCCAACAGCCTTAACTCATTAAAAAAACTTAAAAAATTAGCGCTTAACGATAATAAAATTACAGCCATCAATGAAAGATTAAAAATGAAAGGAACCTGTATTTACCTGCAAAACAATCCGATAGCAGAATCTGAACGCATAAAGCACCTCTCAGACAAAAACCCCGAATACCTATTTACTCAAAGTACAGCATCTGACATGAGATCAGCCTATATATTGCCTTGTGAAGATGATGTCAGTGAGACTTCAGCATCCAGCGATGATCAAGATAATCTTAGTGATACTTCAGAATCCAGCTATGATAAAACTGAACATCTACTCAAAGAAGAGTCTATTGTATCACTGAAAGAATTGATCACCGACACGCCTGCCAAAACAAAAGACAGCCTTTTAACTTATATAAAAAAAGATACTATTGAAAACATAAGAATCATTTTAAAAATTTATGAAGTCTTAAGTAAAGAAAACGTATCTATAAAGAAAGACAAGATAGAACCGCTTAAAAAAATGTTCACTAAAACATTAACATCACTCTACATGAATTATGACACGCCACAGAAAACATCATACACATTTTTTCCACAGATTGAAGATCCAACATTTATTGAATGTATCGATATCATCAATAAACTCCAGGACAAAGAAAGACGCAACGCCATTATTAAAGAGAAGACCCACATCAATACATTATTCAGAGACCTGACAATTTCCAAACAACTGAAAAAACTGCAAAAAATAACCAGATCCCATACCAGTAAAAGCAAAACGAAAAAAGCATCAAAAATTGATCCCCTTTCAAAATCAGAAACTGCCCCCCTTTCAACATCAAAAACTGACCTCCCTTCAACATCAAAAACTGCCCCCCTTTCAACATCAAAAACCGAAAATGATACGTATTCAATTTTTCTGCACTACAAAAACAGGCTTAAGCATACATTTACATTCCATGAATACTTATCCGACACTCTTTTTTATATTGACAACATTGCCAGCGAATCCGATAAAGAGAAGGATTACACGCAAACCCTGCAATCAGTCAGGCTTGACACTGATGAGCTATTTGAGTCAGAAGAACTCGTGACGTTTCTGTGTGAAATTGAATCTATCAACAGAAAGCATATCGATTTAATGACATTTAACAAGAAAATCCAACCCTACTTCGATAGGTATTTAAAAACAGATTTTGCCCCGGAACCGATGCCAGGCACCTCATCACCCCGGCGCGAAACCACTGAAACGAAACCCGCAGCCAGAAAGACAACGGTCTCTTCAAAAAAGCGCGGACTGACAGCGCCAAAGCGCAAAACCGTTACGGAACCCGCTGAAGAACAGGGACCACGAAGGTCGAAACGAACAAAGCAACAACGAACACCCTATCAAGCCCCTTGATCAATGGGTTTCAGGCTGGCGGACAATGCCTTGGCAGCACGTCCCATCACCTGACGTATTTTTTTAAACAAACCCGGCGCGTTACGAGACATGCGCCGTGCCTGATTCAACAGGACGATACGGCTACCGTAAAGTAGCAGCGTTTCCGTGCGCTCCGCTGCGGACGTAATCAATAAAGCGCTGAAGCATCCGTCCCCTGAACTTCTTCCTGTGGATAGCAATATAGAAATAACGCTCCAGCACCAGGTCGCTGACCGGCAACACCACCAGGTCGCCACGTCGCAGGTCGATGTCCGCTGCCAGCCGGGACAGGCAGGCCACGCCCAGTCCGGCCCGCACAGCCTGCTTAACCGCTTCCGACCGGTTCAGTGACATGCCTATCCGGGGCGAACCCAACCGGCTGGCGATCAATTCATCAAACAGGGAGCGGGTGCCGGACCCTTCTTCCCGCAGAACCCAGGATTCATTTTCCAGGTCCCGAAGTTGCAAATCCTCCCTACCTGCCAAGGGATGATTGGCACTCGCGATAATCAGCAGTTCATCCTTACGCCACTCAATGGTTTCAATATCGGGATGAAGGCAAATACCCTCGACAAACCCAATATCAATTTCAAAGCTCAGCAGCCGCTCGGCAATGATGCCCGTGTTATCGATAGACAGGGCAATCTGAATTCCTGGAAAATCCCGGTTGAAATGGCCGATCAGTGAAGGCATCAGGTTATTGCCGATAGTCGAGCTGGCATTCACCTTTAATGTGCCTTCCAGGTAATCCGTCTTGCCGGTGAAATGCTGCTCAATCTCCGCCGACCGGGTCAGCACCTCATTTGCCATAGGCAGCAGAACACGTCCCCGTTCACTCAGTACCATACGATGACCCTGCTGCCGGTCGAACAGGAAACCCAGTTGTTTTTCCAGCTCGCCCAACGCCATACTGGCTGCCGGCTGGGAGATATGCAGTCGCTCTGCTGCGGCAGTGACGTTTCGGTTCAGCGCTACAGCCCGGAAAATCTCCAGCTGTCGTAGGGTGATGTGCATGGTGGCTATGGCCGGTCAGGGGTTTGGGGTCAAGCAGATGGGCGCAGATGATATTCTACGGACAGAAACATTACCATAAACTCATCAACAAGAAACTGAATAGTCATTCTCTAATATGTCCATTTACAGCACCATTGATTTAAAGCCTGAAATAGTTTTAAACCACTATTTACAAAAATAACAGAGTCTAAATAACACTTTCGTTATTTATAGATCGAAGCAGGAGTTATATAGTAACTATTTAGCGGATTTATATTAGCGGATTTATATATGGATAGTCATACTGTCAGAGGTGGTCAACATTCTCTCACTCCAACCACAACAGAACAAAAACTAAATGAGCCAAGACTAGAATCTATTCAAGCCATTATAGCCAAACGGAAATCCAAAGAATTTTTATTCTATAAAAACCAATTTAAAGCATTAGCAGGGCGGATAATTACAAATTCAGATCTTAATCAGGAAGAAAAACTGATGCTTTATAAATGGGTACAGGTAGTTCAGGATGATACGCTTCGAAAAAACAGAAGTACCGCTATTGTGTGGATGGATGAATGTTTCGAAAATCAGGGCATTGATAATAGCTTAAACCTTCAGGACCTCTGCCAGGTAGACCTTCCCTTCTTCATAGAGCGAATGACCTGGTTAAATTTTTTAAATCTTAGATCATGTAGCCTGTGTTTCTTCCCAGTTGCGCTATGCTCCCTGACCAACCTTCTGGAGTTAAATCTTATTGATAATTTCCTAATGTATTTACCTGGTGAGGTTATTCAACTTACTAAGGCAATTATTTACCTCAGGGGTAATCCAATCGATAACAACTGGAAAATGAATGAAGCAAAGCAAATCAATTTGAGAAACAATGCACCCTTGCTGGATTTCGATGAAGAACCTGAAAACGAGTCACCATCACAGAGTGAAGACGAAAGTTCATTTTGGGATGTTGCTTCAACCTCAGAAGAATCTTTTGCGACGTTTAAAGATTGTGTTGCCTGCCTCGAAGATTTCACGAACGGGAAACGGTTAGAAGAAGTTTCTAAAAACCAATTGAAATTAAGACAACCTAATATGTTTGGCAGAATAGTAAAATTTATTGACTACCACAGGAATTTATTAATATCAGAAAATTTCACCCTCACTCCCGAATTCAAATTTGCACTTTCAAAATTAATACAAAAATCTGCCACAGTAAATCCTATCTTTGATAGTGTATACCTGCATCCTATTTTAGAACAAAAAAAATCAGCATATGAACTAATAACAAACATAGAAACAATCGAAAACAGCCTAACAATGACTTACAAACTGCATAAAGAGCATACTACCTCTGAATTTATTCATATGAAACAAGTTGAAAAACAGTTGAAAAAACTTAAACAGTTAATCAAAACGTCAACTAAAGGAAAAGGAAAAGGAAAGAGTCAATCAAGTAAAGAAACGAGCAATCTCGGACTTTTATATAAATTTCATTATTACAAGTCCATATTTGGAGAATTATTTCAATTACCACAAAACACTACAGATCATCTTTTCACAAGATTTCCTCAATACTTACAGTCTGAACATGATTGCATACTTGATGCGTTAACTGAAACAATAGTAACTATTAATGATATTATTAATTTAAATGAATGGGTGAGATGCCTGTCATCTCATTTTAGGAAAATTAATCAGGATTTTGATAAAAACGATAAAGAGTCAGTTTACCAAAAAACTGTAGAAATACTTTTTTTATACAATAGGGATTATTTTGCACGACATAATAAATCGCCAAAACAAGCCCCCCCCTCTGAACAAGAACTTCTCTCTGAACAAGGACCTCCCTCCAAAAGACCACGTTTATTCTGATAACACTACATTCAGGGCAGGATCCTATACCTGCCCTGCTGCTTCTTTTATCAGGTTTGGTTAATTGTTGTCATTGTCGGTTTATAAGCTGCCTCAAGAATCTCAACCTTCCGGGCATCAATATCCGTTGGCTTGGTTCGGTGGTAATCCACCTCACCGGAGATATGCACTGTCATTTCCCGTGTCACTGGCTCCCGGATCGCGCCCCAGTCATCGCCGTCAATCTCGACATTGATTTCACCGGTGGAATCCCTGAACAGGTAATTCTCGTGGCTAACTTGGCGGACAATGTGGGCGGACATCTCAAACTGTTGAAAAACGGTCATTTAGAAGCGGTGGTAAAAAACGCTGGAGAGGCGACTGATCCCGTTGATTGAAAACCTTCAAGACTGCTCAGAATGATATGAACCCTTCTTATGACGTGGAACTTTAGATGGTTTCTGTACAGTCCATTAAGGTTGGCTCTTCCAACGTCAGAAACAGACTGAATAAATTGCATCTCAACCGGAACTTCCTGATAGCTATCAGGTCATAATATATATAAACAAGGTAAATACCCTGGTACATATTACCCTTTGCACAAATGGAATATTATTTATGGTCGTGTACTTAATATCCAGCGATGCACCAAATATTTGCATTATAAAAAACTAAAACCGTGATAATTATCTCAGACAATAACTTCTCTGCAACCCTACTGGAAAGCTACAGATCCAGATGTAACGAACCGAAGAAAAAAACCCCTTAAATAGGTACTTGTTATTGTTATAAGGGATTTAACAAAATGATAAGCACAGAGATAAAAAATCAAAACAGCCTGAAAAAACAGAACAATTCATTTATTGGAAAGCTCAAAGACTTATTTATTTTTATATTACGAAAAATAAAAATAATTTCTTGCTGCTATTGCATAACATCCAACAATCCAGAATCTAAAAAACAACCGAGCACATCGATATCTGCTCGACGTGTGAATACTACCGATTCTCCTGCAGCATTACCAGAAAACAACGGTAGCGTAGCTGGTAGCTCCCTAAAACATCGTAGTAATGAAAACTCCCATACAGACTCTCTTATAAAAGACCCTTTCGATTTAGTAAAACCTGGTTATATATCCAATAGTTTAGTTACTGAGGCGCTAACGAATAAAAATAAACTCTTAGCTGAAGATCAAAACACCCTGGAATATAAAACAGCAAGCCTTCTCAATGACACAGAATATGTTGCACTTGATATTTATTCAAAGTATGACTATCGATGGGTTAATGAATTCCTTCGCAAAAAACCAACAAGCGACAAGCACCCAGACAGCACCTATATTCATGCCGTAACAGAAGTATTAGTCCGTGCAATAACAAAGCTTGAACGTTTAAATGGAGATCCGCCTCAAAATAGAGTTTTGTTCAGGGGAGTCCCTCACTCAGACCTCTCACTATTTAAGACCGATGGTATTTTTACTGAAAAATCATTTATGTCCACCTCTACCAAAGACTATATAGCGGGTGAATTCATGGATAAAAGATGGAATAAAAAGCCTGATGAACAACCTGTTCTTTTACGTATAACAACAACTTCAGGTGCAGATATGTCGGCTTTGAGCACAGCCCCCGGAGAACATGAAGTCTTATTGAACGCCAATACCCGATTTAAAGTCGACAAAATAGACTTTAGCCCAACCTATAAGTTTGGAAGAGGTTTCAGCGGAGCCTATATTGTCGACCTGACTGAAATACCCGGCACGGAATCAGAAAACACCTAACCATGACTCAACCTTCGTCCCGTTCAGCTGGAAAGCCATCGCCGCAGGCAACCAGACGTTATCCCCCTGGCGATGGTAAACAGCACGGTAGCAAGACATTAGCGCCACGGTTAACGCCGATTTTATCTGGATTAGTTCAGCCTTGCTCTAAACTCGTCATCGCAGGCTTATAGGCTGACTCGATAATCTCAACCTGCCGGGCATCAATATCCGTCGCCCGGATTTGATGGTAATCCACCTCACCGGAGATACGAACCGTCATTTCCGGGGTAACCGGCTCCCGGATCGCGCCCCAGTCATCGCCGTCAATCTCGACATTGATTTCACCGGTGGAATCCCTGAACAGGTAATTCTCGTGGCTAACCTGCCGGACAATGTGACCTGTCAGCACAACCTCTACGTCATCGGAGGCTTTTTTGGCTTCTTCAACGGTCTTGATCGTTTCACTGCCCGGCCCTTCATACTGTGCCCACAGCGGGGTTGATGCGCCCAGAACCGCTGCCAACGCCATGCCACGAATCATCTGATGCTTCATTGTCTGTTTCATTGCTCTCCACCTCTGTCATTGTTTGTTTTTTGGAAGCTGCCGCTTCCCGATCGCTGTTGAGACATAATGTACAGGAGGCACTATGAACAGGGGGTGGAGGCATCATGAACTTTTGTTAATAAAAACCGGCCGGGAAATACGCCTATCTGAATTCACTCAATACGTAACCCAACCTTGAAAATCAACACAGTAACCACGCTTCACTGACAATAAAAAAAGATTCAACCCCGAAACAGCAGCCCTATAAATAAGGCTTATACCCCTCCCAAATTTTAATGATTTCACGCCGGTTCCGGACGTTCCTATACTCGCACTACTCCTCCCTGAATTGTTTCGTGGAACAGGTTACCCCTTTATCAAACCTGCCCTGGTGAATATTTATTGTCTTCAAAAAGTGGACACAATAGATATTCATTCATGGCGACCTGTTCCACGCTTTTTCTTCAAACCGGATTGATTGCCATGAATACGATGTCTGATGCAAAACGCTGGATTGAACTGAAGCAGAACACCCCTATCTTTACCGATATCATGAATGCCCGTAAGGCACTGAAGCGTTCGACCTCCTGGGACGACATGACCAAGTTCTTCCGTGAAGCGGACAAGCACCTGAAAATCTGAGTACTAATACCTATCTGCATTCGACTCTCACCTTGATAGGTATCAAAAATCCAGCAGCCTGATGTTCTATGATGGTGCGCCTAACGATTCAAGAGGGGCGCTCCGTGAGTATCAGGCTGGTTAATCGCGCAGAAAAAGAAACTTATACCTTCTTCGACAAACGCGTCGTGCAGCCCGAACCTGAACTCTATTACCGCAGTGATTTCTCGATTCTGTTTATTGAGAAGGGTGAGGGTGTCATCCAGGTCAACAGCCAGACCAGCGATTTCTCTGAACAGAATATCATCGTTATCGGTCCCTATATTCCCCATCGCGTAGTTTCCGCCACTGACTGCAAAATCACCGCCATTGTGTTCCGTATGAAAGCCATGGGAGAAGATTTCATCAACTGCTGCCAGCTCGCCCATGTTCGCTCTTTTCTGGAACGGAGCAGCTATGGCCTGAAATACAGTGGCCCTGTCTACAAAAAAGCCTTCCGGATTGCTGACCGCATTGAAAACACCTTCGGCTTCCGGGAAGTGCTCAGCCTGTTTGAAATTCTGGATATTCTGTCGTTATCCGGCAATCACAAGATACTGACTACGGAACCGGTATCTACCCCGATTATCGACAAGAACAAGCAACAGATTGATCGTATAAAGCATTACATAGAACAGCACTCACAGGATGTGATCTATGTTGAAGCGCTGGCCCAGCAGTTCAACATGGCGGAAAGCACGTTTATTCGCTTTTTCAAAAGTAATGCGGGCGTATCGTTCACCAAGTTCCTCAACCGGGTTCGGATTGATAAAGCCTGCCATCTGCTGACGACCAGTAGTGACACCATTGCCAGTATCAGTGCTACCGTGGGGTACTCGAGCCTGTCCAACTTTAACCGGCAGTTTCGCAGCATTATCGGGACAACACCGCGACAATACCGCTGTTCCCTTTGTGCATAACCTGGCTGATATTTCCTTAACGGCCGGGTAGCTGTAATTCTGGTTCAACCTGTTTTGAACTTTATACCCCCCGTGTTGGTCATACAGCAAAGTGTTTTTTCCGTATCAAAGGTAATGGTGCAACGCTGATTTCCCCTTTCCTGACAAGAAAAAAACTGTCTTTACTGGCAATAATGAATCATCCAGTCTGTCATCGGCTTGAAGAAACACCTTCCTTTGAATGAGTTTTATGCAAGGTTCATGAAAATGGAAAGACTTTCAACAGGCTTACCCCACGCTATTTCATCATCGGCAAAAACGGTTAGCAATTCAGACAACATTCCGGGCATGGCAACAGCCGGGCAGCCTGAACAGATAGCGCCTCAAGAAATCGTTTCAACTGTTCCGCATACCAGAGCTCCAGTCTCGCGAACGCCTGAAAGGGCGTTGTCTGAAATGCACATTAGCCATCCTGTGGAAGGGGCCACACATGTATCCAGCACGACCGCCGATGATGACAAACTTGTTATGGAAATCCTGCAAAATCTACCCGAAAAAAAGCTGGATGAGGATCCCTTCGAAACCCATGAGGACAAACATCCTTATTTTCGCTTGATGCCAGAACACTCCAGCAAATATATAAAGCACTGCGCAAAAATACTCGAAGACTTGCTTTTTACCAAGGTAAGACAGCCCGAAAAACGTATACACATTTTGAAATTATTAAAAGCAAAACTATCAACAGAGGCTTGCCAATTCAATGACTTAAACAAAAAATTATTACATGAACTTCTGGAAAACAGCATTTGGGCAGATTCCATACTTAATCATATTTATAACGCTTTAAACAAAACAAGTTATGGTGATGACTATTGTCTTGACGCCATCAACACGATCTGGAAATTGTGCATTGAAAAAAGAGAGGGATGCCGTCTTTATTTTGAAAATGAACCGGGTTATCTTGCCAGATTCTACCAGGGAATCGCTGAGGGGCTTGACCATATTCACTCAGGTGGGAACCTGGACATTCATTTTATGCTGAGATTAGCGTTAATCTATGGTTTATTCTTTAATTTCCTGTATTTTGGTTTTGAATATACAATTTTGGAAGATGCTCACGATATATCAGAAGGATTGAAAGAGCTACTTAGCCAAAGTCATTGTACCTCAACCAGAGGGAAGTTGGCGTCTATTCTCCCTGAACCATTGAAGGCTCTTGCCAATTCTGCACTGAGCACATCTGATAACGATGAGAAATCACATCAGTGTAAGTATAAGTTGAGTTTTGAAAAGTGTGGTAAATTCTTCGACATATATATCTTTACTCCTGAAAATAAATCGCATTATTTACGCTGTAATGAATTAATTGAAAGCCAGGAAATAAAACCACCAACAAAATATGCCATAGACATGCTAGCGGATATACACGATACCAGTTGCAAGTTATGGCTATCTCACCTGTTTTCCTGTGGAAATACCCGTCTTTTTTACATGACTTTTCAGTTTTTACGGTTATACCAAAATAATTTCTGGCAAACTGATCACTTCAGCCGCGACTATAAATATTACCTGAGAAGTTCTTTTCTCCGTTCACCCCGGCAGGTCGCCCTAAACAATATCCACAAACTAGCTAAAGCTATACCACTTGATAAGAAAACGGGTTGGCGGGAATCTTTACCCACCACAGAGAAGCTCCGTTTAGCCTGCGCTGAAAATGATCTGCCAGTAGTAAAAGCGCTTATCGAAAAAGACCCTGACCTTCTTGATGTAACGCTAAGGCCGTGGGGAGTTAAACCACTACTATTAACCGGTATGGTTTGGCGTAACCCGGAAACATTCGAATACCTCTTAACCCGAGAAAAAGAAAGAAAAACAGAGCAGGACACAATAAAAATGCTGGCAACAGCAATAGAGGACCAACGATTTTTGTTGATTGACAAGCAATGGGAAATAGAAAACTACAACATGATTACAAACAGCATAAAAATATTATTGGCTATATTCGAAGACAAATACAAAATTATGCGCTGCATTTTAAATATGAAAAAGCGACCACCGCTTTCCCCTCAAGTTTGCTCTTTCTCAAAAATAAATTGGCTGATCAGCGAACTGCTCAACGCAGAGTATGCTGATAAAGTTGAAATTTTATGCTGTCATAATCAAGAAAAAATGACCATTCTTCATCAGACCTGCTTGTATCAAAACCCATTGTTGCTCGAAGCTATTCTGGAACATAAGGAAGGAAGAAACATACTATTTCTATCCGACAGCCATGGCTATACAGCACTTCACAGAGTCTGTCTCTCAGGTAATGAGGTAATGGTTAAAGCAATACTTAAACATGCGGCTGGACGTATGACGTTATTGTTATGCTCTTCTCAGGGCATTTCACCGCTATTCATAGCCAGCAGAAATAATTTTGACAAAATCATCAATGCGATCCTTGAATATCCCGAAGGACTCACGTCACTGTCGGTAAAAACAGATAAAGGTAATACACCTATGCACGTTGCCTGTCGGTATCAGTTATTAAAATCTCTTGAAACTATACTCAAATATCCGGAAGGCCGAGAAACATTGTCCGTAAAAAACAATAAATCATATACGCCCATAGATCAGGCCTTTGAATATAAGTATGTGGCTGCTTTTGAAAAAATACTTGCCTGTCCGGAAGGAAACTATGCATTAGTGTTGAAAAATAACGAAGGTAACATGTTGCTACATCTTGCCTCTGAATGTGGTTATTTTCCAGTTGTTGAACAATTACTCGAATATCCTGAAGGCCGGAATGCCCTGTCTATAAAAAATAAAGCGGGTAACACGCCACTACATCTTTGCTGTCAAAACAACCATTTGGAAGTCCTCAAAAAATTACTTGAATACCCTGAAGGCCGCGATTCTCTATCGGCAAAGAACAGTGATGGCTTTACGCCGCTTCATCTGGTATGTCATGCCAATGGCAAGGTTGATTTGGTACGTTGCATATTAAACACTCAAGAGGGAAAATTAATATTGAAAGAAAAAAGTAACGACGGAACCACCCCTCTTTTACAGGCCTGTAAAGATAACAACCATGAGGTCATGGAAGAAATCCTTAATTATCCGAAAGGTGCCGCCACTATAGATATCTATGATATGTATTTTGTTAGCCCAGCCTCTTTTTTTGATCCCACTTTTTCCGATTTCTATCGGCTAATGTCTGCAACAGAGACTGATGATGATTGATATGAACTCTCTCTTTATAGGTACAGCAACATTTTTAATCAACTGTTTACTGTTATGATTAAACTAATAACCTAAAGCAGTTCAGAATTTCGTAACAGATTTAAATATTTACTTCACTTTTGCTTTATTCATGAGTATTGGTAATCTCTTTTCAAAACCAAACTTCTAAAAAATGATAAATAACTGATTGAGAATACAGGCTCTCCTCTTTAACAGGGCATAACAGCGCACAAAAAATGTCTATATTCGTGTCATGGAAGTGCTCAGGGAGTCGCGTATAACTCATTAGCATGAAAAATGAGCAGTCGAAGGATGATCGTCATGCATCTGCTGTTTGCCTCTCTCACTGGCATGATGCCGAACAATAAGGGTTCGGCCAGTCCCGTCCTTACGCCTGCTGGCTCGTCACTCCCCTCACTGATAACCAGAAAGTCCCTGTACGCATCATTCGGTACAACCCTGCACTCTGACCATAACCAGGAGAAAGCCTATGCTTACCGGCTCGTGGACGCTTGACTGGTTCTTTGTACTGGCCGCCATCCAGATCGGCCTGCCCGTCATGCTGTGGATAAAACGTGAATCCACCGGCGTTAAGGGAATAGGAGAAGCCTGACCCAATACCCGTTTTTACCGCGTGAATCACATCGATACAGACCTATCAAAACAACAGTGATCACGACGCTCCTCGGAAAATTCCAATAACTGATCCGGCTCTGTCTGGCGGCTGTGGCTATGCATGCCCGTCCCGTCACGCGAGTCCCGGGAGGAGAGATCCTGTTATGTCTGAAATTAACTGGACGAACTGGCTGATTCTGATGGCATCGATCGTGGTGCTGATCGGCATGGGTTATTACACCAACAAGAAAATCGTACACGGCTCCGACGGTGAAGGCGGCTTCCTGCTGGCAGGGCGATCCCTGGGTCCCATCATTGGCGGCGGAACCATCGTTGCAACCGGTTTCAGCGGCTGGGGTTTCATGGGTTCACCCGGTGCGGCCTATGCCTTTGGTACGACGGAACTACTCGGTAACTTCTTCTTTGGTTTTTCACTGGTTATCGGTGTGCTGTTCTTTGCCCGGTTTCTCTATCGCCGCGGCGTCAAAATGGGCGCGCTGACCATTCCCGAATTTATCGCCAAAAACCATCCCGGCGATGAGCGCATGCAGCGGATTCTGCAGGGAACCGCTTCCATCATCACCGCCGTGCTGCTGAGTGTTTTCCTGGTCGGCCAGATCAAGGCGCTGGGTATGCTGGGCGGCAGCTGGCTGGGTATCCCGCTTGAGTACGCCGCCGCACTGATGGTTCTGGTCATTGTGATCTACACCAGTATGGGCGGACTCGCTGCAGTCGCCTGGACAGATACCTTCATGGTGATCTGCATGACCATCTCGGCCATCTACATCTGCTTCCAGATGTTTACCGATATCAGCCTGTTCGAGATGATCGAGCAGCTCAACGTCATTGACGCCAACCTGGTGAACCCGGCCACCGCCAATCCTTACGGCAGCGCCCCCTTCCAGATCTTCTACCTGCTGCCCTACACCATCCTGTTCGCCTGCGTGCTGCCTTACCAGTCTATCCGGCTGATGTCGTTCCGTCCGGATGTGAAAGCGCACCATGCCGCCATGGTGGTCGCACCCATTGGTCTGCTGCTGAGCATGATTCCCTTCGTCGGCCTGTACATGCGCATCAAGTTCCCAGAGCTGGCGGTCGCGGATGAAGCCATGCCCATGTACCTCAAGCACTTCATGCCGCCGATTGCGTCTGGCCTCATTACCCTGTTCATCCTGTTCGCGATGCAATCAACCGCTAACTCCGTGCTGCTGGTCGTGTCCTCCTCGCTGTCCCATGACCTGCGAAAAGCCATCAAGCCGGAATCCAGGCTCTCCGACAAACAGGCGATCACCCTGAACCAGACCATGGTGGTCATCATCGGTCTGATCACCATGGCCATGATGCTGTTTGCCCCACCGTTCATGCTGAACATGATTGCCATTATGGGCACCGGTACCTTAATGGCGTCGTTTGTCGGCCCGGTGCTGGTCAGCGTGTTCTGGAAAGGCACCGCCAAGGGCGCACTGGCGGCCATTATCTCTGGATTCTGCATCAGCGGCGGCCTGCTGGTCTTCAGCGACCTAGGCTGGATTGAGCCTCCCATCTACGCCGCGGTCTGTTCCAGCATTATTTATGTCGTTATCAGCCGTTTCACCCGGACAGATCCGGTAAGGAGCAAGGAAACCACCCAGGCTTCCCATTCCCATAACGCCAGACCGCTGGCGCATTAATTGGCGGTCAAACCCAGTTTCCGGGCGGACAGCCCGTCCGGATTGCTAATGATTGAGGTATTGGAGTCGGCTTTATGAAGCTTCAGATTGAGGATATTCATGTTCGTCAACTGGCGTTCGGCTCTCCCGGGCGGGTTGAAGATGGCACCGTTTACATTGACCGGGAGGCGGTACTCACGTTTATCCGGGAACTCGATACGCATATCACCGAGGTTCGTCTGGATATCGCCCAGCCCGGCGACAGCATCCGGATCATGCCGGTCAAGGACGTGATCGAACCGCGGGTGAAGATGGATGGCAAGGGGGTGATGTTCCCCGGCATCCACGCTGATGAAAACGAAATGGTTGGCGAAGGCGTCACCCGGGTGCTGAAAGGTATGGCAGTCGTTACCACCGGCAAGGTGGTGGGCTTCCAGGAAGGCGTGATCGACATGAGCGGCCCGGGCGCGGATTACACCCCGTTCTCCAAAACCCGGAACCTGGTCATCACCTGCGAAATTGATGATGCGTGCACGGCCCACGAGAAAGAGGCCATCCTGCGCAAGGTGGGGCTGGAAACCGCCCTGCTGGTCGGCAAGCTGGCGCTGGAAGGTGTACCGGATCAAGCCGCCGTTTACGAGTGTAAATCCCTTGCAGAACAGGTGCTGGAACATCCGGAATTGCCCCGGGTCGGCTACATCTACATGCTGCAAAGCCAGGGCCTGATGCACGACACCTATCTCTACGGTGTCGATGCCAAGAAGATCCTGCCCACCCTGCTCTCCCCCACAGAGGTGATGGATGGTGCGCTGATCAGCGGCAACTGTGTGGCGGCGTCCGACAAGGTCACCACCTACATGCACCAGAACAACCCGGTCATCCATCAGCTGCTGAAATACCACGGTACCCGTTACAACTTTGTAGGCGCCATTGTCACCAATGAAAACGTCACCCTGCAGGACAAGGAGCGTTCCTCCGCCTTTACCTGCAAGCTGGCACGACAGCTGGGACTGGAAGCCGTCATCATCACCGAGGAAGGCTACGGCAACCCGGATACC
Source organism: Kistimonas ophiarachnellae (assembly GCF_057552235.1). Taxonomy (NCBI): domain Bacteria; kingdom Pseudomonadati; phylum Pseudomonadota; class Gammaproteobacteria; order Oceanospirillales; family Endozoicomonadaceae; genus Kistimonas; species Kistimonas ophiarachnellae. Next base: position 220,040 of record NZ_BAAJPA010000003.1, on the reverse strand, counting down.
GACCTGGTGATGAACTGCAGCCGTCTGGAAGACGCCGGCATTGAAACCGTCCTGATCACCGACGAATTTGCCGGCCGTGACGGTGAAAGCCAGGCCCTGGCGGACGCCACTGACAAAGCCGACGCACTGGTTTCCTGCGGCAACGGTAACCCCACCGTGGTCCTGCCACCCATGGACACCATCCTCGGCCACCTGAACTGTGCGGACACCATCGTCGGCGGCTTCACTGGCAGCCTGCGGGAAGACGGCAGCATCTGCATGGAAATTCAGGGCATCATCGGCGCCACCAGTGCGGTGGGATTCCACAACCTGGCAGCCCGCGAAGGCTGATCGTTTCCGGAGAACATGCAATGAAAGTACTGCACTACATCAACCAGTTCTTCGGCCAGAAAGGCGGCGAAGAAATGGCCCATATCGGCATGGAGCTGGTCGAGGGGCCGGTGGGCCCCGGCGCCATGCTGGCCAACCTGCTCAAGGACAAGGCCGAGCTGACCCATACCGTCATCTGCGGGGATTCCTGGTTCAATGAAAACCAGGCGGTTGCCTGCCAGGGCATTACCGAGATTCTGGAACAGGTGAAGCCTGACCTGGTGATTGCCGGCCCTGCGTTCAACGCTGGCCGTTACGGCATGGCCTGCGGTGCTGTCGCAAAAACCGCGAAGGCACTGGGCATTCCCACCGTGACCGGCATGTACCCGGAAAACCCCGGTTTTGATGTTTTCAAGACCTCGGTCTACTGCGTGGAAACCGGCAACAGCGCCGCTGCTATGCGTACCGCCCTGCCCGCCATGGCGGAACTGGCGAAAAAGTACCTTGAGACCGGCGACTTCGGTTATCCGGAAGAAAGCGGTTATATGCCTCGCGGTGTGCGGGTGAACTACTTCGCCGAACGCAACGGCGCCGAGCGGGCTGTGGATATCCTGCTGGCCAAGCTGGAAAAACGGCCTTTCACCAGCGAATTTGAGATGCCGGTTTACGACAAGGTGGCGCCACAACCGCCCGTGGTTGATCTGACCGGGGCAACCATCGCGGTGATTTCTTCCGGCGGTGTGATTCCGAAAGGCAACCCGGACCGGCTGGAATCCTCCAGCGCCTCCAAGTTCGGCACCTATGATATTGCCGGCCTAGAACGCCTGGACCCGGAACACTGGGAATCCATCCATGGCGGTTATGACCCGGTCTACGCCAACGATGACCCCAACCGTGTCACGCCGCTTGACGTCATGCGAGACCTGGAACGGGAAGGCAAGATCGGCAAGTTGTACGACAAGATCTTTGTCACCGTCGGTACCGGTACGCCGGTATCCAACTCAGAAGGCTTCGGGCGTGATATCGCCATGCTGCTGCAGAAGGCCGGGGTGACCGCCGCCATCCTGACGTCCACCTGAGGCACCTGTACTCGTTGCGGTGCAACGATCGTCAAGCAGATTGAGAAGGTAATGCCTGTCGTCCATATCGCGACAGTAACGCCGATTTCCCAGACCGTAGGCGCCAACCGGATCGTCAAGGCCAAGGCCATTCCTCATCCTCTCGGTGACCCGACGCTGGCACCGGCTGATGAGAAAGCCATGCGCCGGAAGATGGTTGAAAAGGCGCTGACCGCATTAACGACAGAAATCAGTGAGCAAACACTGTTTTAACCACACGTCACCACCGTATCAGCCATTTGGCTGATACGGTGATTTATCACGTCTTTTCGGCATAATTTAATGGTTTGAAAACCATCAGCGTTTTCGAAAACGTATCAACATGTGATTCACTCTTCATTGATTTTCTAAGCCAGGAAGAAGGCTCTAATGCCTCTATTTCGTTAATTTCCCTATAATTCTTGCCCTTCACTTTCAGGCGATAATCGGTCTCATCATAGAGGCGATGCATGTCTTTCCACTTCCATTTGGGGATACCTTTCGACTTTCCACTAGATCCCATCTTAACAAATGAAACCCCCTCATCAGGACAGCTCTTTACGTAAATTTCCTCCCTACGCATCTTGTTAACAGCGCAGGTCGCCTGCCATACTGCCGTTGTATTGAACCAGTCGAATTTCCCATTAGAAACAATAAGAAGATTGCTTTTGGTTTGATCAAATCCTAAAACAACAACAGCATGTTCTGACCACTGTTTCGTACAGGCCGCATCAGGATTCATTCTTTCATCAACTTGAAGAAAGATTACGACAGGTATTTTATTAATAATATTTTTAAAAATAAGAGTCCTATATTCATCAATAGTTTCTGCAACCATTATTTCTGATTCAAAACTGGATTTTCTTGCAAGAACCTGAAACATTAACGGACTGGCCACCTCCCCCTGGACGGAACCATAGGTTTTTGAAACTTCTCTTAGAGAAACACTACAACTTTCGCTGCCATATTCATCTTCACCTTGCTGATTAATTATTCTTGTTTTTTTATAAGGTATTAGAGGAAAACAGCATTTCTTTTGATAAAAATACTCACTTACATAACACAAGGCTGCTAACTTACAGGTTTCTCCTTTTTGATAAAAGGTGATTTTAAATGGCAAAACGTGCCCTTCCCTTATTCTGGTTTTAAATTCTGACAAATCCCGATGCGATTTTTCTTTATCTTCTGACGCTGCTGTTAAACCTATGGATACTTTACTCGAAAGATCCATTTCCGGGCTCAATGCACCGGATTCATCTTCCGGTATTGCCGGACGTTGAGTCATCGAACCTTGCGTTACTGGCCTGATCATCGTTCATCTCAAATGTATTGTGGTTTTTATCAGCGTATGGACAGCAAATGACCGAACGCAGTCTTCAAATCTACAAAATACCGGAGTGATTCATACACTTCTTCACTGTCAGTCATAGAGTGATCTGGGCAAGAAATGCATTACTGTTCTTGCAAAATGGTCGTCTGGTGAAGTGCACTTTCTGGATTTTCGTAAATAGCTGGAAGGTGTTAATTGCTCGATATCACTGAACTCGAAATAGATCCTGTTACCTACAAACAGTTTATAGGACGTTTCATCGTAAAGACGGTGCAGATCTATCCATTTCCATGGATATAGGAGGGGATCTGTTTCAACAATGGAGCAGAAGCCCACATTCTCACCTCTGTCTTTTTTCGCATATATTTCCTCTCGCCGTTCTCTGCTCATTACACAAGTCGCCTTCCATACTCTTTTTAAATCCATGAAACATATAGATCCATGATTAACAACCAAAATAGTGTCTGATAAAAGGTCATAGCCAAATACTGCAACCGCATGCTCTGCCCATTGCTTTTCATAGGTATGGTCAGGGTTACCCTTCGAATCAACATGCATAAAAATAACGACGGGTATTCCTCTATCAATCATAGAAACAATATAATCTATATATTCGCTAAAACTTTTTGCTACAAATTTAGCCGTCAAAAATTCCAGATTTTTTGCAATATTCTCCATCATGCCAGGACTCGTTACTTCCCCCTGAACCGAGCCATTCATTTTAGCGATTTGTCTGATTGAGATTTTTGAAGAAAAATTTTCATCCAGATAGCATGCCGCGTTTGCCTTTTTATAAAGTGGCGTGATTGGACAGAAACCATTTTGTTGATAAAACCCGTAAACATTTGCAAAAGCAACCAATTTACAGCTTTCTCCATATTACATATTTGTAACATCTACTTCGTAGGGTAGGAAATGAGATATAAGACTTAATGTTTTTTTTTGAAAAATTATTTCCTTATAATAATCTATTGACTTTGAACTATGGAGAGAAGTACCACTTACCCTTAATCGAAAACGAATACTGGATGATTTATCACGACGAAGATTATTACTAATGTTTTTTTCGAATTGTTCCCTTTGACGTTTTTTTATATCAGCCATCAATTGATGGCATTCATCCTTTATTTCCCTGTTTTTCTGAACCAGTGCCTGATTTTCAACGACTGATTCAGAGAGTTCAGGTTTAGGGGATTCATTGCCTGATGCCTGAGTCACCACTCTCTCTTCTAATGTTGCTGGTTCTAATCCATCGTAATAATCTCTACCTGAACCTCTTACTTCAAGGAGCTGATTCAAGTACCCATTACTTTCATCATTGTCAATACTGTCAGCACTATAAGAGCCTGTTAAATCACTATCACTACTAACCAGTGGTGGCGGGGTATCACTATTAATATGACGCATTGTATCAAAAAATCCTTACAACAAATAAGTGCCAGTACACTAGTAATCTTTTATTTTGTCAGCGATAACCGAGAAGGTTTGTTCGATGTGACAACTACGCTTCAGGTACTTATTTTAGTTAAACACTAACTGAATAATATCTATTCATGAAATCATAAAAACAATAGATTTTAAATCTCTTAAACAAAACACTATTTAGTAAAACGTTAACTTTGGCAACCACCTGCAAATAACATTCAATGATTTATCAGTTAAAATAACCTGTTTGACAGCAAATTATATCAATAATGGCATTTTTGGTAAGGAAAACCAACAATTACTATATCATCATCACCATCTGAAAACTGGCATCAAACAGGCAGCTTCATGCGAGATAGTGAATTCTTACAAGAAGATTTCTGCTTTAGTTTCATCCATCTCAGGAATGGAAAAAATCAAAACCCAACAAAAAATACCACTCTCTACAACCATTAAAAGTTTCATCTAAATCATCAATAAAGTTTTCCTTTAAACATTTCGAACTAATTATTACAGCAAGCAATCTGGTTGTTAAATTATCCATCACCATAGTTAGGCGTACTTCTGAAATATTTTAAATATTGATGGTCGAACAAATGATCACAACACACTTATTTTGGAGAACTACCATGCCTGAGATTCAAATCCCTGTCATCCGTTGCGAATACCCAAAGCAAGGCATACAACAAATTGACCAAAAATCAGATAAGAGTAGCGAATACCGTCTGGAAATTAATGGCAAGAGTTACTCAGTCACAGGTCTGGCGAGCTCAAAAGAAGGACGTATTGTCCGCCATACAGATACCTCCGTGACGCCTCACAAAAATCTGGAAGAGCGCCGATTCAAAGCCACCTTCTACCATGACTCTACACATACTTTCCTGCACCTGGAATGCCCTGAAGTAGAAGGTAAAGAGGCTATTGATATAGCGGTAGGAAAATACCCGCGTAGTAAAGGGTTGTTCAAGCTTGGATCAGTAACACAAACAAAAATTGCCGGATTTCCCAATAGCTTTGTGAGAACAGCTGTAACGATCGCTATTGCCAAACCTTTATTTGTTTTCTGTCTGTCTTTTCCTACAGATGCATTCCTGAATGATGAAAAGCGCCTCTATCAACAGTTTGGGGAAGATTGGCGACATCATCCTTATGTTACCTTTGAAATGAAACAAGAAGATGCTACTGAATTATCCAATTGGGTATTAGATTTGCGAAATCGCTCTATAAATGGAGAAAACCCGCTTAAATTCCGAATATTAGATCAGGATTGCCATGAGTTTACCCGTCAGGCATTTGAAAAAACCGGTTTCCCCGGTCAGTTTATTGATTATTTTGACGAAGAGACGTTAAGCTCTCGCGGTGCTTCTGTTGCAGAAAACGTGTGGATGTCTCAAAGTTTTTCTGAAGGGTTGGCTCGTCTCTATAAAAATTATCTAATGCCATGGATTAAATGGACTCCTTACAGCACTTATGAAAAACCTGAACCCACGCTTTCCAGTATACAGAAGCTACTTACATCGGCTGAGGGTAAACTGAAAATAAGCACTAAAGCTTCAGAAAGACGATCAAAACCACAAAGAACCGGTTGGTATGAATCGATAGTGGCCTATTGCAGCTCTTACTCGTCTTTGACTACCGCAGAAAGATTGCAAAAAGAGCAACGCTATAACGAAGCCATTAACGTGCTTAAAAACGAAACTAAAAAATTCAGACAGGAAATGGAGAAAATCCAACAGGAAAATAATAAAATCAAAAAGAAAAACAAGAGAATTAAAAACGAAAAAAATAAATTAATAGAAAAAAAACCGGATGCGAAGTGGCTGGAAGATACCGATTTCCACTTGCGGATCATTGATTCTACCGCTGACAAGATTATTCACAAGACTGGCCAGGAAAAGAAAAAAACGGACTAATACAGATATAATCCAATAACAGCTGGATGCTTGAGCGTCATCATCCAGCTGTAATTTGATGTACAGTGTTTATCAGTATTTCAGAATCCCCTTCACATCTACCCGCTTTCCGGAGGATTGGATGGTCTTGTCGATGGTAATCTCCAGCTGAGCCAGCTGTTCCGCCACAGGCTCGGTCAGCGTGATGTTTTCAATCACAAAGCAACCATGCAGCTCACAGCGTTTGTCGAACATCTGGTGTTCTCCGCCATGTCCCCCGATGCCATAGCTGTCGATCACAATAAAGGCCGGTGACTTCGTCAGAATCTGATCCAGTACATCGCTTTCCAATACGGTACGGGTTTTGGCGTAGATATCATTCCCATAACCATTGCTTTCCAGGTTAGCGGTATAAAGCACCAGCGCCTTCCCTGAGAGGTTTAACGGAATAACAGTATCCATAGTGGGCATACCTTTGCGGCAATCCAGAACCACTGCCTCAACCCGGTAGAACACTTCCTCAGGTTCACGGGTATAACAGTCAATATGGGTACCAATATGTCCCATGGCGCTGACAGCATCAGACTGACGTTTCGCCCACTGGAAAGCCGGATGATCTTCAGTGAGTTCAAGGGAAAGGGGGACAGGTTGCATGGTTACATCCTTTCTGTATCGGTAATGTCTTTGATGCGACACAGTGTAGGTATTGTTGGACTGGCAGATTACAAACATCCGGACAAAAACTATCGTAAACAGGACAACCCACTATCTTCGACTATTTGAAAAACGACTCGAACAGCTCCCTGCGAAAGCGCATTTTTCAGCTCAGAAAACAGCGGCTCAAATTCGATCAACTATCGATTTTTGACTCAAATCAATGTTCATGGAACAAACAGCTTTTCCCTGATAGTCGTAAGCATCAAACAGGTAAACTCCGGCAATTTTTTTGTAGTTTACCGCGCCCGAAAGCGTAGGATAGCAACCAACCCCGAAACAGATGGCAACATCAAAACCGGGAAGAAAAAAACTGCCGGACAGTCGTTGCATGATAAATAACCGGCAGTCGTGAACAAAAGCGCAGTATGGATTCCATTTTTACCGATATTTTTCGATTAAAAATGCGGGATGGTTTTGCCCGAAGAATCCGGGCCATAAACGACACGGCTTCCATTTTACCAGAGGGTAAAGCGTCAAGCCGCGGGCTATGGCGACAGCGCACAGGGTGTTGATTTGATCAGGCAGCATCACTGCCGGATCTCAAATACTGACGTTAGATAAAGTGTTAACTGAGGAATACTCCTGTGACTCAAGATACTATTGTCAGCTCCTGGAACGACTTTGACCCTCTCCGCCACGTAATCGTCGGCCGCGCCGACCACTGCTGCGTGCCTCCTTCAGAACCTGCTGTAGACGACAAAGTACCTGTAGACAGCAAGATGAAAGGCATGTGGGGTCCTCGTCCGCTGGAAACCGTTGAAGCCGCTAACGAACAGCTCGACGGCTTTGCCAAACTGCTCGAATCCCGTGGTATCCGTGTTGACCGTCCTACTCCGATCCAGTGGAACCAGGCGGTATCCACCCCTGACTTCCGCACCTTCTCCATGTTCGGCTGCATGCCCCCACGGGATGTTCTGCTGACTGTCGGTAACGAAATCCTCTCCGCAGCCATGTCCTTCCGCTGCCGTTACTTCGAATACCTGGCCTACTGGCCGCTGATGAACCAGTACTTCCGTGAAGACCCCAACTTCCGTTGGGAACAGGCGCCACGTCCTCGCCTGACCGATGACTCCTACCGTCCGAACTATGGCATGGGCAAGCACGCCATGACCATCGAAGAGCGTCTGGAAAAAGTGGCTGCCAAAGAGTTTGTCACCACTGAAGTAGAACCGATGTTCGACGCCGCTGACGTCATGCGTATGGGTAAGGACCTGTTCGTACAGCACGGTCTGACCACCAACCGCACTGCGATGGAATGGATGCAGCGCCACTTCCCGAACCACCGGGTACACGCGGTCAACTTCCCCGGCGACCCCTACCCCATCCACATCGACGCCACCTTCGTTCCTCTGCGTCCCGGTCTGTGCATCAACAATCCGCATCGTAAGATGCCGGAAGAACAGCGCAAGATCTTCGCGAAGAACGACTGGGAAATCGTTGATGCAGCAATGCCTGCCCACGACAACCCACCGCCGCTGTGCTACTCCAGCACATGGCTGTCCATGAACTGCCTGGTGCTGGATCACAAGACCGTCTGCGTCGAAGCCAGCGAAGTACACCAGATGGAACAGATGGACAAACTGGGCATGGAAGTTATCCCTGTGCCTCTGCGCGACGCCTACGCCTTCGGTGGTGGTATCCACTGCTGCACCGCGGACGTCTATCGCGAAGGGTCCTGCGAAGACTACTTCCCGGTTCAGGTGCCCGGCACCCAGATCCGTCCGGTCGAATAAGAAAGATAACAGGAAAGCGCTCAAGCGCTTTCCTGGTTTTAGTCAGGTATTATTCTCTACTCCACACACCCGACATCAGCCTTGACTCGCACTTCCCGACACCACTCAAGACTTGCCCGTTTCGTCAGCATTCCTGCCAGCATTAACAATCAAGACATCCATACTAACTTTCACCGAACGATTCATTAATAAGCAAACCAAAGTAAACAGAATATTATCTGTTACAGCTTTGGCCGATTTGGGTAGGTTTATTTTCATGTTACAAGCAAGCATGGTGAAATTCCGAAAAGCTGACAAATAGTTAATGTAAATATTTTATCTGTACCCAAAAAGGATTTAATGATGATAATGGAAATGCGAATTCCCAGCGCCTTGTCAACGATTGAACAGAGATGTTACTTGAACGAAAATCAAGATGAAGACTTTAATACATTTCATGAGTATGATCCTGACTACAGTAGATTTACCACCAATATAAAAACAATAAACTTAGATTTTGTTTACTTACTTCATCCAGTAAATTGCGCTGATGAAACCTGTAAAAAAATAATAAGTTCAATACGTGTTTCAAAAGCTGAAATAACATTCAAAACTATTCCTGACGAAACAAACAAAGAAAACAGACTTATCACAGATCTTATATTTAACAGTAAAAAAACTTTAATATTTAATAAATCATTTCCTATTAGTAAAATAGGAGACATACAAAAAGATGAATTCTATGATAGCTTTTATAAAAACGGAGAGGTTATTAACAAAAAATTCGAACACCAATTAAGTCCGGAAGAATTATCAGAAAAGAGTTTTTACGCAACAGGGGAGTCGGATACCATACGCTCAGGTATTTTAATTGGTAAAAATTACAATTTATTGGGTGGGCTTGGAAATTGGGAACCTGGTGAAGAATTTTCAAAAGAAATTATCAAGCATTTCGGAGAAGAAACTATTAAAGATTTAAATGAAACACTTGAGACTTCTGTTTTTCATCAAGATGGGATTGATCTTTCTGGCGTTGCAGCAAAAGTTCACGGTAGAGATATATATATTATTACTTCAGAAAACAGCCGCGAAAAAATGAATTTTAAAAAATTGACTGCAGATGAAATAAATGATTTACAAATGACAAGTGAGCAGTGGGGGATATACTGTATGTATGAAAAAGATCATAAAATGATTGAAGAAAACCTACCACTTTTTGTTTCACTCGATACAGTCATAAACGATATTGATCAACTGGATGTGTATCTGGATAAAATCAAAGCGTTCTTCCGCGAAACAGGAAATAAGCCTGAAACCCCTACAACCTCAGCTGTTGCCGAATGTACTCATGAATTGGCACAGGAAACCGTAAGTCCGGATAGTTCTGTTTCCTTAACCTCTGGTTCTGAACAAGGTGAAGGTGAAGAAGAAATCAATAATATTCAAAAAGTCATCACCTTTTTAAAAAACAATAGATCCCATATTAAAAAATTGATATTGATCGATTACCGAAGAGAATATATAAAAACTAACAGAAGCCTGAGTGAACATCTACGTGAGTCTTCCAATGAAAGAAGTGATAAAGAAGAAGACGAATGCTGGGAAAGTATTAATAATTATTTTGGAAGCGAAACCTTTATGTCTTTTCAAGAGATAGTAGATAGCGTATCCAAAGTCTTTAAAAAGTTTGATAAAAAGGGAATGTTGATAAACAAATATGGTCCGGCAAGTCAAAAATTAGGGGAATTACTAACAGAACTCTTCAGCAAGCTTACTCTATTAGGTCAACGTCATGATACAAATATCAAGCCGGACGCCGGGCACCCTTAAGGATATGGCATAGATCCATTGATGTTCATTCGCTAATAGTTATATCTAGCTGGGCTCAATTGTGATCATTTAATACTTTTCTGTTAGTGATTTATTTGACCATTTAAATAAACTGATAACAGTTTTACAAATCAGGCAGAAGGGAAATAAAATGATACATTTCCATGATACAAAAATGATACATTTCCATGATACAAAATGTTCATCAAAATGCGATGTAAACAGCAGAATTGAAACTGGCAGGAAAAGCGGTAGCAGTGAAAGGGTAAAACCATACCCAACAGAAAAAAAAAGAATGATCGATGATAAAGACAGGTTATCAATCTCATATAAAACGGGAAGAACAGAGCATAGAAAGATTATACCTTATGAAGTAAACCTAACTGTCAGGCCTTTAGATGAAAGTGAAGTAGGACAGTATTTTCAAAATTTATATCGAAAGGGTAGCCATTACGCTTACAATCCACATGATATTTCAACCATAAATAAACCAGAATGGTTTAATTCCCACTTGATTTGGCATGCTATCAAGCTATTTGACGATGTAATTTTTCATGCCTTATCAAATATCAGTGAAGAAAAAAGAAGCCTTAGTCTGTTACTGAATAAGGTCGAATCCGTTGAACCTTACTTATACCTCGTCTTTAAACGATGTATCGTATTGGGGTTAACGCTTAGTGTTGATAAATCGGTACTCGATATTAACTCCAAAACAATCATACCTTTCTGGATAAAACACTCATTAATCAAAGGAGGTGTACACGTCAATAATGCATGGTTAGATAACTGGTTATCAACAGAAAGCAATATGAATAACATTAAAAAAGACTTACATTTTAAATTCAGTATCGATGATAAATTATCACCAGGGGAAAAAGTCGAGAGCTTATTTTCCCTGGGATTTAAAAGAACAGAGTTACGAGTGGATAATAAACCCGAATCATTATCGAATAGCCTGTGGTTCATTGTGTCTAGCCTGGGACTCTACCTTTATCAATGTCATGATCAAAAAATTGATCCGTTATCAAAACAAGCCTTCTGGATTCACGGAGAGTTTTATATATATCACGATATACTCAATCGTTTTTTTTCTGGCCATAGAGAGTCCTACAAAAAACCACCGCTAGATATTCCCGAAGAAACATTAGAAAAGGATCGACTGCATGTGGAAGGTTTGCTGGATTGCTTAGCCACGCCGGATTATTATCCAGAGTTCACAAACTGGCGAGAATGGCTGAATAATGAGGTGATTTTAACCTGGATGAGTCATCCTTTTCACCTGTTGAAAGAGTCATTCCATATTCTAAAGTCCAAAGAGCATCTCCCCCCGGAGGCATTACCTGCTTCTCCGTGAACATCCCGTTGTCAGCTCAGAAAACAGTGGCTCAAATTCGATAAACTATCGATTTTGACTCAAATCAATGTTCATAGAACAAACAGCTTTTTCTCATATTTGTAAGCATCAAACAGGTAAACCCCGGCAGTTTTTTTGTAGTTTACCGCGCCCGAAAGCGTAGGATAGCAACCAACCCCGAAACAGATGGCAACATCAAAACCGGGAAGAAAAAAACTGCCGGACAGTCGTTGCATGATAAATAACCGGCAGTCGTGAATAAAAGCGCAGTATGGATTCCATTTTTATCGATATTTTTCGATTAAAAATGCGGGATTGTTTTGCCCGAAGAATCCGGGCCATAAACGACACGGCTTCCATTTTACCAGAGGGTAAAGCGTCAAGCCGCGGGCTATGGCGACAGCGCACAGGGTGTTGATTTGATCAGGCAGCATCACTGCCGGATCTCAAATACTGACGTTAGATAAAGTGTTAACTGAGGAATACTCCTGTGACTCAAGATACTATTGTCAGCTCCTGGAACGACTTTGACCCTCTCCGCCACGTAATCGTCGGCCGCGCCGACCACTGCTGCGTGCCTCCTTCAGAACCTGCTGTAGACGACAAAGTACCTGTAGACAGCAAGATGAAAGGCATGTGGGGTCCTCGTCCGCTGGAAACCGTTGAAGCCGCTAACGAACAGCTCGACGGCTTTGCCAAACTGCTCGAATCCCGTGGTATCCGTGTTGACCGTCCTACTCCGATCCAGTGGAACCAGGCGGTATCCACCCCTGACTTCCGCACCTTCTCCATGTTCGGCTGCATGCCCCCACGGGATGTTCTGCTGACTGTCGGTAACGAAATCCTCTCCGCAGCCATGTCCTTCCGCTGCCGTTACTTCGAATACCTGGCCTACTGGCCGCTGATGAACCAGTACTTCCGTGAAGACCCCAACTTCCGTTGGGAACAGGCGCCACGTCCTCGCCTGACCGATGACTCCTACCGTCCGAACTATGGCATGGGCAAGCACGCCATGACCATCGAAGAGCGTCTGGAAAAAGTGGCTGCCAAAGAGTTTGTCACCACTGAAGTAGAACCGATGTTCGACGCCGCTGACGTCATGCGTATGGGTAAGGACCTGTTCGTACAGCACGGTCTGACCACCAACCGCACTGCGATGGAATGGATGCAGCGCCACTTCCCGAACCACCGGGTACACGCGGTCAACTTCCCCGGCGACCCCTACCCCATCCACATCGACGCCACCTTCGTTCCTCTGCGTCCCGGTCTGTGCATCAACAATCCGCATCGTAAGATGCCGGAAGAACAGCGCAAGATCTTCGCGAAGAACGACTGGGAAATCGTTGATGCAGCAATGCCTGCCCACGACAACCCACCGCCGCTGTGCTACTCCAGCACATGGCTGTCCATGAACTGCCTGGTGCTGGATCACAAGACCGTCTGCGTCGAAGCCAGCGAAGTACACCAGATGGAACAGATGGACAAACTGGGCATGGAAGTTATCCCTGTGCCTCTGCGCGACGCCTACGCCTTCGGTGGTGGTATCCACTGCTGCACCGCGGACGTCTATCGCGAAGGGTCCTGCGAAGACTACTTCCCGGTTCAGGTGCCCGGCACCCAGATCCGTCCGGTCGAATAAGAAAGATAACAGGAAAGCGCTCAAGCGCTTTCCTGGTTTGTTCAGGCGTTATTCAGTATCAGGCAAGGATAATCAGCACCATTGCGCGGAGGATACTCACAATGTTCACCAGTTCATGGACCGCTGCCAGTTTTGTTGTGCTCAACCTTGCGCTGTTAGGTTTTGTGACAGCTGTCTACTGCTACCGGGAAGCGAAAGGCGCCAAAGGTATTGCGGAACAGTGATCGCTGAGCCATCACCGCCAGCCATTTCTCACTGTTTTTCCTGCATCCTTCACGTCCGGACTTCCAGACAGTTTCATCAAGAAATCCAATACCAGGGAGTTCACCGTGTCCACAACCAATACCAAGGCCCTGGGCTATACCACGATGCTGATATCAGCGACGCTGATGGGCTGCGTGGGATTGTTTGCCCGCCATATCAATACTTCCGGTGATGTTATTGCCTTTACCCGTTTCCTCGTGGGCGCCATCGGCACCCTCGCCATCATTCTTGCCAGCGGCAAGCTGATCTACCTGCGTGGTACACGACTTTCACCCGCTATCGTCTGTGGCGGTGTATCACTGGGTCTCTGTTTAGCTGCCTATGTGTCGTCTACTCAACATACGACTCTCGCCAACGCGGTATTCCTGATTTATACCGGTCCGCTGTTCTCCAGCATCCTGGCCGCCATTTTCCTGAAAGAGAAAGTGGACAAAATTACCGGTTGTCTGCTGTTCCTGGTCTTCATCGGAACGCTTATGATCCTCGGTCTGATCAACTACGATGCTGCTACCGGCTTTACCATGAGCCTCAGCTTCAAAGCGGAAAACATGCTCGGTGATATGCTCGGCCTGGTTTCCGGCTTTGGTTATGGCCTGTATCTCTTCCTCAGTCGTTATCGCACCGAAGTATCTTCCGAAATCCGCTCTTTCTATAACTTCCTGTTCGGCGGCATCGGTATCGCGGTCTACCTGATCCTGAATCCGCCTTCACTGGCGATGATGGACGGCAGCTCCTGGCTCTGGCTGATCGCCATGGCCTTCTTCACCGGCTTTGCCGCCCTGGGTCTGCTGGCCGTGGCCGCCCGCCACCTGAAAGCCGCGGAACTGGCCTGTGTCGCTTACTTTGAATGCGCGGTCGGTGCCGGTATCGGCATCCTGGTCTTCGGTGAAACCATGACCGCCTTCCAGGCCTTCGGTGGCGCCATGATCATTATTGGGGGTGTCGGCCAGGTGGTGGCCAGCACCGTGGTCGATCACTTCAGCAAATTCCGACAGCCCGCCCCGGTTCCAGAAACAGTTCGTCAAACGCACTAACCGCTCTACAGGTTAACTGTTTCACGGCGCAGCGACACAACACGCTGCGCCCGCCAAGAGAGAGGATTCACTGATGACCTCGAACTGGATTAACTGGGTTGTATTGGGTATTTCCGTTTTTGTCCTGGTGGCCATGGGACTGATTTCCAGCCGCCGGGTCTGTAACAGCAAGGGAGAAGGCGGGTTTCTACTGGCCGGGCGCAGCCTGGGGCCGGTGGTGGGTGCCGCCAGTATTGTCGCCACCGGTTACAGCGGCTGGGGCTTTATGGGCTCGCCGGGGGTTGCCTACAAGTACGGCACTATCGAAGTGCTGGGCAACTTTCTCTATGCGCCCGCCATGTGTCTTGCTGTTTTATTCTTTGCGTCTTTTCTTTACCGCCGCGCCCTGAAGATGGGCAGCCTGACCATCCCTGAGTACATTTCCCGCAGCCATCCCGGCTCCCCTGCCATGACGCGTTTTATCCACGGTTTTGCTGCACTGGCAACAGCGCTGTTGCTGCTGGTTTTTCTGGTAGGTCAGCTCCGTGCCATGGGTATGCTGGGCAGTAGCTGGCTGGGGATTTCCGTGAATCAGGCTATTGTCCTGATGATCGGGATTATCATCCTGTACACCACGCTGGGCGGAATGGCAGCCGTCGCCTGGACAGATACCCTGATGGTTGCCGGCATGACGGCTGCAGCGGCATTCATCGCCTACCGGATTTTCAGTGATGTCTCTCCGACAGCGCTATTAGCACAACTGGAAGCCATTGATCCGGCACTCATTGCTCCGGAAACGGCAGCGCCCTATGGTGATTCCCGGTTCCAGGTCTTCATGATTTTCCCCTATGCTTTCCTGTTCAGCGCCATTCTGCCTTATATGTCTGTACGTTTTCTGGCGTTCAGAAAGGATGTGAAAATCCACCAGGTCGCGCTGATTATGGCGCCGATCGCCTGCCTGCTCAGCCTGGTACCCATCGTCGGGCTGTATGTGCGTATCCGCCATCCGGAACTGGGCAATGCCGATAACGCCATGCCCTATTTCCTGGCGAATTTTGTCTCGCCGCTGGCATCCGGCCTGATCACCCTGTTCATCATTTTTGCGATGAAATCCACGGCCAGTTCGGTGCTGCAGGTGTCGTCTTCCGCCCTTTCCCATGACCTGCGCGTCGCACTCTTTCCGGATCGTCACCTGTCCCAGAAACATGCCTTGCGCTTTAACCGCTGCATTTTGGCCTGCCTGGGTGGAGTGACCCTGGTGATGACCCTCTACGCGCCGCCCGTCATGCTGTCATTGTTCGCGATCACCGCCACCGGCACGCTGATGGCCACGCTGATAGGCCCGGTTCTGATCAGCAGCGTCCTGCCCGGCAACGCCAATGGCGCACTGGCCAGCATGGTCACCGGTTTCTGCCTTTGTGGCGGCCTGCTGTTATTTACGAATACCGGCTGGGTGGAAGCGCCACTGTTTGGCTGCCTGGTATCCAGTATCGTTTACGTGGTGGTGAGCCGTTTAAGCCGTATGGAAACCCTGGTGGTTGGCAAACCCCGGTTACTGACCCTGGCGGAGTCCGGGTCACACTGAAGTCGAGGAGCCGTTATCAGTAACTACTGATAACACTTTGCCCTGCTTTTGCAGGGCTTTTTTTTTACTTGTCCGGTTTGCCTTCTAACGGATCCAACCAGCACAGACATGATTCATGTTTCAAACCTTATAAGCAGAACAGCAGGCTTTTCCTTTATACAGTGAGGAATACCTTTATCAGGATCAGTCTTATCCAGGGTGAACACTCTATGCTACCAGTCACGATTTCAAACTGAATGTTTTCAATAATGATGAAACAGGCAGAGCTTTCATCTATTTCCCCATTCATCTTATTACATCCAGCTTTCTGAAAGGGTTAATTTAACTCATCACAGCCTTATGCATCTCCCTGTAGTAGTCTGAATCTTTTAGATATCACTCCTTGGTAGTTTTTTAAGATCTGAACATCATCGTCATTGTTTTTGACTACTCCTTTATATAAAAAAGATACGTGAAAAATTAATCTTTTTAAGATTCAGGAGGTAATTTATGCCTTACTTAAATGCAAATATTCCGATCCTTGATTGCTATGTGCGGGGAAATTACCTAAGAGATCAAAAAGATTCACATGATAAATTTTTCGAATGCTCTGTATTTGGAGTAAGCTCAATACCCGGCGAAGTTCCTCTTTTCCATTTTCTTATGACAGATGGTGGTGTTTGGTGGAAAGCACCGATATCTGCGTTTTGCCAAACACCAGATATCGACGAATTACCACTCGATGAAATCTGCATGTGGGATTCATTTAGTTATAACATCAGTGTTACAACCTTTTACCAGCTGTCCGGATGCAAAATTCAATATATTTCAAGGCGAAATCAAACAAGAGAAGGTATCTATCTATTTACATTGGATTGGTGTCATGGCGATTTCAATGAGCTTGATTACGGCTATTCTAATAAACCCGATCAACATAAATGTGGTCATGTGATTGAGCTTGATGATGGTAATTATGCTATCCAGCCCAACAACCGCCTGAAATTTTTTGATCCTTGCGTTGCTGACAAACCGGATTTTCTGATTCACCGACTGGTTAATACTCGTCGATGGTCGGTAGAAACCACATCCAAATGGACCACCGATGAAAAAGAAGAAGGCAGTTACGACTATGAATATAAATCTTTAGATGACAACGATTCATAGCAGATGCTCTTTCAAAGGATGCGTCATGCACCCGCTATCTGGATCACCGTTACAGCTCATGGAAAGCAACGCTCGGTCATGTATCAAACCTGTTGATAGCGCACTCTGAAGATAAATTCATCGATCACTTTATCATCGAACACATTTCAATGGGGTTATCATGTGGTCTGCACAGGCTTTACGGCTTTTACAATTAACCAAGGTAACCAGCCTGTCATCCTGCCCATTGGGAAGCTTGTTTTTCATAAGGACAGCCTTGCGTTTTCCTTAGCCGGTAGTTTTCGCCGTACATTATCGCGCACTTCGCCTTTTATTGGGGCACGTACTGAACAAAGAATTCGCTCAGATTGAGAGGACCGAATTCACCGCTATAATGAGAACCCCTTGGTGCCTTAGGTTTGACCCGAATCCAGAGGTTTCCATCCTTATAATAATACTTATCTTCCCAGTCAATCCCTCGTATACTGGCAACATGTTCAGGTAATTGCACTCGATGTTTCCAAACATTCACTGTCTGTGGATTATTATCATCATGATATTGGTAAAGCCGAACCCCTGCCACTTCTTCCAGTTCAGAGCCAACATCGGCACTCAAGGTCACTTCCTTCCTGATCCATTCCCGGGATTCATTACGTGTGATGGGTATGGAGACTTTAGTTTCAGGTCTACCAGGCGACAGACATTTTAAAGTTTTGATTAGTGAATTATCTCTCACCGTTGCTGCTTTTACGTTTCCAATCTTTAAAGGACTACAATAATACTGATTATTACAGTCGTAACTGTTCATTTTCTGCCAAATATAAACACACTCAGGAATATTAGAACTACCTGCTTTCAGACTAGCAACAACTTCTTCTGCTGATGGCGGTTTTAAACCACCCTGTTTACTCTTACAACGATTATTCTCAGAGGTGATATATTTCAAATAAGGCGCATACGATGATAAATCAAATTCAAAAACCCCCTCTTTTAAATGGCATTCAGTGATCATTCTTCCATCAATACAGTCATTGTATCTGGCGTAATGATTAGCAACTACCTCTTCCTTGGTTAAATATAAGCCTTTGCCTTCACACACTGCTTCCCTGTTTCCCATCATCCACTGTTTTCTTCTTTCCAGTCCATATATACCCTCACCTTGAAGGTATACATTGCTATCAGGGATCCAATCTTTCATTCCATTAGTCTGGACAAAATCCTTGAATTTATAGGGTAACGACTCACTGTGCTCTTCGAATATTTTCCGATAATGCTCTGGCACACGATCATCAGGATCAGTTTGATCACCTTCATTGCCGTGGAGAACATCGCATTCATTTGTTTCATTATCAGACGATTGATCCTCAAACTCCATTAAAAATTCGTCCAGGTCGAATCCTTCATCACTTGTAAGGTCCGCGTTCAGGGCCTGATCCCCTGTGTTGTCAGGCATTGAATCTGATGATGACTCATCACCTGGAATACTATTATCATCTTCTAAATGTGGGCTGGCCACGTTTTCACCCTCTGGAATGGGTGGTAACTCATGATTATTGTGTTTTTCCAATAGCGTATTTACATCGCTCTCTGGCTTTTGAATAACTCTATCATCGTGTCCCGGTCCATGCGGATGGGAACCAGCGTCTTTGTTAACATCAGTCTCGCTGCATGATGTCTGTAAACCATGAAGCAATGGATCTATTTCTGTTTGTGCATGCTCACACTCATCAGTGGTTGCAGCGTTGATATTCTCATCAGTATCTGGGCACGTTAAATATGACCCATCGGACATTGATGAACTCCCTCCATTATCGATAGATGTAGATGTCGGTATCGGTGTCGGAAGAACTCCATCCCCCTCTACAGCAGCCGAGCTTTCAACAGCATGATCCCCTGACAGCGTAATATTCCGGACGCTAATCTGTTTTTGTTTAAACTCCTTTGCAAATGCTGTTTCCTGATACTTTTTATTATTTGCAAGCCGCTCAATATGAACATTGCTGGAATGACCATCATCAATAGTTTTATCATAACTATATGAACAAGAAGAATAAGTACTCAGCACCGTTGATTTATCCATTCTGTTTTCTACCTCCTAAAACCTCAGAATTATAATTCTTGGACAGTAGAGTTAAAAAAAAATTCATTATTATCCCAGATAATTTAAAAAATAATCTTTTTTCTCTACACATAAGTACCCGGTCATAAATAATCTGCTATTTATGTAAATGGTAATATGCACCAAAGTACTTCCCTTATTTGTATATGCTTTGACCTGACAGCTATCAGGAAGTTCCAGCGAGATGAAATTCATTCAGTCTGTTTCTGACGTTGAAAGAGCCAACCTTAATGAACTGTACAGAAACCATGCAAAGCACCACGTCAGAAGAAGGGCTCATGCCGTTCTGAGCAGCCTTGAAGGTTTTGCGGTTAACGAGATCAGCCGCCTATTTAACGTTGACAGGAATACTGTCTGCACCTGGTTACAGCTTTGGGAGCTGAAGGGAATTCCCGGCCTCCTTCAGCGCCACAGGCCCGGTCGCCCCAGCATACTGACGGCGATTGATGTGAAAAGGCTGGGTGAACTGGTAAAAGAAGAACCCCGTCAGATCAAAGTCGCCAGCGCCCGACAGGCTTCGGAAACCGGTAAGACCTTCTCGTTGCGAACGGTGACGCGCACGTTAAAAAAAACTGAATTTGACGTATAAGCGATGCCGTCGCTCCTGCAAACACAAACGTGACCAGAAAGCGTTTGAGCAGAGATACGCCATTGTACAGGCATTGATTGACGCAGAATCGCAAGACCAGTGTTCCCTGCACTATTTTGATGAATCCGGATTCAGCCTGATCCCTAATGTGCCTTATGCATGGCAGGCGATTGGTGAAACACTGGCTATCCCCTCACAACACTCTCGCCGGTTGAATGTGCTGGGTTTCCTGAGCCGAAGCGGTGAGCTGAATGACTCTGTCACAGAGGAGAAAGTGACAGTGAGGTAGTCATCGCAGCCTTTGATGATTTCATTCAACAGACAGATGATGACAAACCACGCGTCATCGTCATTGATAATGCCTCCATGCATACCAGCCAGTTATTCCGGGAGGCGCAGGATAACTGGATGGAGAAGAATGTGCACATTGTCAGACTGCCAACTTATTCGCCAGAGCTGAACCTGATCGAAATATTATGGCGAATGGTTAAGTATTACTGGGTAAATTTGTCAGCCTATGTTGACTTTGATTCGCTGAAAGAAGAAGTGATGCGAGTACTGAATGACTACGGTACCAAATATGAGATTAACTTTGTCTGATCACTTATGAATATAAATCTTTAGATGGCAACGGTTCATAGCAGATGCTCTTTCAAAGGATGCGTCATGCACCCGCTATCTGGATCACCGTTACAGCTCATGGAAAGCAACGCTTGGTCATGTATCAAACCTGTTGATAGCGCTCTCTG
This sequence comes from Kistimonas ophiarachnellae, assembly GCF_057552235.1. Classification (NCBI taxonomy): domain Bacteria; kingdom Pseudomonadati; phylum Pseudomonadota; class Gammaproteobacteria; order Oceanospirillales; family Endozoicomonadaceae; genus Kistimonas; species Kistimonas ophiarachnellae. The sequence continues at coordinate 199,294 of NZ_BAAJPA010000003.1, read as the reverse complement.
AAGATAAATTCATCGAATACATTTCAATGGGGTTATCATGTGGTCTGCACAGGCTTTTTTGAGTACTGACGACGAATCGAACAGACCTGGCCATTGGGAAGCTTGTTTTTCATAAGGACAACCTTGCGTTTTCCTTAGCCGGTAGTTTTCGCCGTACATTATCGCGCACTTCGCCTTTCATTGGGCACGTACTGAACAAAGAATTCGCTCAGATTGAGAGGACCGAATTGACCTCTATAATGAGAACCCCTTAGTGCCCTGGGCTTGACCCTAATCCAGAGGTTTCCATCCCTATAATAATACTTATCTTCCCAGGTAATCCCTCGTACGCTGGCAACATGTTCAGGTAATTTCACTCGATGTTTCCAAACATTCACTGTCTGTGGATTGTTATCATCATGATATTGGTAAAGCCGAACCCCTGCCACTTCTTCCAGTTCAGAGCCAGCATCGGCACTCAAGGTCACTTCCTTCCTGGTCCATTCCCGGGATTCATTACGTGTGATGGGTATGGAAACTTTAGTTTCAGGTCTACCAGGCGACAGACATTTTAATGTTTTGATTAGTGAATTATCTCTCACCGTTGCTACTTTTACGTTTCCAATCTTTAAAGGACTACAATAATACTGATTATTACAGTCGTAATTGTTCATTTTCTGCCAAATATAAACACACTCAGGAATATTAGAACTACCTGCTTTCAGACTAGCAACAACTTCTTCTGCTGATGGCAGTTTTAAACCAACCTGTTTACTCTTACAACGATTATTATCAGAGGTGATATATTTCAAATAAGGCGCATCCAATGATAAATCAAATTCAAAAACCCCCTCTTTTAAATGGCATTCAGTGATCATTCTTCCATCAATACAGTCATTGTATCTGGCGTAATTATTAGCAACTACATTTTCCTTGGTTAAATATAAACCTTTGCCAAATAATATATCACCCTTGCCTTCACACACTGCTTCCCTGTTTCCCATAATCCACTGTTTTCTTCTTTCCAGTCCATATATACCCTCACCTCGAAGGTATACATTGCTATCAGGGATCCAATCTTTCATTCCATTAGTCTGGACAAAATCCTTGAATTTATAGGGTAACGACTCACTGTGCTCTTCGAACATTTTCCGATAATGCTCTGGCACACGATCATCAGGATCAGTTTGATCATCTTCATTGCCGTGGAGAACATCGCATTCATTTGTTTCATTATCAGACGATTGATCCTCACTCTCCATTAAAAATTCAGCCAGACCGTATCCTTTATCACTTGTAACGTCCGCGTCCAAGGCCTGATCCCCTGTGTTGTCAGGCATTGAATCTGATGATGACTCATCACCCGGAGTACTATTATCATCTTCTAAATGTGGGCTGGCCACGTTTTCACCCTCTGGAATGGGTGGTAACTCATGATTATTGTGTTTTTCCAATAGCGTATTTACATCGCTCTCTGGCCTTTGAATAACGCTATCATCGTGTCCCGGTCCATGCGGATGGGAACCAGCGTCTTTGCTAACATCAGTCTCGCTGCATGATGTTTGTAAAACATGAAGCAATGGATCTATTTCTGTTTGTGCATGCTCACGCTCATCAGTGGTTGCAGCGTTGATATTCTCATCAGTATCTGAGCACGTTAAATATGCCACATCGGACATTGATGAGCTCCCTCCATTATTGATAATTGCCGACTCAGGATCACCTCTTTCCATACTGCCTGATACCGTCCCACCATTGGTGTTATCAATATCAACGTTTTGTTCATCAAGTACTGGTGTAGAGGTAGGTGTAGAGGTAGGTGTAGAGGTAGGTGTAGAGGTAGGTGTAGATATCAGTGTCGGTGTCGGTGTCGGTGTCGGTGTCGGAAGAACTCCATCCCCCTCTACAGCAGCCGGGCTTTCAACAGCATGATCCCCTGACAGCGTAATATTCCGAACGCTAATCTGTTTTTGTTTAAACTCCTTTGCAAATGCTGTTTCCTGATACTTTTTATTATTTGCAAGCGGTTCAATATAAACATTTATTACCCTATAAGTACAAAATAATGCATAGGGTAATGTAGCAAACAATACTTTTAGAACGCCAACCATGCAGCAATAACCATCATTAATAGTTTTATAATAACTATATGAACAAGCAGAATAAGTACTCAGTACCGTTGATTTATCCACTCTGTTTTCTACCTTCTGAAACCACATCATTATTATTTTTGGACAGTACAGTTAAAAAAAATTCATTATTATCCCAGAAAGTTAAAAATAATATTTTTTCTCTACGCATAGAGTTATGAATTAATCAGCAATCTTATCTTTGGCGCCGCTTTCTCTTTCAGAGAATCAAAGTCAACATAGGCTGAAAATTTTCACCCAGAAACAATTAACCCGTCCCATCGTATTTCTATCAGCTTCAGCCCTGGCGAACAGGTTGCCAGCCTGACAGTATGCACATTCTTCTCCAGCCAGTTATGCTGCGTCGTTTGTTGCCATCTGTTTGTTGAGTGAAATCATCGAAGGCTGCAATGACTACCTCATGGGCTACCTTCCCCCTTTATGGCAGCGTCATGCACAGCCAACATGCAACGTTCACCCAGGCGTTTTTGATGGTTTACCCCCCTTTTTTGCAATACCAGAATACTGGCTTCCAGCAGAGGTCATCATGATACTGCCGGCCTCAGTCACGGTTAGCGAAGCAGTCTGCGGCGGTTCAGGTGGTTTTCCAGATCTGGATAAGCTCTATTGCCCTGCCTTTAGAAACCTTCTGTTTTTATTAACCAAAATGCCCTTCCGACAGTACGCCTGAACCTGTAGTTATCCCTGCTGACAAGGCGGACTCGAACATTAACAAAAATCTATCAAACCTATAATTTTAATTAATTTTAAACATCTAACGAGTGGCCTTATAGTTACCACAACGAAACGTTACTCACGAACGAACAAACCGAGGAACATGACCATGACTCAGTCTCTGATCAACACCAAAATCAAGCCTTTCAAAGCGACTGCATTCCACAACGGCGATTTCGTCGAAGTTACCGAACAAGACCTGATGGGCAAGTGGTCCATCGTTTTCTTCTACCCGGCTGACTTCACCTTTGTCTGCCCCACCGAGCTGGGCGACATGGCGGATCACTACGAGCAACTGCAAGCCATGGGCGTTGATGTGTACTCCGTGTCCACCGACACTCACTTCACTCACAAGGCATGGCACGACGGCTCCGAGACCATCAACAAGATCCGCTTCCCGATGATCGGCGATCCTACTGGCGTCATCAGCCGTAACTTCGGTGTGATGATTGAGGAAGAAGGTCTGGCACTGCGCGGCAGCTTCCTGATCAACCCGGAAGGTGAGATCAAGGTCGTAGAAATCCACGATCTGGGCATCGGCCGCTCCGCCAAAGATATGGTCCGCAAGACCCAGGCAGCCCAGTACATCGCTGAGCACGACGGTGAAGTCTGCCCGGCCGCATGGCAGCCCGGTGAAGAGACCCTGGCACCTTCCCTGGACCTGGTCGGCAAGATCTAAGTCAGAAGAAAAGCAAGAATCACAGGCTGTCGTCCTCTCCATCAGCGACAGCCGTGAGCCGCTCCGCCCCTGGCGGGGCGTTTTCCGAACGCTTTTGTTTGCAGTATTTCATAAAGGACGGAAGCAGCCATGCTGGACGCCAAGATCAAATCGCAGTTACAGAGCTATCTGCAAAACCTGAAAACCCCGGTCGAACTCCTGGCGTCGGTTGATGACAGCGCAAAATCCGGGGAACTGAGCCAATTGGTTCAGGAAATTGCCACCATGTCTCCGTTGGTCACTGCAACTGAAAGCCGTGACAACAACGAACGCAAACCGTCCATGCTGGTTCGCTCCGCGGCCACCGGCACTGAAATCCGGTTTGCCGGCCTGCCCATGGGCCACGAATTCACCTCATTGGTACTGGCGCTGCTGCACAGCGGCGGTCATCCGATGAAACTGGATGAGGCGATGATCGAGCAGATCAAGGGCCTGCCCGGTGAATACCATTTCGAGACCTATGTCTCCCTGAGCTGCCAGAACTGCCCGGATGTGGTCCAGGCACTGAACATGATGGCAGCGATTAATCCCAAGATTACCAATGTCATGATCGACGGCGCCCTGTTCCAGGAAGAGGTCGACAGCCGCAAGATCATGGCCGTACCGTCGGTTTACCTGAATGGTGAACTGTTCGCACAGGGTCGTATTGCCCTGGCGGAAATCCTGAACAAAATGGACAGCAAAGCCGCCGAGCGCCAGGCTGAAGCCATCAGTGAGAAAGACCCTTTTGATGTACTCGTTGTCGGCGGCGGCCCTGCGGGTGCTTCTGCGGCAATTTACGCAGCCCGTAAAGGCATTCGCACCGGTATCGTGGCGGATCGCTTTGGCGGACAGGTCATGGATACCATGGCTATCGAGAACTTTATCTCCGTAAAAGCGACGGAAGGTCCGAAACTGGTTTCCGGCCTGGAAGAACATGTTCGTGATTACGATGTGGATATCATGAGCAGCCAGCGCGCCAGCAAAATTATTGGTGCAGAATCCGTTGGCGGCCTGATTGAAGTGGAACTGGAAAGCGGTGCCAAGCTTAAGAGCCGTTCCCTGATTCTGGCTACCGGCGCCCGCTGGCGGGAAATGAACGTACCGGGCGAGCAGGAATACCGTGGTCGCGGTGTTGCGTACTGCCCGCACTGTGATGGTCCGCTGTTCAAAGGTAAGAAAGTCGCAGTTATCGGTGGTGGTAACTCCGGTATCGAAGCGGCAATCGACCTGGCCGGTATTGTGGAACACGTGACTGTGCTGGAATTTGCCGATACCCTGCGCGCTGATGCAGTCCTGCAGGACAAGGCACGCTCCATGGGCAATATCGACATCATCAAGGAAGCCCAGACTACCGAGGTTATCGGCAACGGCGAACAGGTGACTGGCCTGCGTTACACCGACCGCAAGACAGGTGAAAACAAAGCACTGGAATTAGCCGGTATCTTTGTCCAGATAGGTCTGGTACCTAACACCGAGTTCCTGAGAGGTGCGGTGGAACTGTCACCTCGTGGTGAGATCATCACCGGAGCCCAAGGTGATACTTCTCTGCCGGGCGTGTTTGCAGCAGGTGATGCGACGACTGTGCCTTACAAGCAGATCATCATTGCCATGGGTAGTGGCGCCACGGCAGCACTGGGTGCGTTTGATTACCTGATCAGAACACCCATAAACGATCAACAGGCAGCCTGATTTTATATTTTGTTGCAAAGAACAAAAACAGTTAACGTGATTAATAATTTTAACAGCCGGCTTGATTAAACATCAGGTCGGCTGTTAATACTTTATAAGTCTTTACTTTATTTATACTACACACCTGTACCGGGCAGATCATCATTTTCAACATAGTGTAAAGGAACAATTAATAATTGGAAGTAGTCACTTGGTGGCCGAGAAAATACTTTTTCCATAAACTCACCAAACCTTTCTATTGGCAATATAAATTCACCTATATTGGGATCAAAAAAACACACTTTATTATTATCTAACCTTAAACCAAATGCATGAATTTTAGATCCACACTTCAAGAAAACAAAAGCTATATCCAATTCAACCACACATTCAATAATTTTATTTATAACAGTGGCTCTAATTATATTAACCATTCCATGTTTTGGATTAGGAGCGCTTATATCAATATACTGAACCATTCCCATTGAGCCTTCAGCTCCACCCGGTTTATCAACCTCAGTGAAAACAACGCCTTTAAACTCAAATGATTTCTCACACATATTTTGAAACATCGTCATATTTTCAAACTTACTAATTATTGCAGCTATAGATTCATTATTTTTTATATAATTATAATAGGTCAGTGACTGACTTAAAAAGTCTTGACTGAAAGGTTCTTCTTTACCCTCCAGCCATGCTGATACCAGACCTTTACAAACGGGTATTGTCAGAGAGGTTGAACTAAAATCTGGCATCTGACAAAATTGTTTAATTCTTTCTTCGGAAAATTGCTTACCTATCTCACCCCCCATTTCCAGACAGACATCATTAATCCATAAATTCCATTCATCTATCATTGTTGATGCGAAAAAATAGGGTTTGTTTATTTTACCAGTAGTTGCTGACTGAATCAGGTATTTAGCGGCACCTACACAAACTACAGAAGCAGCCACTTTTGAAAGTGTTGTAGCGCCATATTTTTTATATATTATTCCTGATGCTATACATGCGCCTGAAACAAGCATAGCCTCTTTACTATTTACCACAACCTTAAAATGCCGCCAGAATCTTTGCAAACAGCTGCTTTCAGGTTTATCTATTTCAACCGTTGGATCTCCAACTCTTGGACTGATATTACCGATATTTTCCATAACAACCCCATAATCTAATTAAAAATAAAATTCTATTTATACCCCATCCAATATATAAAGCACTAACCATATTGTTATGCTCCAACTGTGTTAGTTAATAGTGGATCTATTGATATAAACGCACCGGAACTGTGTTAGTTAATAGTGGATCTATTGATATAAACGCACCGGATAGTTTTTTATGATTTTAGTTTTTTATATCGCTTTACATCACTGATTAGTCAGTGATAAATAATGCTAATTAAAAAATAAATATTACCAGATAACATCTCAAAATCGATTACACCATAGTTACAATGTTTTTCATGCAATACCAGATAATGTCTACAACAAAAGGATTCATTGTTGATTGATATGAAACTGTTGCATTAAAAGCTTTAACTTGAAAGTTAAACATATCTGTACAACTGGTAGATATAAAAATACAGCTGAGTTAACTTTTTGACAGCTTATATAACTGGCCTGAAAGCTCTGCTTATAAAGGAAAATTACAGTATCTAAATTTCAGTCATTTTCATTCCAATACTTTGCCATTCTGCTCATCAAAACAGCAATCAGACTTTTTCCTGCCAATTGGGGATTCATGTGACTATCCGAAACCTTTTGATAACCTTTCCGGGTTGCCTGATACGTTGACCTGCCCTCCCCTAGAGTAGATATATCCTGCTGCTCAAGCACTAACAATTCACCATTCTGAATATTGACCACTTTGGTATGTAGCCGGTAACCCGAACCAGGCTGAGGTTTATTATTTATCCGAATTTCCACTAACAAATCAGCAAACTGACTGAGAGCATTCATTTCAATCTGCTTGAGCGCCAGCGGTTTGGTACTGTCAGAATGATCCAGTTTTGCAGCAACAGTGCGATTAATTAACGTTCGGTCAACAACACGAACCCCATTGTTGATCAGAGGTGCCAATACCGCCTCTTCAAACTGCCATTGCCAGTCTGTACCCGGCGATGCCTCGGTGTCATTGTGCTCACGTGCCTGGGTAGCCGATAAACCCTGCTGGATAAAGGATTTTCCCGCAGACGGCAAACCGATAACACTCAGATCACGGATATCAGTCACCCATTCCCGTACCTCATCGCTTAATTCACGGTTGAGATAGACCACCAATCGCGGTTTACCCGCAGCAACATAAGCCTTGGCAAAGGTTTTACCAATGGTTTCCAGGTCCGCGGAATCATTCCGCAGCACTTCCGTTCGCATGGGAACCGGTTCCGTAGGCGATGTCGCAGCCTGTGCAGTGCTCAATGTCGCTGATAAAACGACGACGGGCAGCATGATGCTTTGTTTGCCCCTCATGGTGCTTCCCTGACCTCTATCTGGTAATACGCCGCTTCCGGATACAGGGAATATTCCCGGTAACCCGCCAGGCTGTTTGCTTCCAGGAACAGGCGTTTCCACTGGCTTTCCCGGCCTGTGGGCATCTTGCTATCGTCAAAGAAGCGGGTTCTGGCTTCCAGCTGCAGGTTATGGTCGGTACGGTTGCGCAGGAGGGCGGCGACTTCCAGCGTGCCAGTCGCCGTTCTGTTGGCCGTATTCTGTTCCACGGCAATCTTTCCACGGGTATTCATCAAACCAACCCGTTCCAGACTGTCACTCAGAATCAGCACCTGGTTAAGCTGGACAAAGTTATCCCCACGCTTACCAGCGGTCACCGCACCTTCATGAGTAGCGCAACCGGTAACCAGAAGAATCAAAAGCGTGAGAGGCAGGATTTTCAGGCTTCCCATGACTTATCCCTGTGTTGTTTTTGAAGCTTGTACTGAAGGGCGAGACCGGAACCAGACCAGGTGGTTGCCCTTGCTATCCGTAAACACCTGCCGGACGTAATTTGTTAAGGACACCGGATTTCCTGCTTCGTCCTGGAATTGGACTTCCAACTGTTCCGGATCGTGGGTCTTTAACGTTTTTACATGCACCGTATCCGGCAGGTTGTTCCAGTAACGGGTATCCGCCCGGGCATCGACATTGGCGGCAATCAACAGCTGCGCCGTGCTGATCACACCAATTGCCGCCGCGGCATCGCCCAGGGCTGATTCACTGGTCAGCGGCGACAGGACCATGGCGGTCTGGGAAACGCCAGACAGCGTTGAACCGATTTTCTGATTGGCAGAACGGAACGTCGCTTTGCCTTTGACAATGCGATCCACCGCCCGTCCGCCACGGGTGCTGGCCTGCCAGAAAATATCCTCCATGGGATACAGGGCCTGCGGTTTGCCCGATAAAACAACAGACGCCTTTTTTTCCGTAAACCGTTTGCCGCGACGATAGACCAGTTCATAGTGCCCAACCCCATCAGCGAGCTTTCTGGGAGAACGGCCGGTTTCGACGATCACGAGGGTATTGTGATGTTTTTCCGGTAACGGGAAGTCTGGCCGGAATTGCGTTAATTCTTTCCAATCCCGATCCCGTCGTTGGGACTGTCCGGAAAGATGGGCCGTCCAGCCGTTAAGGAACATCAACAAAGCAAAATCCGCCCGATGCTGTTCTTCTTCGGCATAGGCATCCTGCAAAATACCGGCGGAAAAGGCGGCATGGGCGTTCTGGTAATGGGTGTCCGCAAGATCCAGAAGTCCCTGGTAGTAGTAGGTCATGGCCCGTTCATAGGGTTCGCCGCGGAAGTCTTTTTCAGCTTCCTGGTACCAGAGGCTTCGTGCTTTTTCGGCGCCTTCATGATTGCCATAAAGCTGCTCAACACGGGTCAGGGAAGCGGCAAAGGCTTCGCGGGAGTGATCCAGCAATCCCTGCTCCAGCGCCTGCACGCCGAGCTGGTTGTAGTTCAGGACAGCGTTGCGCTCACCTTCGCTGTACAGCGCCCGGTAAGCGGGCTGAAGGGGAACCGGCTGGCTGCTGACCTGCGCCTCGACGGCCGGGTCAACCGCCGCCACCCGCGTCCCGTGGCTCGCGCAGCCGCTGACGGCCAGCACCAGCAGGGCAGGCAGCCAGGCACGCTTAGCGATACAGAACGTCATCTCGGCTGGCCTTCTTGAACTCATAGATACCGCTCCAGATGATGTCGCCATATTCCAGGTCCATCAGCTCGAAATTGATCTCGTGGGCCCGGACTTTCATGCCGGTTTCCTGGTTGATCGCATCATGGGAAAGGATGACGCCGCCGAGGCGGTAGTCAGCCCCTGCGGTGGCTTTGGTCGAGCGGATGGTGCCGCCATCCACCGCGCCGTCCCGCTTCAGTTGCCGTTCTTTTTCCACCATGCTGCTGAAATGACGGCCAACGAAAATCACCTTGCCCTGCGCAGCCCGGTGAAGTCCCTGCCGAAGCCGCGTGGTGATCATCCGGACGTTTATCCGTGACGTACTCTCGTTGTAGAAATACTCGGAATCAATCACGATCCGGGGCGGGGTATCCTGTGACATCAATTGCGGCAGGGTGAGAATGTCGCGGATCATCTCATCGGTCATGCCGACAATATCCTGCGACTCGATCCCCACCCCCGTCACGCCGGGGCTGATCGCCCGGACATCCTGATAAGGTCCCTGGCTGCGGCCGGCCGAGTTATCCAGCGTGCCGCACCCTGCCAGCAACAGTGACAATACGATTATCAGTAAACCGGGCTTCATGGCATGACTCCTGTCGTCTTATCGGGCGCCAGCCTGCTGGATGGCGTAGAAATACCGCTCCTTCATTTCCGGGTAGATGGTCTGGGTGGAATCCAGTACCTCGGCATAGGAGGGATGGCTGGAGAAACGGCCATACATAAAGACCGCCAGGTCATCGATGGTGTTGAAGGACAGGTCCGAGGTTTCCTTGATATAGGCTTCGCCGCCGGCCGCTTCCAGGGCCACCTTGCGACCCAGGCTGTTACCCAGCTCCTTGCCCAGGAAACCACCCACGAACGGAATGTTCTCCGCCAGCTTCTGGCCGGCATAGGCGCCCGCCATACCACCCACCTGGGCGCCCAGTTTGGCCTGGATGGCTTTGTCGACCCACTCCGCCACCACCTCGTCACTGGTGAACGGAGACATGTATTTGCCGCTGTTGTCCTTGATGGGGGTCGGGATGGCAACCTCTTCCGGGGTGGGCATGCGGTTCATGCCGACACAACCGACGGTCATCACGGCCGTCAGTACAATGGCCAGAAGTCCTTTGCAGTTCATGGTTAACTCCGTTTTGAAGATCTTTGTTGGTGTTTTTATCGGTGTTGATTACTGGTATCGGGTGGGCAGGTCGACGTAACTATCCCCTGGCGACGTCTTGTCTCATTGGCCACCCAAGCATTCTAGGCGGCCTGAAAAAACAAATGGGGCCAGAAAAATCGGCAAAAAAAGCCAGTTTTCGATAAAAAATACTGCGCTATGACTTTTTAAACACATTTATGTGATTAAATACACAAACAACTTTTGTCGTCTGACTCAATAAAACAAGAACAATGCAACAGAACGGATTCATTATCGTTGCGGCTCTCGCGCCTTACCTTCGCCTGGCCGAGTCCTACGGTTTACCCCTGCAGCCCCTGCTAAAAAAAGCCGGCATTAATCCTGCCCAGGTACATGACAGCCGAAACATCATCACCGCGGCTGAATTCGATGCCATGATGGGTGTTTTCAGTCATGCCGCCCGGGATCCCTTATTTGGTCTTCACTCTGCACGTTTCGTGCAACCTGGTATCTACGGCTTGCTGAGTCATATCGCCATGAGCTGCGCCAATATCCGCGAAATGCTGTTGCATACCGGGCCTTATCAGCAACTGGTGACTGACCTGGAATTCACGCACGTTGAACACCTGGGAGACGCGTCCCGTTTGTACTGGTCGATACAACATGTCAGCGATGAAACGGCCTGGCATCTGGCGGACAGCAGCATGGCCAGCATGCATCGTTTTTCAGAGTTACTGGCTGGTGATCGGGTTTTACTGGAGCGGATAGAACTTCGCCGTCCCCAGCCATCCCCTTATGAAATCAAGGAATATGAAGCGGCGTTTGGCTGTCCTGTTTTATTTGGGCGCAGTTTGGATGGGATGTGGGTATCTGATCAGCAGATGAGCCGCCCTATATGCCGCCCCGATCCAAAGCTGCTGCAGTCCCTGGAAAGCCATGCGGAAGAGCAATTACGCAGCTTCAAACCTCTTTCCCTGTCTGAGCAAGTGAAAGATGCCATTCGAGGCAGGCTCCGGCGTGGCAAGGTCAATCGGGAAATGATTGCTGCGCTCTTCAACCTGAGTCCTCGCACGCTACAGCGTAAGCTCGATGGTGAAAGCACGGGGTATCAGGCCTTATTGGATGAGGTTCGGCAGGAACTGGCCCTGGAATACCTTCAGGAAAGCACCATGGAAATCAGCGAAATCGCCAGAGTATTGGGGTTTCGTGATAGCAGCTCTTTCTGTCGCAGTTTCAGGGTACAGACTGGTGTTACGCCCTTACAGTCCAGAAACCAGACAGCCAGTAACGTTGATGCTTAATTGTTTATTCGAAAATGAAGGAACCTGCATTTTTTCTCTTAAAAACCAGCTTCCCGTGCGGTGTGACTGGTAGATACTGCCACTGTTGATAGCACTATCTACCCGCCCCAGAAACAGCCATTCTTATCTTAAATAGTTTTACTGCTGATATTGTCCAGAGGTAATAAATTGCCCAAATGTCTCACACCAGATAATGACCGTGTTGTATTCAGTCGGGTCTACGGATGATGACATCGGAATAATGAAATTATCGAACGTTTTGACATCACCAATTCGTACCATGTCTGACTTGTGCTGATTAAAAGCATCTTCCGTTTCTACATAAACCGGTGACAAATAAAGCTTGTAGTCAGGTCCAGGCGCCAGTTCTCCTGAAAAGCTGATGGAGTCCTTATTGATACTAAACTGCCCCTCCCCCCAGTGGAACTTGTCGCTGTCTTTCCTATCCTTCGAGAACTGTCCCTGAAAACGCGTAGTTTTTTGGCTGTCCTCAATAACGGTTAACGAAGGTGGTTCGGGAGCTATCAGGATGGGCAGAAGGTAAATGCCAGCAGCAAAACCCACAGTAAGGCATACGATATGAGAGAACGTCAGTAACGCTAGACGGGGGAGTTTACTTTTTCGATGACTCATTTTCAGACCTGCGCCGGGTTCATTATTTTGGTGTCGTTTATATTAGGGCAGAAAATTTATAAATCTGACTCAATCTTTCATAAAGTCATAGCCGATTGCTAACGATGTATTTTCTTCTTAGAAAAACTTAAAGCTTTTTAGACAACCCATTTAATCCATTAAAATCATAAAATTAGCCTTTACTGGCATTTCACATTTAACTTAAACCACGCCGATGAGTAACCAAATATCTACGTCGAATGTTTGCCTGCAAAGCTCAGTCATCAGTAGCCTTTCTAAAGAGAAAGACTACTGATCAAGAAGCATTACTTAATATGTTCCAGCACGCCGTCCAGCTCATCAAGGCTGTTGTAGCTGATCACCAGCTTACCTTTGCCCTTGGCGGAGTGTTGAATGGCAACACGGGCCCCAATACGCTGGGAAAGATCTTCTTCCAGTGTTTTGATGTTGGGATCAACACGTTTGATCTCATACGCAGGCGCTTCTTTCTGCTGCTGAAGGCGACGAACCAGCGCTTCGGTCTGGCGGACGGAAAGACTTTTCGCGACAACGGTGCGGGCGGCTTCGAGCTGGTCGTTGCCGCTCAGGCCGAGCAACGCCTTGGCGTGCCCCATCTCAATATCACCGTATTCCAGCATTTTCATGACATCTGCCTGGAGTGTCATGAGGCGTAACAGGTTGGTTACCGTGACACGGGATTTACCCACGGCATCCGCCACTTCCTGCTGGGTAAGTTCAAACTCATCCTTCAGACGCGCCAGAGCCAACGCTTCTTCGATCGGGTTCAGGTCTTCCCGCTGGATGTTTTCGATAAGCGCCATGGCAATGGCGGACTCATCGGAAACTTCCCGGATAACCGCCGGAATCCGGTCCAGCCCGGCCAGCTGGGTAGCGCGCCAACGACGCTCACCGGCAATGATTTCATAGCGGTTTTCGTCCACAGGGCGCACCACGATCGGCTGCATGACGCCCTGGGCCTTGATGGAATTGGACAGTTCTTCCAGCGCTTCCGGGCTCATGTCCCGACGCGGCTGGTACTTGCCGCGCTGGATGAATTCCACCGGAATTTCACGCAACATTTTGTCACGAACAGCCTTAACCTCGGCAGACACAGGCTGTTCCGGCGTCTCTGGCTGTTGCAGCTCCCGAATTTCGGCCGCTACCTGGGCGCTCTGCAGCAGAGCACCGAGTCCTTTTCCCAAACCGCGTTTTTTTATTGCCATAGTCAAAGCTCTGCGGATGCGGTCTGCCGGGGCTCGACAGCCGGTTGATTGGCCTCCTGCCGGCGAATCAGCTCACCAGCCAGGGCGAGATAAGCGATGGCGCCACGGGAATTCTTGTCGTACTTGAGCACGGGCAGCCCGTAGCTGGGCGCCTCCGCCAGCCGGACATTCCGGGGAATCACACTGCGGTAAACCTTGTCGCCGAAATGCCCGATCAGCTGTTTGGACACCTCGGAAGTCAAACTGTTCCGCGGATCGTACATGGTCCGCAAGATACCTTCGATGTGCAGCTTCGGGTTCATGGTCCGGGAAATGCCCGAAATGGTTTCCAGCAGGGCCGTCAGACCTTCCAGGGCGTAGTATTCGCACTGCATGGGGATAATCACGCCGTCCGCCGCCACCATGGCGTTGACGGTCAGCATGTTCAGGGAAGGCGGGCAATCAATCAGGATAAAATCGTATTCACTGCGGACAGAATCCAGCACGCTTTGCAGGCGACGCTCTTTTTCCGGCACCTCCAGCAGTTCCACTTCGGCCGCGGTCAGGTCCGCATTGGCGGGCAGGATGGCAAAACCGGCGTCATCCGCTTCCTGGATCGCTTCGCCAATCGTGCAATTACCCACCAGAACATCGTAAATGGAGTATTCCAGCTGGTGCTTGTCGATCCCGCTGCCCATGGTGGCGTTGCCCTGGGGATCGGTGTCCACCATCAGCACGCGACGACGGGTCGCCGCCAGCGAGGCCGCCAGGTTAACACATGTGGTGGTCTTCCCGACCCCACCTTTCTGATTGGTTACCGCAAGTATTTTGCTCACATTAAGAACCTGAACGTATATAGCCGGAAAAAGTCTGTCCGTATCAGTTCCCGGAAACCTCTAGTATGACAAGATGACGCTCTCCATCACAACCGGGAACTGACAGTTGGATGGAATTAACCAGCTGGACATCCGGTCTGACGCCTTTCAGTTGCACCAGTTCTTCGTCCGGATGAATGCCTTTCATCGCCAGCCAGCGACCGCCTTCGGCCAGCAGATGGCTGGTACCGGTCACCATATCCTCCAGCGAACTGAATGCGCGGGAGGTAATTTCGTCAAAGCCGGTCTCGACCTGCCACTCTTCAACCCGGCGGTTTTCGACCGTGACATTGTTTAGCCCCAGGGCTGTTTTTGCCTGGGTCATGAAACGGGTTTTCTTGCCATTACAGTCCAGTACGCTGAACTGGCGCTCCGGGAACATGATGGCCAGCGGAATACCAGGCAGACCGGGGCCTGAACCGACATCCAGCAAACGCTCACCGCTGACATGCGGCACCAGCGTCAGACTATCAAGAATATGCCGGCTGACCATGGCGTTTGCGTCACGAATTGCAGTGAGGTTGTAGACCCGGTTCCACTTCGCCATCAGCTCAACATACGTCGCCAGCTGGCTCAGCTGCTGATCCGAGGCCTTGAGCCCCATTGCGTCAACGCCAACCGCCAGTAAACCCTCAATACCCTGCACTGTTACAACCCGTCTGCAAATTGATCAATTTTATGGCAAACCCCCGATTCCGGCTATAGGGGGTGCTACACCATAAACGACAGAACTCATATATAGAGAAATATTGATGATCAAAACCTGCGTGCAATTTTCTGAAATTGGTCTTAGATGAAATGTAAGTGATCAAGAAATAGACTATAAAAACGGGTATTTTTTGGTATTAAAAGTCACATGACTGGTATTTACAGTATCAGACACCTTCAACGAACACTCTTTCAGATTAAAATTTAATCAATTCTCCAATACCAACATCTCTCTGGAATACACCGTAAAATAAACTACTATAGTCGTTTAAATTGGATATATTGTTATCTTTTACAAAAGATTTGTTTCAGGCTTGATCTGATGATTGAAAAAACGCCAAAACTACTGTGAAAATTCAATATCAATACATCACAGCAAATACATCCAGAGTCTTGATATAAATATCCATAGCGTGGCTTCATGTATTAAATGCCTGCAAAAAATAATCTAATAATTTTTCAGCCTACATCCCGCGGGACTTTGGCATGTGCACTGAGAAAATCAGATCTGGCTAATTAGTAACTGGTCACCCCCTATGCTTCGCTTATGAAACCGCTGTTTTTTTACAAATAAAAACAATTATCAAGATAAAAGCGATTTTTCAAAAATTTATTGTTATTTCCCCATAACAATAAAATATAAATACCCGACCATAAATAATCTTATATTTTAGCGTCTGCAGCCCGCAGGGCGTGGACTGATGCACTGGGTAAACTTAGGTCTGGGTAGTTATTTCAATAATAGTAATTAAAAATAATGGATACTCTAAGTCATAACTAAAACTTGAAGCAGGTGATGACTTAAATGCTAATCAACATAGTTGGAAGAGAGGTTAACACAGGAAACTGGCTCTGAAAAATATCTCTCCAGAGCCAGGGTAGACTTAATATTGAGGCTGCGTTATCTCCAGACTATTGAAGAAATCACGAGTCTGCCAAGCCATAGCCGCCTTTACTGACTCACCATTGGCATCTTTGCGCGTTACAGTAATTGTGTAACGCATACCAGGCTTCAGGCCTTTAAGGTAAATATGCTCAACATTGTGGCCGCTGATATCACTGCTTACAATGAGCTTGTTTCGGTTGGCTTCACGCAGCTCTACCCGGAAATCAGCAAGATAGCTTGTATATTGCTCCTTGGCTTCCGGGGTCACATCCCTGAACCATGTTAGCGTCAGAGCAAACTCATCTCCGCCATTACCTGAATCAAATTCAATTGTCTGACTGGCATTATCTGCCATGGTCAACATTTTCCATCCAGTCGAGGAAACCTGCTGACTGTTTTTTTCAAGTGCCAGACCGCCTTGCATCACCTGTAAAGCGTGGTAAGCATTGTAGTTACCCGCGCCAAACCAGGGATCAAGCGGCGCTGAAGGTGGATTATTGGTCCACTGATAGGCCTTCTCGTCAACACCGGTAAATCCTGTCTTGGTGGCACCTGTCATCATAACTGCTTTCAGGATCAGTGCCTGATCCTCCCTGGCGATCAGGTTCTTGTTTTTACTGAGTGAGAGCAGAGAAGACGCTTCTGCCGCGAGGGTGCCGGTTGCCCAGCTGCTGGCGGCGGCGCCATTGTAAGGATTGGCGACCAGATCCGGTTTTGGACGACCGTAATCATGGTTATCAGTTTCCGTCGGGGTGCCGTAATTATGATTGGCATTCAGCTTACCCACAACCATGGAGTTATAATAATTACCGCCTAAGGTAGCGTTTGTCTTGGTGTATGACCCAGGTTGCGAAGTAATGGCGAAAATACCAAATTTTGAGAATAAATAGTCACCAGCTCTTAAACCATCAACCCCCCAACCTGTCGGGTTTGCAACAGGTAAAGCCCATATATCTGGCTTTTTTCCACCGGCAAACAGTCTTGCCTCAAATTGTTCAGCAGTATTTTTTAATGGATCATGATGTACGTCTCTTTCTTTGAATGTGTAAACAGACATGGCATATTTTTGAACATTCGTCTGACACCCCCAATAATGCGTATGACTTTGGTTTTGTGTCACTAAGCAGCCATAAATTAATCTGTATATAGTGTTTGAATGCGAGCTGATTTCGTCCCGTGAACCCGGAAGAATAGTGATTCCCGGAAAGTCAGGAATACCGGCATCCGTTTGTAAGATCGTCACGTCCGGATGCCCAATGTTAACGCGTTGTTCTACGGCATCCCAATTATTTATCTGTCCAAACTCCCGTAATATCTTTTCAAGGTTGTTATAGTAGCTATGGGTGCCCAGCCTTGAAGGATTTATGCCCGTACGCTTCGCATTCATCCAGATGTTGCCGCTATCTTCCAGATTCCATGCGACCTGTTCTTCAATCTCAACCGGTAAATAGGTCACTTTTGTCGCTGAATGGAAATAGTCAGACTTAACGGTACATGACTGATTCTTGGCACCAAACACATAAGAGTCAGAAATTGCAAGGCAAAGACTTTTATCCTGATTAAACAGCCTGTTGTTAGTATAAATATACCGCTGTGTTGCGAGATTATTCTCGCACTTAGCCATATTTACTCTCATGCTGTTAGAGGATAACGGGGTCAGTTGCAAACAAAGTCCATTGCTCGTGATTAACTGATCAGAGGCCGACTTTTTCCAGATCTGGCCCGGTTTCGTCCCATCACAATCCTCGAATCTAGGTGTATAAGAAGCGCCGTTCAAACATTTGTAACCATCTTTACCTTCAAATTGTAATTGAAAGCTTTCTCCGTTATTGGACGCGTAACTGACAGCACTTGCGCAAGATAAAACAGAGATACCAAAGAGTATATTAAATCGTTTCTTAATATTGGTGGTAAATTGACATATTTCCATATAATAACTCTCCCTGTTAATTATTAAAAAGATTTGAAATATAAAACTATTTTTAATCACCTATTTTTATTAAGTTAAAATAAATGATTGGAAAAGTACTTTTTTAATAATAAATATTTAAAGTATAGGATTTAATGGTTATTACATCTTCGGGAAATAAGTAATAGGGAAAAATAATTTTTTATAACTATATCAGCAACATTTTTAAAAAAGCTGCACGTTACATATTTTTTCTGTAGTTTTATTTTAACAACTTTCTTTTTAAATTTATAATTAAATTATATATTTGAAGAATGAATTATTTCTTGATGTGACTTTGCTTAATAATAAACAATGAATGAAAATAAAAACATCTCTGCTGACATAAAATTATTTGACCAAGAACTACATTAGTTTCCTCAGAGATTTCAACATCACTTTCACTAGAATCAACCGATATTGTTTGAACCTCTGAAGTCCTCTCACTAATTATTCCCTGTATCATATGGTTTAAACTTTCTAGTTGGTCTACAGGGTAACTCTTAATCATTCTACTAATTAACTGTCGCTTTATAGGCGTAGACAGATTTTCTACTTCTGTTATATCTGTTTCACTAGATTCACTCAATGATAACAGCCTAACATTACTTTCAGCCGTTGATGATCCTGATGAAACATCTGTATTTAATTTCTGGGTACTATTGTCAGAATATGATTTCCTAATCATTATTAAATTCCTATGCTTAGGTAAACGATTATTTTCTCCTGTGAATATTTTTATCTTGATTAATCAACTGAAATATTCAAACAGTTCAATCATCAGACCTAAGATAAAAACTTAATTTCCTGCTAATAAAAAAGGGTGCATTCGCACCCTTTTCTCATGGAAACAGCAGATTATACTCGCTGTCTCTCGTTAATGATCGACCGCTTTTTCAGGTAGATCAGCAGAAGGGAGATTGCTGCAGGTGTGACTCCCTGGATACGACTGGCCTGTCCCAGTGTTTCCGGACGGATATCCTTCAGCTTGATCCGTACTTCATTGGACAGACCTGAAATCGCGTCATAATCAAAATCCGCTGGCAGACGGGTTTCTTCATGACGGCGAAGACGATCAATTTCTTCAGTCTGCCGTTCGATATAGCCCTGATACTTAGTCTGAATTTCCACCTGTTCCGCCACCTGACGGTTATCCACAGGCTCGCCATTCAGAGACGCTACATCGTCGTATACGAGTTCCGGTCTTCTCAACAGTTCCAGCAAGCTGTATTCACGACCAATGGGATTTTCCAGCTTTGCATTCACCTGTTCCGCTGCTGCGGTATTCGGATGAATGTAGGTTGTGGACAAACGCGCCGTTTCTTTTGTAATCCCTTCCTGTTTTTCACAGAAAGCCTGCCAGCGACGGTCATCCACCAAGCCCAGTTCACGGCCTTTTTCGGTCAGACGCAGGTCGGCGTTGTCTTCCCGCAGAATCAGGCGGTATTCGGCACGGCTTGTGAACATACGATAAGGTTCGGTGGTGCCGTTGGTGATCAGATCATCGACCATAACGCCGATATAAGCCTCGTCACGGCGCGGACACCAGGCTTCCTTGCCCTGGGCCTTCAGTGCAGCGTTAAGGCCTGCCAGCAGCCCCTGAGCGCCTGCTTCTTCGTAGCCAGTGGTTCCGTTGATTTGTCCGGCGAAGAACAAACCATCGATAAATTTGGTTTCCAGTGAGCTGGTCAGGTCGCGGGGATCAAAGAAATCGTATTCGATCGCGTAGCCCGGGCGGCAGATATGCGCGTTTTCCATACCACGGATGGAACGTACCAGCGCCAGCTGCACATCAAACGGCAGACTTGTGGATATCCCGTTCGGATACAACTCGTGTGTTGTCAGACCTTCCGGCTCAATGAACACCTGATGAGAGTTTTTATCCGCAAAACGATTGATTTTATCCTCAATCGACGGGCAGTAACGGGGACCAATGCCTTCGATCACACCGGTATACATCGGTGAACGATCCAGGCCACCACGGATGATGTCGTGGGTGCGCTCATTGGTATGCGTGATATAGCAGCTGATCTGTTCCGGGTGATCCTCAACAGACCCCATGAACGACATCACCGGCACCGGCGTATCGCCGGGCTGCACCTGCATGACTGAGAAATCCACAGAACGCGCATCAATTCGTGGCGGTGTTCCGGTTTTCAGGCGTTCCACACGGAACGGCAGTTCTCTCAGGCGTTTTGCCAGACCAATAGAAGGCGGATCACCGGCACGACCACCGGAATAATTTTCCAGTCCGATGTGGATAACGCCGCCAAGGAATGTTCCCGCGGTTAAAACGACAGTGTCTGAATAAAAACGCAAACCCATCTGGGTGACGACGCCAACCGCTTTATCCCCTTCAACAATCAGGTCTTCCACAGCCTGCTGGAACAGCCAGAGATTTTCCTGGTTTTCCAGGGTTTCCCGAATCGCGGCTTTATAGAGGATACGGTCAGCCTGTGCGCGGGTTGCACGAACGGCGGGACCTTTACGGGAGTTCAATACGCGAAACTGGATACCACCACGGTCGGTCGCCATGGCCATTGCGCCACCCAGTGCGTCAATTTCTTTCACCAGGTGGCTTTTACCTATACCACCAATAGCCGGGTTACAGGACATCTGTCCCAGCGTTTCAATATTGTGGGTGACCAACAGGGTTTTTACACCCATGCGTGCGGCTGCCAGGGCCGCTTCTGTGCCGGCATGTCCGCCGCCAATAACAATTACGCCAAACCGTGCAGGAAATTCCACGCAGTTCGTCCCTCCTTAATAAAGGGTCTGATCAGTTCAAAGTCAGACAGCAAACCATTGTTGGTTGTTGCAATTGTGTTTCGTCGGTCAATGTTGCCGAAGTGTCTGGCTGCCTGAAGAAATCGCGCAAGTATACCGTCGGTTGATCAAAAAAAAACCGGTGTTTTCCTTTACACAGGCGGTAACTGCCGTCATTACAGAAATAAATTAATATTCAGTATCCAATCTAATCTCTTTCTTGTTTATGTTGTTATGTATAGTGTGGATAATTTCCGTGGAAAAGAGAAAAAACATGCTATTTATCAACAGGATAGCTATTGAATAACTCTGTGTACTTGAAGTCAGGAAGCTAAGGTTATGATGTGGGCTACCCTGTGCATAACTGGCAGGTTACTCACAGCTAAAAATTATTCCGTGATTCATCCATAGATTATCCGAGTAGTTTTCTGCCTACTTTTCAACAGGTTAGATAACAGAAAAAAATGAACTTACGGATGGATTCGAGAAGGATTATGAGAGAGTGGCTACCTTGAAAATCCAGTAGCGACAGAGAAGAAAACTGATGGCTGGCCAGCTGACCACTATCAGGAATATACAGATTACCGGGGAAAAGGCGGTCCACTCAGTGAGAAGCAACATACCCATCGCGTTGTAGACAAAACCACAGACCGCCAGCAACAGATAGCGTGTAAAACGCTGATGGCTGGAAAAAAAGGTTACTCCCCGCTTGTGGCCAAACGTCCAGAATGTATTCCCGAGATAAGACACCAATGCGCCAAACACAAACGCACCAAGATTACCGACGATCGGTGATAGCTGCAGAGTCTCAATGGCATATAACGCCGCCAGGAAATGCGTAGCGGCAGACAGCAGTCCTACTATCCCGTAACGAAAGACTTCCCGCACTAAAATGCTCAGTGACACCCGCGGCTCCCTGCGTTGTCTGAAGTGGCTGTTCTATGGATCTTTCACTAGCATGAATCGATATAACTCGTTTTTTCAAGGGCTGACCGTGACATGGATGATACGTCTGCCAGTAGAAGCGTCGCTGACAATTCCAACCATTCTGACAACAAGATATTAAGACCTGATCCGGACAGCCTTTCGGTCATCATACCGTTCTATAACGAAGCAGCATGTGTCGACCTTTTGCTCGATACCCTGCTACCTGTTGTTCGGCAGCTATCGCATTCCATTGAAGTGATTTGTGTGGATGATGGCAGTTCTGATAAAACGGGCCCGACTCTCCTCAACCGTTGCAGTGATATTCCTGAATTACGCGTTATACGCCTGAGCCGAAATTTCGGGCAGGATGCCGCCATTACAGCAGGACTGGCTCATTCCTCCGGCCAGGTTGTCTGCATTATGGATGCTGACCTCCAGCACCCACCGGCCTTATTGCCCGAAATGCTTAATGCCTGGCGTGAGGGAGCGGATATGGTCTGCATGATCCGCAAGCACCGGAATGATGAAACCCCGCTTGTTCGCTCAGCCAAATCTGTTTTTTACTGGATCATGAAGCGTGCCTGCTCATTTGAAATGGTTCAGAGTGCTGCTCATTTTCGCCTGATGGACCGAAAAGCCTGTGATGCCTTGCTGCGTCTGACGGAAAGATCCCGCTACCAGGCAGGGCTTTACCAGTGGATAGGTTTTCCCACGACCTACATGGAATACACCCCGGATCAACGGGCAGCAGGTTCAACCAAATGGCTTTTTCTCCCCATGCTGAACCGTGCCTTGAGAGGCATTATTTCGTTCTCCAGCGCCCCATTAAGAATATGGAGTTTTATCGGCGCAACGATCGCCTGCATCGCATTTCTTTATGGTTTTTATATCGTCGTCAAAACACTGATTTTTGGCATAGATTTCCCCGGCTTTGCCACACTGGCGACCCTGATCCTTTTCTTCAGCGGTGTGATCCTGCTTTCCATTGGTATGATCGGCGAATACCTTGCAGGGCTTTTTGAGGAAGTGAAGCAAAGACCCCTCTACCTGATCTACGAAACCCGTGGTTTCGAGCAGAACACTATCGAACGGAAGTCGTGATGTCGCGCCTTAATGTCTTTGTCTTCAAGGCTCAGGAAAACGGGTACTTCTTCCTTGGTCTTTCAGTCTCCCTGTTTCTTCTTTTAAACGGTTTTGATGATTTCTGGCTTGGCGCAGATGATGGCTATTACGCCCATACCGCCGAGCGTTTCCTCAATGGTGAAACGCCCCACGTTGATTTTCATGAAATCCATCCCGGTTACATTCTCTGGGTAAATGCTGCGGCAATGAAGTTGTTTGGAATTACAACACTGTCATTGCGCTTTCCGCTGCTTTTTCTTTCGATGATTCAATGTGTGCTTGTCTGGCAGTTATTACGCGATAGCGGGCGTTTACCCGCCATGCTGGGGATGATACTGGTGACATCCCTGGGTATGCCAGCGTGCGCCAATCCAACCGCGAATCTTTATGCCCTGTTCTTTGCCATTGCCGCTTTTCGTGTTGCCGCAGAAGCCGATCTGTTGGATCGTCCTGGCAAGCTGGTATTACTTGGGCTGATAATCGGACTTTGTGTTCTGTTCAGGCATCTCTCCGGCATTTTGCTCGGCTGTGGCATGGTGACATGGTTGCTGAGTCATCCACAGGTACAACAGCAGATTCAACCAACATCGGGAACAAGCGGTTTCCTCGGGAAATTATTGCTGTTTTCGGCTTTTCTCGGCGTTGCCGGATACAGCATAAACCGCAGTGACCTGGCAGGACTGAGCCTGTTTGCCTTTCCGGCACTGGTGATTGCAGTGGTTGCCATCTGGAAGGCAAGACCTGACGCAAAGGCAGTCTGGAGCATTCTCATTTCCTATTCTTTGGGGCTGTTTCTAGCCTTCCTGCCGCTGGCTGTTTACTTATCCAGCAAAGGTATCTGGCAAGCCTGGTTACAGGATATTGTGTTTTTGCCTTTATCCTTGATTTCCATGCCTTTTATCGAGGCTTGGCGATATTCAAACTTATTGGTCACCGTCAGTGGTGAGATTCGACAAATCACCAATACAATCAGCACCATCAATTACCTGACGTGGATAGGTCTTGTTTTACTTCCCGGGATTGCAGGCTGGATTATTGCCAGGCGATTTGCTGTTCAGTTTTCACCACACAATCGCCACAAGGCATTGCCTGCTTTTGTGGTTTGTGCCCCGTTTTATGGTCTGGCCAGTCTTCATTTTGAAATTCCTCTCTACCTGATCTGGTCAATTCCTCCCTTGTTACTGGCCGGTTTCTGGTTGTGGGGAAAACAACTCCGATGGCAAAAAGCCGGTTTTATTGGGTTAATGGTGATAACCGTCGGCGTGCAAACAACGGTGGTAGGCGCCCCGGTTTGGGAACGCAGCTTTGCTCAATTTGTGACGACTCAGCCGGGCGAATTTTCGGCTGACTCCCGACTTGGGGGACGCGCCCAAATCAATCTCACCGCTGATGAAACCGGGTTTTACCAGCGTTCATTAGCCGTGATTGATGTAAATACCACACCGTCAGACACGATTTTCAGTTTTCCCTCTCATCCCCAATGGTATTTTCTTTCTGGAAGGGAAAATCCTACAAAACATCTATTCGCTGGGATCAGTATCAATAGTAAACACTCACTATCCGAGATTAAAAACCTGTTTTCTCAACATCCTCCAGAAATGATCATTCATAAAACCAACGATAAGTATGGAAACCCCTTCACTGACAGACTGAGACATTGGCTTGATCAACATTATCAGCTGATTCATTCCGAGAAGGGCTATGATTTTCTGGTTGTAAAGGATCGCCAACCCAAGTAATCCCATACCCCATTGTCACGCCTCCAATCTGGTCTATGCTTGCTGCTCGACCAATGGAGGCTGCATGAGTAAATCGCTGTACGAAGAACTCAAACGTGTTGGTATCGATGAAACGCTGGCCTATAACGTGAGCCTTTCGCTGGATCCCGATCATAACGCCAGCAAGAAAGATATTCTGATGCTGCAGGAAACAATTCTGCAGGTTCAACTGACAACAGAATCTCGCTATCACGAACTTAAGCAGGGTATCAGCAATGTCAGCAATGAAGTGAAAGATGTCCGGTGTGAAATCAACGATGTCCGATGCGAAATCAATGATGTCCGCTCAGACCTCCATAAGGAAATCGCCGGCGTTCGAACCGAGATGGCCAGCCTGAGTCGCCAGTTCTGGATAACCTTTGGCGGCCTGATCACAACCATAATGAGCGTGTTTTTCGTGAACTGGTATTTCCACCAGTAAGCCAGTATTTACATTTCAATACTAAAACGGCTTATTCCATATAATCCAATAGGTTAGCTTGTTCACGATGTTGATAATATCTGGTCTATGCTTGCTGTTCGACAAAGGGAGGCTGTATGAGTAAATCGCTTTACGAAGAACTCAAACGTGTTGGTATCGATGAAACGCTGGCCTATGACGTGAGCCTTTCGCTGGATCCCGATCACAATGCCAGCAAGAAAGATATTCTGATGTTGCAGGAAGCGATTCTGCAGGTTCAACTGACAACGGAATCCCGCTACCACGAACTCAGACACGAGATCAGCGATGTCCGCTCAGACCTGCATAAGGAAATTGCTGGCGTTCGAACCGAGATGGCCAGCCTGAGCCGCCAGTTCTGGATAACCTTTGGCTGCCTGATCACAACTATCATGAGTGTGTTTTTCGTGAACTGGTATTTCCACCAGTAAGCCGGTACTTACTTCCCGATACAGAATGACGAAAAAATCCGTCCCAACAGGTCATCACTGGAAAACTCACCCGTGATTTCTCCCAGTGCTTTCTGGGCTTGCCTCAGATCGTCCGCCAGAAGCTCTCCAGCGCCGTAGCCGCTTAATTGGGCTTTCCCCTTCTCCAGATACTCTTTTGCCTGCTCAAGGGCCTCTATATGCCTTCTACGGGCGCTGAAGCCACCTTCAAGGGTTCCGGTGTATCCCATACAGGCTTTCAGATGCTCGCGGAGGTGATCCACACCATCACCGGTCTGGGCGCACAAATGAATCACAGTCACGCCGTTATGTTCGGTTAAACCTGCCGTTTCCGTGGTCAGGTCGATCTTGTTGCGGATAATGGTGATTTTTTCCCCTTTCGGTAACTTATCCACAAATTCAGGCCAGATGGTGTGGGGATCACAGGAATCCGTGGTACTGGCGTCAACCATCAAAAGCACACGATCGGCCTGTCCAATTTCCTGGAAAGCGCGTTCAACACCAATCTGTTCGACCCTGTCATCACTGTCACGGAGGCCGGCGGTATCGATAATATGAAGCGGCATGCCGTCAATGTGGATATGTTCCCGCAGAACATCCCGGGTAGTGCCGGCGATATCTGTAACAATTGCCGTTTCACGTCCGGCCAGCGCATTCAGAAGACTGGATTTTCCCGCATTAGGGCGACCGCCGATAACAACCGTCATCCCTTCCCGCATAATGGCGCCCTGCTGTGCTTCACTGAAAACCTGATCCAGCTTCGCCATCACAGCGTTCAGGTCATTCTGGACCTTGCCGTCTGACAGGAAATCAATTTCTTCTTCCGGGAAATCGATCGCCGCTTCCACATAGATACGCAGCTGAATCAAGGCTTCCACCAACGCCTGAACCCGGCTCGAAAATGCTCCCTGGAGAGAACGCACAGCATTTCTGGCAGCCTGCTCAGACGCACTGTCGATCAAATCCGCAATCGCTTCTGCCTGGGCAAGATCCATCTTGTCGTTCAGGAAAGCTCTTTCCGAAAACTCACCCGGCCGCGCCATGCGTACACCCAGCTTGCCAATACGACGCAGCAACATATCCAGAATGACCTGCCCACCATGGCCCTGTAATTCCAGAACATCCTCACCGGTGAAGGAGTTCGGGCCGGGGAAAAACAGCGCCAGCCCTTCATCAATCACCGAGCCGTCTTCATCCAGAAATGGCAGGTAATGCGCGTGACGCGGTTTCAGTGTTTCCGAGACTAAGGCGGAGGCAACCTCACGGCACAGCGGACCTGAAACCCGGATAATGCCAACGCTACCGCGTCCGGGAGCGGTGGCCTGGGCGGCAATGGTATCGGAACTGGTGTGGAGCGTATCGGGATGGGTCATGGTGTCGTGACGGGAAAAATCAGGGCCAATAAAAAAGGCGTAGTCTAGTGACCACGCCTTTGGGGGTAAAGCAAATCCTGTTCAACGTCAGGCGTTGGGATCCGCCTCGATCTTGCGGGTGATGTAATACTGCTGCGCGATGGACAGCAGGTTATTCACAACCCAGTACAGAACCAGACCGGCCGGGAACCACAGGAAGAAGACCGTGAAGATCACCGGCATCAGCTTCATCACCCGGGCCTGGACAGGATCCGGCGGCGTCGGGCTCAGCAGCTGCTGGACAAACATGGACGCACCCATGATCAGCGGCAGGATGAAGTAAGGATCCATCTGCGACAGGTCCTGTATCCACAGGATGAACGGCGCCTGGCGGATTTCCACGGATTCCAGCAGTACCCAGTACAGGGCAATGAAGACCGGCATCTGGACAAGAATCGGCAGGCAGCCACCCATCGGGTTGACCTTCTCCTTCTTGTACATTTCCATCATCGCCTGGGACATCTTCTGGCGATCATCGCCATACTGTTCCTTCAGCGCCTGAAGCTTGGGCGACAGTTTGCGCATCTTCGCCATGGAGCGGTAGCTGGCCGCAGACAGCGGGAAGAATACCGCTTTAACAATCACGGTCAGCGCGATGATGCTCCAGCCCCAGTTACCCAGGATGGAGTGAAGAAACTTCAGCAGTTCGAACAACGGCTTGGCGAACCACCACAGAATGCCGTAGTCGATGGTCAGGTTCAGGCCATCGGCCAGTTTCGCCAGCACTTCCTGGTTCTTCGGACCGACATACAGGGTCGCACCCGCTATACCGGTCTGACCCGGCTTCACTTCAACCGCCGGTTCTACGACACTGATAATGTTATTGCCATTAACGACGCGTGTCTGGTAAGTGTTCTGCTGTTCCTGACCCGGTACCCAGGCGACAACGAAGTAATGCTGCAGAATCGCGGCATAACCCCCTTCCACCGTTTCCTTGAACGGCTTGCTGGCAAAATCGTCAAAATCCACTTTCTGGTATTGCTTTTCGTTACTGCGAACGGCGGCGCCCAGATAGGTGTTAATTGTCGTCTTGCTGCTGAACTCGGTGCTCGGGTCCTTGGAGTTGTCCCGCTTGAGCTGACCGTAGAAGTTAGCACGCCAGGTCTGGTCAGACGTGTTGTGGACAAGATAGTCGACAGATACCTGGTATCCACCGCGCTCAAAGGTGTAACGCTTGGTGATATCCGCCTTTTCGGTCTTCAGGGTCAGGTCAACCTGCAGATTGTCCTTGCCGTCTTCCAGTTGCCAGGACGTTTTCGCGGCTGAGAATACCGGATGACCATGACGGTCAGGACCATCGGTACCGGTCAGGCCACTCTGGGCGACAAACAGGCGGTTCTGGCTGTTTTCCAGCAGAACAAACGGGTTATCCGGCTGGCTTTTCACCTTCGGATATTTCGGGAGCGAGACAGAGACAATGTCTCCGCCACGGGTATCAATGGTGACGTTGAGCGTGTCGGTGGTTACGGTGATCAGCTGCGCACTGGCGGCAGAACCGTGATCTACAACAGTATCGCTTTCCAGCACCGGCGCATCGCTGCTGCCAGTGGCTGCCTGCGCGACCGGCGCCTCACCCACGGAGACAACTTCAGTTGTGCTCAGCTCGGGGAGCTTGTTGTAGTCCTGGTTCCATTGCAGCACCATCAGGTAACCGACAACGGCCAGGCCAACGATCAGAATAGTTCTCTGCAAATCCATGATTATCGGGCCATCGAATCGGTTTGGTTTTGTGCCTTGAGCGACGCAGTCGTTTTATCCACAGAAGGATCTTCACCACCACGTAACCCAGGGCTGTTTGTTAACGGCGTTGTCCTTGCAGCGCATGCACACGCAGACAACGGGGATCGGGACTCCTCCGACACAGCATCATGCCCATCAGCCGAACAGCCCGGAACGGGATCATACCCTCCCGGATGCCAGGGATGACAGCGCAAAAGGCGTTTTATCGACAGGAAACTTCCGCCTAGAAGACCATGGGTTTCTATGGCGTCTTTCGCATAAGCGGAACAGGAGGGATAGAAACGGCAATTTCTGCCCAGCAAAGGACTGATCGCGTACTGGTATATGCGAAGAATCAACAGCACCAGTGATTTGACCGGGTTGACGGACATGGCCTGTTCTCCTTGCGGGCGGAGTGCCGGTCAGACCTGAGAAGCAACAGCCCCCTTAACCATGACTGGCGGGGGCTTTGACCTGACCCGGTGCGTTTCGGGTGGGAGACGGCTTCCGGGATTCAGACCGTTGCCTGATTCGCAACCATTGCTTCTCAAGCAGGTTCTGCAGTTGCCTGTTACTGAGTGTGTCCAGACCTTTCCGGGCCAGAACCACGATATCCAGTTTTTCAAGACTGGCCTGGTTCAGGCGGAAAGTTTCCCGCATCATCCGCTTCACCCGGTTGCGGTCAACCGCATGCCGGATATTTTTCTTGGCAATCACCAGACCCAGCCGCGGGGTTTCCCGGGTGGTGCGGTGCGCCAGAATCAGCAGATGCTTATGGGATACCTTGATATCTGCAGTATCGAAGACCTGTTTAAACTCAGCGGCATTCAGCAGCCTGTGATCACGGCTGAAACTGAAACTCACGCTCAGGTCCTGGCCGCAAATCAGGCAGACAGGCGCTTGCGACCCTTGGCACGACGACGAGCGATAACCTGCTGGCCGTTCTTGGTAGCCATACGAGCACGGAAACCGTGGGTACGCTTACGCTTCAGGACGCTGGGTTGAAATGTTCTTTTCATGGGTAACTCACCTACGCTGCAGTTGTACGGGGTACAACTAAAAATGACAGATAAAAGACGCGCAATTGTAGGGAATCCGATAAATAGCGTCAATTTAAAAGATGTATAAAAATCGACCAGCGGGTTGTGTGCTTCCTTATAAGGCAATAGGTCGGTTGCTATGGCGTCACATCCTCTACTTATCTACAGGCTGAATCCACGTAACACCTGGATCACAGGCTTTTATTTGATGACGGATAGATTTGCATCTCCTGTATGACAGTCAAAAACGCCGTTGCAGAAGAAAGTACAAATATTAGACATCTGTCTTTTTGTTGGTTTTGACGAAATAGATAAATAAAGAAAAATATAAAAAATATATTCTTATATTATGTTTTTATTCTTTGATGTTGTTTATGTAAGGCTGGCCGTTTTATGTGGAAAACGTCAAAAAAACATTATTTATCAACAGGCTAGCGTCAGGCAAACCCTGTCCAAACCACTGCGGTTACGTTGTACGGTTACCGTGGAGCGTTGTGTATAAAAAAATGGGGTGTATGACCACTTGTGTATAAAACGGCATTCTGAGCACAGGTGATCCGCTTGAGTTATACATTTTTCCCACAGAACTATTCACAGCCCTGTTAGTAACTCCCTGTTTTTAAAGCATTTATTTCTATTGATGCTAACTTGTTGATTAATAATGAAATTTTAACATCCAGCCCTATAAATACAGGGTTTTTACGGGTGTGGATAACATCGGCAACACACGATAAAATAAACTGTTTTCAACATCGGTTCTGAACCACTTTCTTCACTTTCAACCGGAGCGTCCTCGTGCCACTGGAGCTATGGCAGAAATGCATGGATATCCTTCAGGATGAGCTGCCTTCCCAGCAGTTCAACACCTGGTTACGTCCACTGAAGGTTATGGCGGACCACGACGAGCTGTGTCTGCTGGCCCCCAACCGCTTTGTGCTTGACTGGGTCAAGGATAAGTTCCTGCCTCGTATCGAGGAGGTGATGGATGAGCTGACGGATGGCAATCCGCCCGCGATCGCCCTGGGTGTGAGTAACCGGAAGCCTTCTTTTAATATCCGTTCCCGCTCGACGGGTACGACGACACAACAACGTCGTGCGCCTGCTGAATCACCGGTTGCTGCTGCGACTCAATATGCGTCGCCTTTTGCCAGCAACCAGAAAAGTCTGGATCTGGCGGATGAGCGTCAACAGCAGCCTGTCACTGCCGAGCCGAACAGGATTCAGTCCGGTTCAATAAATATTGAAGTGGAATCCCGTGTGCCTGAAATGGCGACGGCGCAGGAAGATATGACACGTGGAACATCATCCACTTCTTCTGCGTCACGCACGTTTGTGAATCCATTGAAATCTCGAGCAGCTTCCATCAGTGAAGCGGATGTGATTGAGCCGGAAGCCTCAGCAGATATCCCGCCTGAACCACCACAACCTGCGCCTACCCGTCAGAAAGAGCGTCAGGTTGAGGTTGAAGGAAGCATCAAGCACAACAGCTCTCTGAATACGACGTTTACCTTTGAAACCTTTGTTGAAGGTAAGTCCAACCAGCTGGCGCTGGCAGCGGCCCGCCAGGTGGCAGAAAATCCCGGAGCGGCCTATAACCCCTTGTTCCTTTATGGTGGTGTGGGTCTGGGTAAAACGCACTTGATGCACGCTGTGGGTAATTCAATTGTTAAACAGAATCCGGACGCGAAAGTTATTTATCTGCATTCCGAGCGTTTTGTCGCGGATATGGTTAAAGCCCTGCAGCTGAATGCCATTAACGATTTCAAACGGTACTACCGTTCTGTCGATGCATTGTTGATTGACGATATCCAGTTCTTTGCCGGCAAGGAGCGTTCCCAGGAAGAGTTCTTCCATACGTTCAACGCCTTGCTGGAAGGCGGCCAGCAGATGATCCTGACCTGTGATCGCTATCCCAAGGAAATTGCCGGTCTGGAAGAACGGTTGAAATCCCGTTTTGGCTGGGGCCTGACGGTTGCGGTTGAACCGCCGGAACTGGAAACCCGTGTCGCGATTCTGATGAAGAAAGCCGAGCAGGCCAATATTGAGCTACCCCATGATTCAGCCTTCTTTATTGCCCAGCGGATCCGCTCCAACGTCCGTGAGCTGGAAGGTGCCTTGAAGCGGGTTATCGCCAGTGCGCATTTCATGGGACGTCGCATCAATGTGGACCTGATCCGCGAATCGCTGAAAGATCTGCTGGCGCTGCAGGATAAACAGGTCAGTATCGATAATATCCAGCGCACCGTGGCTGAATATTACAAGATCAAAATGTCAGATATCCTGTCCAAGCGCCGCAGTCGCTCTGTTGCCCGTCCGCGACAGATTGCCATGGCGCTGTCCAAGGAACTGACCAACCACAGTCTTCCGGAAATTGGTGAAGCCTACGGCGGCCGTGACCACACCACGGTCCTGCATGCCTGCCGCAAGGTGAAGGAACTGATTGAAACTGATAACGAAATCGCTGAGGATTACAAGAATCTGCATCGGTCGCTGACCAGCTGATGACGGTATCTTCCAACGAGGATTACGAGAGAAGGAAACCATGAAACTCACCATTAACCGGGAAGCACTGCTCAAGCCGCTGCAGTTGGTCGCTGGTGTTGTGGAGCGCAGGCAAACTCTGCCGGTCCTGTCCAACGTTCTGCTGGTTGTCGAGGGTGACCAGCTTTCCCTGACCGGGACTGACCTTGAGGTTGAACTGGTTGGCCGCGTCAAACTGGAACAGTCTGCCGAGAGCGGCGAGATCACCGTGCCTGCGCGGAAGCTGATGGATATCTGCAAATCCCTGCCTGAGGATTGCGATATTGAGCTGAAGGTCGATGACCAGAAAGTGATTCTGCGTTCCGGCCGTTCACGGTTCACGCTGTCCACGCTGCCTGCTAACGATTTCCCGAATATTGAAGAAGAAGCCGGCTCGTTTACCTTCTCCATTGCCCAATCCCGTCTGCGTCGCCTGATCGATCGCACCGGCTTTGCCATGGCACAGCAGGATGTCCGTTATTACCTCAACGGTATGCTGCTGGAAGTGAACAATCATATGCTGCGTTCTGTCGCAACAGACGGCCACCGCTTGGCGATGTGTTCTGTGGATGCGGATATCAGTCAGGATAACAAGCACCAGGTGATTGTCCCGCGTAAGGGGATTCTGGAGCTGGCGCGTCTGCTGACGGAAGGCGATGAAGCGGTCAATATCACCGTTGGCGGAAACCATATCCGCGCCAATACCGGTGATTTCACCTTTACTTCCAAGCTGGTCGACGGCAAATTCCCGGATTACGAACGCGTTCTACCCCGTGGTGGTGACAAGATTGTGATTGGTGATCGTCAGACCCTTCGTCAGGCGTTCAACCGGACGGCGATTCTCTCCAACGAGAAATACCGCGGAATTCGCATGATGCTCAATGAAAACACCATGAAGATCATGGCGAATAACCCGGAGCAGGAAGAAGCGGAAGAAGAAGTCACCGTGAACTATCCCGGTGATGCGCTTGAGATCGGATTCAATGTCAGCTATCTGCTGGACGTGTTGTCTGTTATTTCCGGCGACGCGGTCAAGCTGACCCTGTCCGATTCCAACAGCAGTGCGCTGATTGAAGAGACTGAGGGTGGTGATTCCGTCTACGTAGTCATGCCCATGCGCCTCTGAGCCGACGGCAATTCTCTGCACCCTAACGGAAAACGGATGCCCTGTGGCATCCGTTTTCTGGTTTTAACCCGGTAAAAACAACGATATGACCATCAGGCGTCTCGCAATCACCGATGTCAGGAATCTCGCCACGGTTTCCCTGGAACCCTCCCCTGATATCAATATCTTTTACGGCAAGAATGGCAGTGGCAAGACCAGTATCCTGGAATCCATTTACCTGTTGGGTATGGCGCGTTCTTTTCGTTCCTCGAAACTAAAGCCTGTTATTAGGAATAGCTCACAATCCTGTACGGTTTTTGGGGAAATCAGTCAGGAAACTCGATCCATTCCTGTAGGCGTAACCAGAACACTGGAGGGGGATTATCAAATCCGTATCGCGGGTGAAACCGTTAATAATGTGTCGAGCCTTGCCTCCATTCTTCCCATCCAAGTCATAAATCCTGACACTTTTCGACTGCTTGAAGGTTCGCCCAAGGAAAGACGGCAGTTTATTGACTGGGGAGTGTTCCACGTGGAACATCGGTTCCTCCCTCTCTGGCAGCGCTTACAGAAATGCTTGAGACAGCGGAATACCTTGCTCCGTCATGGTAAAATAGACTGT
The DNA here is from genome assembly GCF_057552235.1 of Kistimonas ophiarachnellae. Lineage (NCBI taxonomy): Bacteria > Pseudomonadati > Pseudomonadota > Gammaproteobacteria > Oceanospirillales > Endozoicomonadaceae > Kistimonas > Kistimonas ophiarachnellae. The sequence goes on along the minus strand of NZ_BAAJPA010000003.1, from coordinate 165,352 downwards.
TCGCAGTTGGCTATCTGGGATCAGGAATTGGTCACGGTTGCGAAACAAGTGGACGAATTGCGGTCTGAGTATATAGAGCGAGTACTCCCTGTTTTTGAACAGGTCATGGAGAAGTTCTCTAATGTGCCCGGTTTGAAGGTGAGTTATTACCGGGGTTGGGACAAGGACTTGTGTCTCAGTGAAGTACTCAGCAAAAACCGGGAACGTGACATTAACTCCGGGTATACGCATGCTGGTCCTCAGAGAGCGGATCTGAAGGTCAGGCTGGAGCGGATGAATGCCGCTGAGATTCTGTCCCGGGGGCAGCAGAAAATGGTGGTCTGTGCCCTGAAGCTGGCCCAGGGCTTACTGTTTTCAGAAATCAGTAATCGTCCCTGCACTTATCTGGTGGATGACTTGCCATCAGAACTGGATGCAGAACACCGGCAGTTGCTGTGCGATACATTGGAAGCGATGCATTGCCAGGTCTTTGTGACCAGCGTTGAGCGTGAAGGGTTAGCGCATCAATGGAACGAGAAAACCCGGGTAAAGATGTTCCACGTGGAACATGGTGCGGTAAGTAGTAGTAATTAACTGCGGTGACGAGTGTTTTGTCTACCCTGTTCTGCCTTGGCTCAATCGATAGTTTGAGCAGGGCAGACAGCGCACTCGCCCCGACGCGAGAGGTTATGGAGAAGCAGACTGATGACTGAGCAAAGTTATAATGCGTCGAATATTAAGGTCCTGAAGGGCCTTGATGCGGTGCGTAAGCGCCCCGGCATGTATATCGGTGACACGGATGACGGCACCGGTCTGCATCATATGGTCTTTGAGATCGTCGATAACTCGATCGATGAGGCGCTGGCGGGACACTGTAGCCAGATTGATGTGGTTATCCATCCTGACGAATCGGTCACTGTCCGTGACAATGGCCGGGGTATTCCAACAGATATCCATGAAGAGGAAGGGGTTTCCGCCGCAGAAGTTATCATGACTGTTCTGCATGCCGGCGGTAAGTTCGACGATAACACCTATAAGGTTTCCGGCGGTTTGCACGGCGTGGGTGTTTCTGTTGTGAATGCGTTGTCCAGCGAACTGCGGATGACTATTCGTCGGGCTGGTAATGTCCATCAGCAGGTCTTCAATAATGGTGTTCCACGGGAACCGCTCAAGGTCATCGGTGATACCGATACGACCGGCACCGAAGTGACTTTCTGGGCATCTCCGGAAACCTTCACCAATATCAAGTTCAGCTATGATATTTTGGCCAAGCGCCTGCGTGAACTGTCTTTCCTGAACTCCGGTGTGTGCATTGTTCTGAAGGATGAGCGCGATGGTCGCGAGGAAACCTTCAAATATGAAGGTGGACTGCAGGCGTTCGTTGAATACCTGAACAGCAAGAAAACCTCGATTAACAATGTATTCCACTTCTCCCGTCAGCGTGAAGATGGCGTGGGCGTAGAGGTTGCCCTGCAGTGGAATGACAGCTTCCAGGAAAGCATTTACTGCTTTACCAACAACATTCCCCAGCGCGACGGCGGAACCCACCTGGCGGGCTTCAGAGCAGCTCTGACGCGTTCTCTGAATACCTATATCGAAAAGGAAGGTCTGCTTAAGAAGCAAAAGGTCAGCACCACCGGTGATGACTGCCGTGAAGGTCTGACCGCCATTGTTTCCGTGAAGGTACCGGATCCCAAGTTTTCCTCCCAGACCAAGGACAAGCTGGTTTCTTCTGAGGTGAAGACGGCCGTTGAGCAGGAAATGGCGAACTTCTTTTCCGATTACCTGATGGAAAACCCACAGGACGCCAAGACAGTCGTCAACAAAATGCTGGATGCGGCCCGTGCCCGGGAAGCAGCCCGTAAAGCGCGTGAGATGACCCGCCGTAAAGGGGCGTTGGATATCGCGGGTCTGCCCGGCAAGTTGGCTGACTGTCAGGAGAAAGACCCGGCCCTTTCCGAACTATATATTGTGGAGGGTGACTCTGCAGGTGGTTCGGCCAAGCAGGGGCGTGACCGTCGTACTCAGGCTATCCTGCCGCTGAAGGGTAAAATCCTGAACGTCGAGAAAGCCCGTTTTGACAAGATGCTTTCTTCTGCGGAAGTTGGAACCCTGATCACAGCGTTGGGTTGTGGTATTGGTCGCGAAGAGTTTAATCCTGATAAGCTCCGCTACCACCAGATCATTATCATGACCGATGCGGACGTCGATGGCGCCCACATCCGCACCCTGCTGCTGACATTCTTCTTCCGTCAGATGCCTGAATTGATCGAACGTGGCTATATCTACATTGCGCAGCCTCCGCTCTACAAGATCAAGCGTGGCAAGCAGGAATCTTATCTGAAGGATGAACCTGCCCTTCAGCAATACCTGACCAGTGCAGCGATGGAAAACGCCAGTCTGCATGTCAATGAAACGGCACCAGGTATCGGTGGTGAGCAGCTGGAATCCCTGGTGGCTGACTTCCGGAATGTTCAGTCTATTATTGAGCGTCTGTCACGGGTTTATCCGGCTGATGTACTCAGAGAAATGATTTATGTCTCTGAGTTGACCGAAGAATCCCTGAAGGATCAGGCTACCGTTGAAGCCTGGGTTAAGGCGCTGAATGAAACACTGGAAGGCAAAAAACTGTCTGGTGTAAGCATCAGCCTGAGTGCGGTTGAAAATCCTGAGCTGAAAATCTGGGTACCTGTTGCCCGTGTTATTGCCCATGGCATTACCACGGAATACCGTTTCCAGACGGAGTTCTTTATCTCCAATGATTACCGCAATATTGTGAAGCTGGGTAATCAACTGAAGGGCTTGCTGGAAGCAGGCGCCCATATCCGCAAGGGTGAGCGTGTTCAGCCGATCGATGATTTTGAGCAGGGCCTGACTTGGCTGATGCACGAGTCGACCAAGCGTCACTATATCCAGCGTTATAAGGGTTTGGGTGAGATGAACCCTGAGCAGCTCTGGGAAACCACTATGGATCCGGAATCCCGTCGCATGCTGCGCGTCACCATTGACGATGCGATTGCGGCTGACCAGATCTTCACGACGCTGATGGGCGATGTGGTTGAGCCGCGCCGGGACTTCATTGAAGACAATGCGCTGAAGGTTGCTAACCTCGACGTATAATCCGGAAATCTCAAAAATACTGCGTAAAACACCGTTACTGTCTGTTTTTGAAATTAGCTGAAAACAGTCAGTGACGGTGGCTGGGACAGAAGCAATGAATGAATTACAGCAATACGTCAGACAGGAATTATCAGAAGCCGCCATGGTGCTTGACCAGTTTCTGAATGACGACGCGAATCTGGAGAAAATCACCCGTGCCGCCGAACTTCTGGCGGAATCCTTCAAGGCTGGGGGGAAAGTGCTTTCCTGTGGCAATGGTGGTTCGCATTGTGATGCCATGCACTTTGCTGAAGAGTTGACGGGGCGTTACCGCGAAAACCGTCCTGCCTATCCGGCCATTGCGATTTCAGATCCAAGTCATTTGTCCTGCGTCAGCAATGATTTTGGCTACGATTATGTTTTCAGCCGCTATGTAGAGGGGTTAGGACAATCTGGCGATATCTTATTGGGTATCAGCACCAGTGGTAACTCCGCAAATGTTATGAAAGCGCTGGAAGTCGCTAAACAGAAAGGTATGCGTACCATCGTTTTATCGGGTAAGGATGGCGGAAAAATGGCGGGACTGGCGGATATTGAAATTCGTGTACCGCATTTTGGTTATGCCGACCGAATCCAGGAAATCCATATCAAGGTCATTCATATCCTGATGGGGCTCGTAGAGCAGCTGATGGGCGATAGTTAATTGACTGAATAGTAAAAAGGCTGGTTTTGACCAGCTTTTTTTTATGACTAAATAAAACGTTAAAGCATTAATAATATAAGAATGATTATATTAACAGGCTCGATAAATCAGGCCTGTTTAATTGCTTATACTGTTATGTATCGATAAAAGTATTCTGAAAAATATCGCATGGTTTTTAATTATGGATAATGAAAACCTTGATCCGGATAAGCAAGATAAAGCCATATTGTCTGAAATAGATGAACTGATTAATCAGGGCGCAGACGTATTTGCCCGTTATCAGGGGTTACTTCGCGATATCAATATGACGCCGGAAGATGTGCAAAGGGATATTGAAAACCCTGATTTTCCCAAGTTTGCCATGGCTGAAACCATCGCATGGAAAAATGAGCTGGATGCCGATGTGAAGCGCAAGATAAAAGAAGCATCCAAATCAGTAAAACAGAATGGAAGCGCCGGAAAATCAGCAGGCAATGGTTCGGTTAAGAAGAGCGGTTTGATTTAGAGAATACGGGATTCTGGTTATGGCTATAGCGTTTAATCCTTCACAACCCCCTTCGATTGGCGGCATCGGCCAGGTTGGTGGTATTGGTGCCAGGGGCGGGATTGCGCCGGGTTATAACATACCGGGCATACAGATCAGCATCATGACCGGTGGTGTTGCCCATACACCCGGTATGATGGGCTCGATGCATGGGTTTGGAATGCAATATGCAGGCATGTCCAATTTCTACAACCAAATCCCAGGGCATGGTGCAGTGCCGGGCATTCGTCCACCTTCCCAGTTTGGTGGACATCATGCAGTGGGAGGTGGTTCTGCTGCAGTGGGTGGAGGTCCTGCAGCAGTGGGTGGAACAGGCTCAACATCCAGTACCCACGAAAAAATCATAGATAAGCAGGAAGAAAGAAGTGAAATAAGAGAAAAGAAAGGTGCCCTGGAAGAAAAACTGGAATCACTAAGAGATAAAGCCAAAGAGTATGAATCCAAATTAAAAGATAAAGATGTTGAGATTATTGGTAAAAATAACAACATCGACATGACACAAAAAGAAAAAGAAAAGAATGAAGCATTAAGAACAACTGAAGAATCGAAAAAAGCAGAATATGAGGAAAACAAAAAGAAAGCAGAAAAGAAATTACACGATAACCGCTGGCAGGGTTGGATGGTGTTGCCATGGAACTGGGGTAAAGATGCCTCAGCACGATCAGCCAGAAAAGCTGCTACCAAGGAAATTAATGCTAACAACGGTTATATCAAGAATACCAATAACAAGATCAGCGAAATCAATGACAAGATAGTAAAAAACAATGCTGAAATAACCTCTCTGACGGGAGATCGGGACAAGTTGGTGCAGGAAAAGAGTCAAATTCAGTCCCAGTATGACCCTATCAAGGCAGAGCTTGAGAAACTGGAAAACCAGTTGAAGCAGCTGGAGTTCGAAGAAGACAAGTTGTCGAATGAAATCAGGGATCTGAGAAGCTAAGGAAAGGTTGGTCAGCACATGAGCAATGATATCAGGAGCAACCAGGGCGGCACTGTTAAGCAAGGCAGACCGGTGGGCAATCAGACGGCTGATTCTGCAGGTAATCAGGCTTCCAGTGGCGAGCAAAGCAGCATTCTTGATCAAACGCTGCCTGAGTATGATTCACTGGCAACGTTGGATAAATACGCGCCCAACAAGGACTTTAAGGAACCTCATATCACCCGTGCCCAGTTGGAACTGCTGGAAGAATTTGGCATTACCGGTCTGAAAATGGAGCATCACCCACAGGCGGATGTTTATACCCTGACGCAGGATGAATGGGATCGCCTGCATGAGATCATGACGCCCATCATGCAGCAGATGAAGAAGAAAGCTCAGTTGATGGTCATTCATGCGAGAGAGACATTGAAAGGTCATGAAGTCGCCATGGATTGCGCTGACATGATCAGACGAAATGAGGATATATAGGGGATCTTTGGGAAACTGCCCTCCCCTTTCAGGTATTGCCCTATAACGCGTTTATAGGGCGTCTTTAAATTCAATCCAGCGTTTTCTGATTTTCTTTCACCCACTCATATGCCAGCTTGCTCAGTTCCGTGGTTGATTTGTCTTCACTGGCGATGGGCTGTCCGATTTTAACGTGAATAACGCCCGGCGTTTTAAGCCATTTTCCATTTGGCCAGCAACGACCGGCATTGTGAACGACTGGGACTACTTCTACCCCGGCTTTATTGGCAAGCATTGCTCCGCCCCGGCTGAATTTACCCAGATCAGGCCAGTCACGGCGTGTTCCTTCCGGAAAAATGAGTACCGAATTCCCTTCTTTCAGGTAATGGCTACCCTGCTCTATCAGCTGATGCATGGCCGCATTGCGATCACTGCGGTTGATGGCGATAGGACTCAGAAAGCGGAAAGCCCAGCCAAAGAAAGGAATATTCAGCAATTCCCGCTTAATGACCGTGGATTGCGGCGTGAAAACAGTCTGAAGGTAAAAAGTTTCCCATGTTGACTGGTGATTGCTGAGAATCACACAGCCGTGATCCGGAATATTCTCCTTTCCTTCCACTTCCCAGCGAATACCACAGAGGGTTCTAACCAGCACGAGTGCGACACGGCACCAGGTGACAACAGCATACCGATGCCGATACTTCCGCGGCACAAAATAAATGCTCACCAACACCAGGCTTGGATAAAAAACCGTCCAGAGTATCAGCAAAAAATAGAAGACAGCTGTCCTAAACCAGAGAAATGCACGGTAAACCATCAGACATCAGCTCCATTGAGCAGGTAATCTGCAAAGTCTGCGAGTGAATCGACAATTTTCACGCCCTGCAAATCATCAGCACGGGCTTTTGCGAGGGTTCTCTCCCCTTTCCCGGTTTTGACCAGAACCGGTTGGCAGCCGGTGGCTCGAGCAACGTCGATGTCTTTGCCGGTATCACCAACAAACCAGGCGCCCTGCGCCGATGTTTTCAGGTTTGCTTCAATCTGGCGAACCAGACCGGGTTGTGGCTTTCGGCAATCACAACCGTCATCCGGCGTATGGGGACAAAAAGCGATAGTGCTAATTAAACCACTATTGTCGTTTACTAGGCGATTCATCTTATCATGCATGGCGTCCAATTCTGCCAGGCCATAATAACCGCGGCCTATGCCGGACTGATTAGTAGCAACCGCAATGGTATAACCGGCCTGACTCAGCCGGGCGATGGCTTCAATACTGCCGGGAATGGGAATCCACTCGTCAACGGAACGGATATAGTTATCGGAATCTTCGTTGATGACGCCATCTCGGTCGAGAATGACCAGTTTCATCGGCAAGGCTCCCTTTCCTTTCGAGTGCAGGCTGAAACCTGTCTGTCGTTTATGGCATAAGACCGGCTGCCTGAGCCGGTCTTAGTGAGTAAAACATCCACTGAAGGCATACCGTTCCCATTATCAGGCATGAAAACGGTATTGTGGCGGAAACCGGTGACCGTTTCCGTTGCCAATATCAGCTTTTCTGTAACAGAGAGATATCCGCCACATGCAGGAACTGGTCGCGCAGCTGACGCAGCAGGGCATAGCGGTTCAGACGAACCTGCTGATCTTCCGCGTTAACCAGAACCGTATCGAAGAAGTTGTCCACGGTATCCTTCAGGGACGCCATACGTTCCATGGCCGTGGAATACTTGCGTTCGCCCAGTAGCGGCTGGACTTCCTCACGCTTGGCGGAGAGAGCCGATGCCAGTGCCTTCTCAGCTTCTTCTGTCAGCAGCGCTTCATCGACGTTATCGGGGATTACCAGGTCACCGGCCTTGGCCATGATGTTGGATACCCGCTTGTTAGCTGCAGCCAGCGCCGAGGCTTCCGGCATACGGCTGAAGTTGTGGATAGCCTTCACGCGACGATCGAAATCATAAGGCTGGGACGGCTTCAGTGCCTTGACTGACAGGAATACTTCAACTGGGATCTTTTCATCCTGATACCAGGCGCGGAAACGCTCCAGCATGAAGTCCAGCACGGTTTCGGTCAGGGCTTCACCGGCGGGCAGCTCTGTGCCCTGCTCCGCATAACCTTCGATAGCGACAGCGATCAGGCTGCGCAGGTCCAGGTTCAGCTTCTTCTCAACGATAATTCGCAGGATACCCAGCGTGGCACGACGAAGTGCAAATGGATCTTTGTTGCCTGAAGGCGGCTGGTTGATGCCGAAGATACCGGTCAGGGTGTCCAGCTTGTCAGCGATGGCGACGGCACAGCCGGTCAGGCCGGTCGGCAGTTCATCACCGGCAAAACGCGGCATATACTGCTCGTTCAGGGCGCGGCAGACTTCTTCCGGCTCACCGTCATTGGTGCCGTAGTACTGGCCCATGATGCCCTGGAGTTCAGGGAATTCCTGCACCATGTCCGACACCAGGTCAGACTTGCACAGTTCACCGGCACGACGTGCCCAGTCACTGTTACCGTTTTCCTGAGAAGCAATATAGGCGGCCAGTCGGGCAATACGCTCGGTCTTGGCGTACAGGGAGCCCAGCTTGCTCTGGAATACTACCGGCTTCAGGGTGTCGCGACGTTCTTCGAGAGTAGACTTACGGTCGTTATCGTAGAAGAACTTGGCATCCGCCAGACGGGGACGAATAACTTTTTCGTTACCCGCGATCACCTGGGCAGGATCCTGGCTTTCGATATTGGCGATGGTGATGAAGTAAGGCTTGAGATTGCCTTCACTGTCCACCACGTGGAAATACTTCTGATGCTCTTTCATGGAAGAGATCAGGGCTTCCTGCGGCACTTCCAGGAACTCATCATCAAAACGGCCAGCCAGCGCCACAGGCCACTCATTGAGCGCGGTAACTTCATCCAGCAGGTCATCGTCGATAACGGCTTCACAACCCAGTTTACGGGCTTCTGCTTCCACCTGCTGGCGGATCGTGCTGCGACGGCCTTCAAAATCGGCAATGACATAACCATTGCGCGCCAGCAGACGCTGGTAATCCGCCGGATTCTCGATGGTGATCACATCGTTGTGATGGAAACGGTGGCCACGGGTTTCACGACCGGCAGTCAGGCCGAGGATTTCACAATCCACGACTTCAGTGCCAAGCAGCATGACCAGCCAGTGCACAGGACGAACAAACTCAACCCGGCTCGCGCCCCAGCGCATGCGCTTGGGAATCGGCAGTTCATCCAGGGAGGCTTTGACCATGGCAGGCAACAGTTCTGCCGTCGCGCTGCCCTTCTCGGTGGAACGGAAAACCAGCCAGGCACCCTTGTCGGTCTCTTCTGTCACGAGATCGCTGACGGTAACGCCACAGGAACGGGCAAAGCCTTCAGCGGCCTTGGTAGGGTTACCGTCGGCATCGTAAGCGGCCTGAACGGCCGGGCCCTTGCGCTCGACGTCACGGTCAGGCTGGGCGGTTTCCAGCTCGCGTACCAGCAGCGCCAGACGACGTGGGGCGGCGAAAACCTGGTGGTTGCCATAAGCCAGTCCGGCTTTTTCCAGACGCTGGAGAATTCCTTCCGCAAAGGCGTTACCCAGCGTTTTCAGTGCTTTCGGGGGCAGCTCTTCGGTGCCCAGCTCAACCAGAAAATCCTGTGTTGCCATTAGTTCTTCTCCTGCATGGTCATTACTTCACGCCTTATCGCAGGATCCGCCAGGGGGAATCCGAGTTTCTTGCGTGCATCAAAGTAGGCATGGGCAACGGCCCGGGCCAGGGTGCGAACACGCAGGATGTAACGCTGACGTTCGGTCACGGAGATTGCGTGGCGCGCGTCCAGCAGGTTGAAGGTGTGGGAGGCTTTCAGCGTAAATTCATACGCCGGCAGCGGCAGCCCCTGCTCAACCATGCGCTCGGACTCACGTTCAAAGTAGTCGAAATGTTCGAACAGGCTCTTGGTATCGGCCAGTTCGAAGTTGAAGGTAGACATTTCAACCTCGTTCTGGAGATAGACATCACCATAGGTGACATCGCCCTGCGGCCCATGCGCCCAGACCAGATCATAGACGCTGTCCACGCCCTGCAGGTACATGGCCAGACGCTCCAGACCATAGGTGATCTCGCCGGTAACGGGATAGCATTCAATACCGCCCGCCTGCTGGAAGTAGGTGAACTGGGTTACTTCCATGCCGTTCAGCCAGACTTCCCAGCCGAGACCCCAGGCACCGAGGGTTGGGGATTCCCAGTTATCTTCCACGAAACGGATATCGTGAACGGAGGTATCAATACCCAGCTCTTTCAGGGAGCCGAGGTAGAGTTCCTGGAAGTTTTCAGGAGACGGCTTCATTACCACCTGAAATTGGTAGTAGTGCTGGAGACGGTTCGGGTTTTCGCCATAACGGCCGTCAGTCGGACGGCGGCTGGGCTGCACATAGGCGGAGTTCCAGTTCTCCGGACCGATGGCGCGCAGGAAGGTCGCAGGATGGAAGGTGCCGGCGCCGACTTCCATATCCAGCGGTTGCATGATTACACAGCCTTCACGGGCCCAATAGTTTTGCAGGGCAAGGATCAGCCCCTGGAAAGTGCTGGCGTCGGGCACGGTTTGTTGGGTCACAGTACCACCTCAGGGTTGGGGTTCCTGTCCGACACGGCGGACAGTGGGATAAACCGGAAAAATGGCGGAAATTATACCTTGTCCGGCCAGCACAAAAACAGGGCAGTCTCAGGATGAGTCTCTGGATAAAGCGGTTAGCCCGAAAGTATGGCAAAAAGATCGGGCCATAATGTGGATAACATTGTGTGTAATTTATGTATTGGCTGGGGGAAAGCTGGGAAATACCTGTGCTTCAAGCCAGAAATGCACTGTGGATGATGCCGCTGACAATACGGAAAAAGTGATTGTCAGCGGTATGAACAGAATTAGTCGTTATCGCTTTTCTGCCGATTCTCAGGCGAAATGGAACACTGGCCGCGGTCATAATTGGGTTCGACGTATTCATCAACGATTTTGCTGAGTTTATCGGCGCCCCCCACATAGTTTCCGTCAATCCAGATTTGAGGAACGGTGACCGGGGTTTTAGGACCTATGATGGGTTTTACCCGTGCCAGCATGTCATAAAGGGCGCGGGAATCCTTGATAACATCGTGGTACTGATAAGGAATGCCACGACGAGCCAGATGTTCCTTGGCTCGCACACAGTAAGGGCAGTTTTCCTTACCGAAAACATGGTTACCGCTGATCGGGCTCTGGCTGCTGTGATGCTCAATCACCGCCTGGGTCAACAAGCCCCGGTTTAGCGCCATTCCCTGTGAAATGACTTTACCTTCAACCATGACAATGGGCGCATGCCAGCCGCCTTTGGTCAGTGGTTTCCACCATTCGGTCAGCCATTCCCGTTCATCCAGCTCCACGGGAATATCCGCCAGCTCGTTGGCCATGGTGTCGCGAATGATGTTTTCAGTCAGCGCACACTCGCCACAGGGAATCTTGATCTTGAAAGGACCCCATGAGCCAGCCCATTTGAAGACGGTTATATTGACCTTATTCATTATTGGTAACCTTTATAGCGATACATATAACTATATAAAAAGGAACTCTTCTCGCCAGCGTTTTCTCACGAATGATATGAAAAACATCTGGGATAATCTGCATATACGGATAAAGAGGATTTATGGATGCACAACATTGATCAGCATTGGCTCTGATAGGCGGTTGAAGAGTATGACGGCTAAATCAAGATAGACGTGTGAGATAGAGTTATTTCTGTGAGATTGGGTTTGGAGTCGGATCTGTATCTGTAAGCAGACTATAAATCTAAATCTTTAATTAAATTTATTAGGATCGCGCTTTATTTTTGAAGGCTCCGTAGAACCAAATCCCTGTCTTCTTACTTCTCTACTACGACTTTCAATGAAATCTTTATTTTCAATTCGTCTATTTTGGTGAACTGTTGTCCATTTTTTTTCATCTTGCGTTCTTGGCAAGCTTTCAGGAGTTGTCTTTCCAGCAGGTTTTTTTTGTTTTTCTGAGTCTGCTGTTGGTTTAAGTGCTTGAGTACTATGATCTAAAGAAGGCTCAATATAATGATTAGCTCGGATACGATCTTTAAGAGCTTGTGGTAAAGGCAAACTAGAAACATCAGGACTATTCCTAATCCGTTCACGAATTATCAGACGTGTCATATTGGATAAAAGAAAACGATTAAATTTATCTCTAAATATGATAGAAATACCAGCTGTTGGTTTTAATTCCAGAAGTTCCTTTATTTCATCGTGGGTATATAGATTGTTTATTATCTTGAAAGGAGTATTTCGATTTTCATCGCGTATAGCTTCATTCACTTTATCCAGATCAGCGCCTGCTTTTATCAATATCTTGATAATATCTGTATGGGTTCTTTTTAATTGGTCTGTTGTGCTATTTCGAACATTGTTTGCCGCTTTATATAGAGGTGTCTGTTTCGAAATAATATCAACTGGATCGGTGTTGGCTCCTGCATCTATCAGAATTTGCACTGCTTCGGGATATCCTTTTATTACCGCAAGATGTAAAGATGTCATGCCATGTTTATCTATCATATTAGCATTAGCGTTGTTTTGTAATAGAAGCGTAGTTAGGGATGTATGCCCATATTCGACTGACAAGTGTAAAGGACTTTTATCTTTTATAAATCGAGAGCCGTGCTGATCTTCACTGAATTTGAGCAGAGTCGGCTGATTAATATCAGCACAGATTTCAATTAAACGCTTTACGATCTCAGGTTTAGGGGTATCGTTTGATATGGCAACGTGTAAAGGCGCCATGCCTTTATTATTGTGAAGATGAACATTTGCACCGGCATCTCCGAGAATTTTGATGACTTCTGCGTGGTTATCATTATGTGGAAATGCATTTTTTAACCCCGATGCTGCAAGATGGAGAGCGGTATCACATTTACGATTGGTATAAGTAATATCAACGTTAGCATCAACTAATACCCTGACGGTTTCGAAATAGCCGAATTCCGCTGCTGAAAGTAAGTCATTACCGTGCACTATACCGCCGGAAGCTATTAATTGCTTAAGTGCTTCTGCACGACCATATCGTGATGCCAGGTTTACAGGTGTTTGACCAGAATGATCGGCTTGATTTGGATCAAGACCTGCCCTGATGAGTATCGGCACTGCCATGGTACGATTTTTATGTGCATATGCAGCATTGTGTAATGCCGTTCTGCCACTCGCGTCAGTCTGGAAAAGGTCAACATCTGCATCAATAAGAAGTTTAAGCGATTCTATATCACCTGACCATGCGGCATCATGTAAAGGCGTATGTCCCCTACAGTGAAAATTAATATCTGCCCCGGCTTTTATTAGTATATCTGTAATACCGGGATGCCTGGTGAATGCTGCTACACATAAAGCTGTCCTGCCATCAATTTCTGGGGAATCAATCTCAGCATTTTCTTGAAGTAGAATCTCAACGATATCTTTGTGACCTTCTTTGGCTGCATAATATAAGGGGCTGTAGTGATTATCATCGGCAGCATTAACTTCTGCTCCTAAATCTATCAATATTTTTACAATTTCAGTTAAACCAAGACAAGAAGCTGTATTTAGTAATGTTAGATCTGTAATTAATAATTCATCAATATTTTCACAGAATGAAGCAAGCCTTCTAATTTCTGAAGAGGGTATAGGTTGAATTTTATAGTTTGTTAAGAGCCTATAGATATGATCACATATTTGATAGTTGTTCATACCTGACAATTGTTCTTCGGTGAGAGCAATATATGAAGTATTAGTCGTGCTTTCATTACCTGTTGACGTACTAGCAACTAATGGTGTGCTAGCGGCTGTTGTTGGAATAGTATTATCCAAAACGTTTGACCTTGAGTATCTTAAAAAATTATAAAACTATGATGGAGATGAATACATTTAGTTCACTAGTACATTTAAAGTGATAGTAATAAAAACAATACGTGGTTCTTTTGTATTTGTTAAGGTTTTTATTCTTGATTACTATCACGGTCGATTATACCCTGGCCGTAAAATCAAAAAGAAAGTGGAATCAAAGTTCGTGTGCCTGTTGTATTGTTAGGCTGATTTTAAGGTGTAATAGATATGCTAATAATTTTTTAGTTTTCCCAATAATGTTTCTTATATTTAAAGTTTATTTAAGTTTGGTTTTTTATGTATAAAAGCATATCTAATAATCTATATTGAATGTCGTTAATATTGGTTGTTAGTGACTCTTTTCTTATATGATTGATAAGGTCTTTTTTCTTTAATCTAAAGAGATCAATATGAGTCTCACGACATTATCTGGTAATGCCCTGCCAATGATAGGCTTGGGAACATGGAAATCAGAGCCTGGCGTTGTTTACGAGGCTATAAGAGAAGCCATAAACATCGGTTATCGACATATTGACTGTGCACCGGTCTATGGCAATGAACCTGAAATTGGCCAAGCCTTTCATGATGCTTTCAAAGAAGGAGATGTAGGCAGAGAAGACCTGTTTATCACGTCAAAACTCTGGAATAACGCCCATGCGCAAGAGGCTGTGAGACCCGCGCTGGAAAAGACGCTATCCGATCTGCGGCTGGATTATCTGGACCTGTTCCTGATGCACTGGCCTGTGACTGTTCGGGAGGATGTGCTTTTTGCTTCAACAGCTGATGAGTGTATCTCCTTGAAAACCTTACCTTTAGAGACAACCTGGCTGGGGATGGAAGCCTGTGCCGATGAGGGTTTGGCAAGGTATATCGGTGTGTGTAACTTCAGTATCCGAAAGCTGGAGCAGTTGATCAGCCAGGCGCGGATTATGCCGACGATGAATCAGGTGGAGCTGCATCCTTTTCTGGAGCAGCAGACATTGGTTCGTTTCTGTCAGGAGCACCGGATTCAGGTGACGGCCTATTCCCCCCTGGGGTCTATGGACAGAAGTCCGGAGATACGCTCTGAGAATGAACCCGGGTTACTGGATCATCCGGTCATTGGCGAGATTGCCCGGAAACATTGCGTCACGCCTGCCCAGGTGCTGATCCAGTGGTCCGTACAGCGAGGGGTGTATGTTATTCCCAAATCGGTATCCCCTATCAGGCAGAAGGAAAACCTAGAGGCTGCCAGCCTGGTGCTCGGAGTGGAGGATGTTGATCGAATCTCTGAACTGGAGCGTCATTTCCGTTATGTGGATGCCAGCTTCTTCGTTGTGGAGGGCAGTGACTATACGCTGGAATCCATCTGGGATGAGGATTGATAGCCGGTTTATGCCTCGTATGAATGGGCAAACGAGAGAGTTTCCAGTATTCCTTATTGGGCTTCGTGACTGATATTCCGAATCAGTCTCAAATCATCCGGCGGGGAGCTTTAGGGATAGCCAATAATTAAACCAATAAACACACCGTAACCCGCCAGCATTATCAAGGAAGTAGCAGCATGAAAAATCCTTCATCCCGTCAGAATTCATCGGATAACAATTCAGCAGTTAATCCAGCCAATGACAGCGCAAGCACTGATATACCGAAGTTTGCAACGGCCAGTAAGCAGAGTGACCAGAATCGTGAGGCTGCGGCGGACTTTAATGCATACCGCCCTACCATGTTTGATGAAATATCCCCCATCGCGACGCTGAGATATAGCTTGGATAAATCGATCAGAACCGTCGGGAACAAGGTTAAAACGACCTTGAAAGGTGAAGATTTCCACAAAATGTCGAATTATCACCGCCAGGCTGTCCGGGCGAACGAGACTGTCCGTGAAATGGCGCAGCGGTTTGACCGTCTGGTGGATAAGGTTCAGATGATCAATGTCGAGATCACGCTCCTGCAGAATAAGTGCAGCAGTTTTGAGATCGAATACAGCTTTGCCTTCGAGATCTGCAGAATTATTGACCGTTATAACAATGCCCAGTGGTCAGAGCATCGGCTCTCATCTGCACTACGGAACTTGCCGGAACACATCCATATGCCGGGACAGATGGCCTGGTACCTGGTCAGTGACGAGGCTGAGCGTCTGCGGCAGATGAAAAATGCGGTAGAGGTTTTCAGGAAAACAGATCAATACCGTTGCTACCAGAACGATCAGGAGAGCATTGCCAGCCTGGAAGAACAGCGCAATGAGCTGATTGAGCCGTTGAAAGCCTTTTCTGAGGCAACCCGGGTGTCAGGTATTCATTTAAAAACCCGCTGGCAGGATCGTCTTGGGCTCAATGCGTCAGAAACAACAGAACCTGTGGCTGATGAAAGTACGCTGACAGACAATATTAATGATCACCAACGGCAGACGCTGACCAGTGTCAGCATTCCCCATTTATCCGACCTGCCACTCAAAGAATCGATGATCTTCAATCTCAGCCAGTGGCAGAAGGCGTTGAGCCGTCAGGTAGGCAGCATTGCCAAAGGGGAGGATTTCCATCCTTCATCACAGCAACAACGTGAGATTATCGGTAAAAATCCTCAGCTTAATGAAATGATCCTGGACTTTGATGACATGGTTTCTGAGGTGGAACTGCTTGAGGCACGGATCCGTCAGCTGGAAAAACTGACAGATCGCTTTGAAGTCGCTTTCAGTGATTTGCTGAATGCTCGCCGGTTTATCGAGAAGAACCGCAAGGAAGCGCTGCCTGAGGCGCAGCTGGAAGAAGCACTGCACCGTCTACCGGAATCCATCATGCTGCCGTGGCAGGATCAGCCCGCCCGGTTGAGTAGTGGCCATGAAGCGCGTCATGATGCCGTGGAAGATCTGATTGATACGCTGTATAGCTCTGAGGCCTGGCAGGCTTACCTGGCGGATAAAGCCGAGATCAATGCATTGCGAGGCCGACGCCGTGCGATTGTTTCACCGCTCAGGGCTTTTTCAGATGCTACCTGTGCAACAGGGATTCACCTGAACGCATGGCACAGGAACGACCCGCATTCCTGAACTGCAACCACTGGTTCATGGCGTGTTTATCACCGTCAGGTGATGGGCAAAAGAAAAAGAACCATTGTTATGCCTGCACTTACGTTTACGATGAGCTATCAATTGCCCCTTGTCAGTCAATGAGCGCTGGCAGGGGAATGGATTTCGGATTTTCCTCCAAATGTTACTTTTCCCACCTGTTTCTACAGTAATAACCGATCTGTCAGCCAGACAAAAAGGGATTGTTGAACTAATTACGGAATAATAATTTCAAACCAGTAATCCTGTGTAGTAACGGATTATCGATATTTTCGGTATCAATGATTTTTGCAGTAATTCGCTAGATATCCACCATCGCTTTTTTCTGATACTCACTGAGATATTCAACCTGATTTACAGGTCATCAGGCTCTTGCTGTTTATCACCCATCAATATTTACCAAGAGGTTAGTGAAATGATTCTTTTCAATAATTTACTCAGTGTTTTCCCGTTGTCTTCTTTAACCGAAAATTCTTCCAGATCAAAAGGGACTAACAGAATAAAACCTGCTGAAAAATCGGAGGAGAGACTCACTTCCGGTATTGAGGATAGCGGGAGTTTACCTCAAAAAAATCACAAACACCGGAGCGTATTGCCTGTTAATGAGGAAAGTCGAGGAAATAAATCAATGAAGAAAAGGGCCTCGGAATGCTCTGAAGGTTTCTTTCAATGTAAATCGGGAGAATGCAAGCCGGAATCTTACCTTTGTGATGGTAGTCCTAATTGTCAGGATAATTCAGATGAAGACCTTGAAACCTGCCAACAGTTAGAGTGTCAAAAAGATCCTTTCTACTGTGATGATAAATGTATTCCCAGGGAAAAACGTTGCGATGGAAAAGACGACTGTAAAAACGGTGAAGATGAAGCAAAAGAGTATTGTGCCAATGTTATCTGTAAATCGGAGGAGTTTCAGTGTCACAGCGGACTCTGTCTGCCTGAGAGTGAAAAATGTAATGGGATCATTCGTTGTCCAGACGAGGATGATGAAAATGGACTGGTGTGTCGGGGTTTATGTGGTGATGATTTCAGGTGTAATGATTATTCTTGCCGATTCAATAATACCGTGTGTAATGGGCATGATGACTGTCCTGAGGGAGAAGATGAATCGCCTGTTATGTGCAAGATTGTAGGGTGTTCTGATCCTGACAAATTTCAATGCAATAATGGCAAGTGCATAACAAACGAGCAGTTATGTGATGGTCAAGAGGATTGTGATGAGGGTGAGGATGAAGACTTTAATTACTGTGCGCCTCCCTGTCATCCGGACGAAGAAATCCAGTGTGATGGCGAAATATGTTGGCCGATAGATTATCGGTGTGATAATCATACGCACTGTGATGATGGAACCGATGAAAAAAACTGCAATTACTCGTCAACGATTAAAACGACTCAATTACCAGAACTCACGACGTTGAATACAACAACAAGACGCAGATTTAATTGTCCGGATGGAAACTGCACAACTATCCCTGGAAATCATATGACAACACAATTAGTTGAAACTACCAGGGGGCAAACGAATGGTGGTATTAGTGAAGGGGTAAAAACAGCACTTATAGTAGGCGTGGGAGGAGGTTTGTTTGTAGGTTTTATTGTGATGTTGATAGTAATCCTTTGGAAGGTGGAAAAGTATCGTAAAGACAGGAAAAGCCGAATAAAGCAACAAAGAGATAGCTCGGTCAAAATGGAACTACTGGAGACACCTCAAATAAAGGGGGAGTCTAAAAATGATACATCTCCGCATGAACAGCCAAAGTCTCACCCTGCCCCGGCGGATGTCACTGGGACTGTTATGGAATCAGGTGAATCCAGGGCAACAGAATCAACTCGTCAGCCAGCGGATATCATTGAGATAGTTATGGAGCCAGAAGCTGTTCCCGGTGAAACCAGAGCAACAGAATCAACCCGTCAGCCAGCGGATATCATTGAGACAGTTATAAAGTCAGAAGCTGTTCCCGGTGAATCCAGGGTAACAGAGTCAACCCGTCCGCAAATAATAATAGAGGTTGATGTACACAGGGTGGAGGAGTCTTCGCCTCAGGAAACGGATCCGATGATGACAGAGCTTGTGTAACCGTTATCATCTGTAATCTTGCAGGTTTCATAACCTCATCGCGACTGGTTCAATGGCGCCAGAACATTGGAGTAAACAGTACCAGCAGGGTAAAGATTTCCAGACGCCCCAGCAGCATGGCAAAGCTCAATATCCACTTCGCAGTATCGGGCAGGCTCTGGTAGTTAGCTGATGCTTCGCCCAGGGCAGGACCCAGGTTGTTCATACAGGATGCAACGGCAGAGAAGGCTGTGGTGATATCCAGACCGGTAGCCAGCAGTGCCAGATACATCACAATAAACAGGAATACATAGGCCGAGAAAAAGCCCCAGACAGCATCCGCTACCTTGTCATCTACCGGTTTGCGTCCCAGCTTGATGGAAAATATGGCGTTGGGGTGAATCAACCGTTTCAGTTCCCGGGATCCCTGCTTGAAAATCAGCAATACACGGATCACTTTCATACCACCGGCCGTTGAACCGGCACAGCCACCGGCAAAGCTCGTCAGGAAGAGCAACAGCGGAAGGAAGGTGGGCCAGATGGAAAAATCTGTGGTGGCGAATCCTGTAGTTGTCGCGATGGAAACCACTTCAAAAATACCGTAACGGGCGGCCTCCATCCCGTCGTAGACATCATTGTAAAGCAGTACCGGCACTGTCAGCAGAGATACGCCAACCAGCATCAGCAGATAACCACGGACTTCCGGATCCGAGAAATACATCAGGAAACTGCGGTTGTGCCAGACAAGGTAATGCATGGCGAAGTTGATGCCGGAAATCAGCATGAAGAATATTGCGATACCTTCAATGGCAGGGCTGTTAAACCAGCCAATACTGGCGTCGTGGGTTGAGAATCCGCCAATCGCTACGGTGGAGAAGCTATGGCTGATGGCGTCAAACGGTGTCATACCGGCCATCCAGTAGGCCAGTGCGCAGGCAACTGTCAGACCAAGATAGAGATACCAGAGGGTTTTGGCGGTTTCGGCTATTCTGGGCGTTAGCTTACGATCTTTGACCGGGCCGGGAGCTTCTGTTCTATACAACTGCATGCCACCGATGCCCAGCATGGGAAGAATCGCGACGGCGAGAACAATGATTCCCATACCACCTAACCATTGCAGTTGTTGTCGATAGAACAATATGGAGCGGGGCATATTGTCAATATTGGTCAGCACTGTGGCGCCAGTGGTGGTCAGGCCGGATATGGACTCAAAGAAGGCATCCGTGACGGATAACGATGGCGCATCCATCAACAGGAGCGGAAAGGCACCGAAAACCGCAAGAACCACCCAGAACAAGACCGTAATCAGGAAGCCGTCCCGCGGTCGCATATCATGCCTGGCGCGCATGAACGGCAGACAGAAGACCAGCCCGGTCACCAGTGTGATCAGGAAGGTATAGGTAAACAGCATGATTTCCGGCTCGCCGTACCACCAGGCCACTGCCATGGGCGGCAGGCTGGCGGTGCTGAACAGCACCAGAAGAATCCCCAGAATGCGCAGAATGACCGGCAGATGCATTCAACTCCCCCAGAAAGCACCTTGTATTCTGTACCCCTTCGCCTTGTTCCGTGTTGTTATGGCCAATCCGGCGGCGGTACAGAACAGACTATTGTTATTCCTTCGTAAAGTGACTGGCCGCGGCGTCAGTGTTTTTATGCGGCCAGGTTTTACCGGTTTTTCAGAAGAAACTGAGTCCCACCTGGAACAGTTTTTCCACCTCGGTTATACGCTTCTTGTCGGTGAGGAACAAGATAACGTGGTCGCCGGACTGGATTTCGATATGGTCGTGGGCGATCAGTACCTGATCATCCCGCACCACTGCACCGATGGTCGTACCCGGTGGCAACTCAATGGCGCCAATGGTTCGGCCAACAACCCGTGAGCTGGTTTCGTCACCATGCGCGATAGCCTCAATCGCCTCTGCCGCGCCCCTGCGAAGTGAGTGAACGTTTACTACATCTCCGCGTCTTACATGGCGAAGCAAACTGCCAATAGTGGCCAGCTGCGGTGAGATCGCAATATCAATGCTGCCGCCCTGTAACAGGTCGACGTAAGCTGGATTGTTGATCAGCGCCATCACCTTGCGGGCACCGAGACGCTTCGCCAGCAAGGAAGACATGAGGTTGGCTTCATCGTTGTTGGTCAGGGCGATGAAGACATCAGTTTCCTCAATACTTTCCGCGACCAGCAGATCCCGGTCAGAGGCATTGCCGTTAAAGACAATCGCCTTGTTCAGTGACTGGGACAGGTGATGACAACGCTGAACATTGTGCTCAATGATCTTGACGTTGTACTTGTCTTCAATCGCCTGGGCCAGTCGCAAACCAATGTTTCCGCCACCGGCAATGATGATGCGCCTGTAGTCCTGGTCCAGACGGCGCAGCTCACTCATAACGGCGCGGATATGTTTGCGGTCAGCAATGAAGAAGACTTCGTCATCCGCTTCAATCACGGTGGTGCCTTCCGGCATGATCGCCTTGCCGCGACGGAAGATGGCTGCAACCCGGGTGTCCACATTGGGCATGTGTTCGCGGATAGTCCGGAGTTCCTGGTTCACCAGTGGGCCGCCGTAATAAGCCTTCACAGCAACAAGCTGGGCCTTACCGCCGGCAAAGTCGAGTACCTGCAATGCGCCGGGGTATTCGATCAGACGGGTGACGTACTTGGTGACCACCTGTTCCGGGCTGATCAGAACGTCGACAGGGAAGGCTTCGTCGTTGAACAGGCCAGCGCGGCTAAGGTAAGCCGTCTGGCGAATTCGGGCGATCTTGGTAGGCGTCCGGAACATGGTGTAGGCGATCTGGCAGGCCACCATGTTCACCTCGTCGGTGTTGGTGACGGCGACCAGCATATCGGCGTCATCCGCGCCCGCCTGTTTCAGGACCGAGGGAAACGAGGCCATGCCATGCACCGTGCGGATATCCAGCCGGTCCTGCAATTCCCTGAGTCGTTCGCCATCGGTGTCCACGACCGTGATATCGTTTTCTTCGCTGGCCAGGTTCTCAGCCAGGGTGCCCCCGACCTGTCCGGCGCCGAGAATGATGATTTTCATGAAACGTGCCTGAATGGGTTCCTTACATCGTGAGGCCGCCGGCCTGGCCGGCGGTCATCAGGTCAATCCTGCATTATGACGCTTTTTTGCGTAACCGGCAGTAGAAAAAGCCATCATTTCCCTGGGGTTTTGGCAGCAGCTGGATGCCGTAACCGGTATCCAGGCCGAATTTCGTTGGGATAGGTTCCAGAATGGCATCGTGGTGTCGTGCCAGGAATGCTTTTATCTGCTGGCTGTTTTCATCAGGCAGCACGGAACAGGTGGCATACAGCAAAATGCCGCTGGGCTTGAGCAGGGACCACATCTGGTCAATGATCTGCCGCTGAAGGTCGGCCAGCTGGGCGATATCCTCGTCCCTTCGCAGCCATTTGATATCAGGATTACGTCGTATGACGCCTGTGGCGGAACAGGGAGCATCTAACAGGATTCGGTCGAAGGGCTTGCCGTCCCACCAGGTGTCTGGCTGGGTGGCATCGCCGGTAATAACATTGGCCGTTAGTTGCAGGCGAGACAGGTTTTCATGGATACGGTCTGCACGCTCACTATCGACATCCAGTGACCAGAGCGATACATCTTCGGTTTGTTCCAGAATATGGCAGCTTTTGCCGCCTGGAGCTGCACAGGCATCCAGAATCCGCTCGCCCTTCCGGGCCTCCAGAAGATATGCACTCAGTTGTGCCGCTTCATCCTGCACACTGACGCGGCCATCCTGAAAACCCGGTAACGCTGTAACCGGACAGGCTTCTTCCAGTTGAATACCATGACCAGAGAATTGGCAGGAATGCGCTGCAATACCTTCTTCTAACAGTTGGTTCAGGTAATCGTCCCTGCCGTACTGGCGGGCATTAACCCGTAATGTCATTGGTCCCTGCTGATTGCCTGCCTCAACGATCGCTTGCCATTGTTCCGGCCAGGCCTGTTTCAGGCGACGCAGTAGCCACCCGTGATGCTCAAAACGCGCTTCTTCCGTGGAACCCTGCCAGTCTGTCAGCAGATCCTTTTGCCGTTGAGCACTGCGCAGGACGGCGTTGACCAGTCCCTTTGCCCAGGGCTTTTTCAGGTTGCGTGTAGCATTGACGGTTTCCGAGAGAATCGCATGTTCGGGAATACGGGTATAAAGCAGCTGGTACAGACCAACCAGCAGCAGTGCCTGTATTTCCTTTTCGCTGGCTTTGAGCGGTTTGCTCAGCAGGCGGTCCCGAATCAGCGACAAACTGAAAAAATGGCGTGCCGTGCCATAACAGAGCTGTCGGAGTAGCGGATGTTCACTGTCGTGAAGACGCTTTTCCGCCTGCGGCAACATAGTGGCCAGCGATTGGCCCTTAAGCACGGCAGCGATCGTACGTGCTGCCTGAAGTCGGACACTGGCCGGACTTTTTCTAACCGGTTGCTGTGGAGTACTCATTTCAGGCGAACCGCTTTCCCGGGGCAAACTGGTCACTGCGGCTGTTGAGCAGATCCTGAATGCTCATCGCGCGGCTGCCGGGCAATTGCAGTTGTTTCAGAACAAGGCTACCGGTACCGCAGCTGACGGTAATACCCTGTTTGTCTGCTGAAATAATGGTGCCGGGCGCTTTATCGGAAGACGCTTCGATAGCGGTGGCCTGCCATACACGAATGCGTTCGCCGTCCAGTTCCGCCCATGATACCGGCCAGGGATTGAAGGCACGCACCAGGCAATCAAGCTCCCGGGCAGGCTTGGACCAGTCGATACCGCCCTCTTCCTTGCTCATCTTGTGGGCGTAGTTGGCCTGTTCATCATCCTGTTTTTCCGGAGACAGGTTGCCGGCGGCAATCTGATCCAGTGCCTGCTGGAGACAGGGAGCGCCGATTTCAGCCAGTCGGTCATGCAGGTTCTGGCTGGTATCGTCTGCATGAATCGGGCAGCAGGCTTTCAGCAGCATATCACCGGTATCCAGACCGGCATCCATCTGCATGATGGTGACACCGCTTTCCTTGTCGCCGGCGGCAATGGCCCGCTGGATCGGCGCAGCTCCCCGCCAGCGTGGCAGGATGGAGCCGTGAACATTGATGCAGCCATATTTCGGGATATCCAGCACAGCCTGAGGCAGTAACAGACCATAGGCAACGACCACCATCAGGTCTGGCTTCAGGGCTGCCAGCTCCTGCTGGGCTTCCTCGGTTTTCAGGGTCTTGGGCTGAAATACGGGAATATTATGTTCCAGCGCCAGCTGTTTGACCGGGCTGGGGGTCAGCTTGCGTCCCCGCCCTGCCGGACGGTCGGGTTGAGAATAAACGGCGATGACTTCATGGGGACTGTCAATGACGGCCTGAAGGTGAAGGCTGGCGAATTCCGGGGTGCCAGCGAAAACGATGCGTAATGGTTGAGTCATTCTGGATAAAGCAAATCTGTAAAAATAGCTGCATTATCCTCCCTGTGACCTGGAAATAAAAATGCTTTTCTTTAACTTGTTGATTTATATATTAAAAATACTGATTTTTGATCTTGTCTCATGCTTGGTTCTGAGGAACCAAATGGAAAATATCATTGTCTAATAGTGAATAATCGGGTTTTAAGGAGATAGCTGTGGCTTCAGCGAGTGGCGTTAGGGCAGGGAATCCGCCTGGCACAGCGACAGGACAGCAAAAAAGATTGGGATGTTGCGCCAAATTCTGGAATTTTTTAGTAACAATATTCTGTTTCTGTTGTCCGTGCCTTAAGCAAAGTCTAACGCATGAAGACAAGACTCCAAGGCAAAGGATTCAAACTCGAACAGCTGTACAGAATGGAAGTGGGGGACAAAACGTACAAAGACCGAAAATAAAAATTTCAGGCGATACAGGGCTAGCGGCTGGAACAGTAAAAGATTTAGAAAATGAAATTAATCAATATCCAAGTTTACAAAATGATAATACACAAGCTTTAGTTAAAGCTACATTGACTAGAAAAAATGTTGTACCGATATTAGTTAATAATAACGACCTGAGACCTAACGAATTTATTTATCGGTATATATTGTTTTTGTTATTGAATAAAGAACATCAAGATATTAGTGCTCTTTACTTCGGTCCTGTTATTTCTGCTGCAGCCCAGGCTCCAGTTAAAGAGTGTCTTAAAAATAGTAGTAAACGGAATAAATTTTATCGTGATTTAAAACGACTATATCCAATGGTCTCGAGCAATGATGATCAAGGGGGACATCCTCCGGTAGGACACGGTAATAATGTATCTTCAGGGCAAGCTTCTTCGCAGCAGCAGTCACATAGAATTCAACCAACGACTTCTAGAAGTACATTCCGTAGAATTGATAATATTGTTGATACAGGAGCAGCATCATCATCTACCCAAACAGCTCCTGCTCTTACTTCAGACTATTTAAGTCAAGAAGTAATAATAAATCTTTTGGGAAGATTTAAACGTAGGGATTTTGAAGGTCAAATAGATCCATTAACTCAAGCTGAATTGGATGCAATGATCCGGTCAGTTGATATGGCAGAGTTGGAACGCTTGGCACCTAATGCTGTTGCTGATCGAATTGAATGTTTTGTGCGTATGATGCGCTATAAAAATAGAATAAAACCAGAAGCATTTGGAATGCTGTTTTCAAAAATTACTGGAACTACAGTTTTATCGGCAAGGATTGGAAGGCATGATCGTGTAGAAGATTACTTGTTTAAAGCAACACAAGCACGATCTGATCGTAGGAATAGCGACCCTCAAGTACAAGAGCGGCCTGAAAGTTTATATAAGGATGTAATTAAAGCAATAAATGATGAGCTTGTAAGGCTTAATATAAGTGATCTCGTTAATGAAGAACGTTTACTGTCTCTGACAGGCTGCAATCCTGATGTATTAAAAAAGGCAGGTTATCAAGATAAACTTATCGCATATTTGCTGTGTCAGCATTATGCTTCTTCTTCATCCCAAACTAGTGACGTTTTAAAGGATGATTTGTTTTTAGATGTGGTTGCTAGTAATTATATTGAAGATTCAGTGGTTGATATTACAAGCGGAAGAAAGCCATTTAATATGGTGTTGATTAATCAATCCATTTTTATTCTATGCGCCAAATTAAGAAACTATTCGAGGGTTTACTCTTCTGTTTCTAGTCCGCACCAATCTATTGTCACAACCGAATTAGATAGACCGTCAGCATTGGACAGTTTGACAAATGAACAACAAATACCCGTTGTAGCTCTCCCTGAACGATTTGTTAAAGTGAATAGATATCAACAGTGGTATGGCGTGCAAGACTTTTCAGGACGTGTATATTCAGCTTACCTACACCTGCCCCTGCCCCATAGAAGAAAATTACCCGCTAGATTGCATGAAATTAATGTTCATGATGATGGAGACTGTACACTGCATGCTCTTGGTATTAAGCGTGATGATTTAATTAAAGCAATAATTGAAAAAATCAGAAAAGCAAGAACTGATGATGAGTTAGCAGGTATATTGAATATGACTCAGGCGGTTTTCGTAGATCCAGGCACAACCAATGGCACTTTTGGTACATTGAATTCAGAAAGAAAGAGAAAGCTGGTTGCAGATGTATTAAAGCCAATAATTATTAATAAGAATCACCCCGCTTCAAGAAAAGTTCTGGCCAGGAATTATGATGGAACATCGACGACCGAACGGGAATTTAATGATGTGGTGTTTGATTTAAGCTTGAGGAATAGAGAGTATGTTATCCAATTAATAGACGTATTGTATAAAACCGATGGTATAAAAACCTATGCACCTATTCTCTTCCTTCTTGATATTATGTTGGGCATGGGATTTAAAGTACGAACCTGGATGTTGGATCGGGGAAACAATGTGCCTCCTTTCAAGCCTGAAAATGAATGGAAAGCTATTCTCAATGGTGCTGAAAGTACAGCCTCGCCCGAAGATACCTCGGATAATGTCATAGATATTATATCAATGGGTAACCACACTAATTTGGCCCTTATGGAAAGGGAGAGGCGATAACGACATGTTGTTGCTATGGCCTGAATCTGTGTGCTCAGACCATAGCAGGTGAAATATTTATTTTTCCATCAAGCGGTGCTGTTTTTCGAGCTTCTTACGAATCCGTTCACGCTTGAGTTTGGAGAGGTAATCCACAAAGAGCTTACCATCCAGATGATCCGTTTCGTGTTGTACGCACACTGCCATCAGGCCTTCACACTCTACCTCGAAAGGCTCGCCGTTTCGGTCCAGCGCATTCACACGAACCCTGGCCGGACGATCCAGGTTTTCATAAAAACCGGGGACTGACAGGCAGCCTTCGCCGTATTCTGTCACTTCCTCCGTCAGTGGCGTGATTTCCGGGTTGATGAACACCATGGGTTCGCTTTTGTCTTCCGACAGATCCATGACGAAGATGCGCTTCTGCACGTTAACCTGGGTGGCTGCCAGACCTACGCCCTTGCTTTCATACATGGTGTCAAACATATCGTCGATGAACGTGCGCAATGCGTCATCCACTGTCTCGACAGGGACGCCGACTTCACGGAGACGCTCATCGGGGTATTCAAGAATCGTTAATATAGCCATAAATTATGCCGTTCCATTTTTCTATAACATTGCGTGCATTGCCCACACCGGAACGCACATCGTTTAGTGTTTATTGTAAATTTCCCCCGTTACCGACACAAATTAGCATTTTCAATACTGCTGATAATGACTGTCACTGACGCGGCTGTTGCTTTGTCTAACCATTCGACCGATTTGCGACGGCTGTCACGCAAGCTCAGGTTGGGTGGCCTGGCGCCGAAAAACGTTGGTATCATTGTTGGAAAACAGGCAGAGGCCTGGCCGGCAGAGCTGAGACATAATAATGAAAAAACTGTTACTGGGATGTGTGCTGTGGAGTCTTTCCATGATCTCCTGGGCGGAAGCCTCTGACGAGATGTTCCGGGATGATCGCCCCGAGAGCTATACCGTGGCGCCCGGTGACACTCTCTGGGAAATTTCCGGCCGCTTTCTCAAGAGTCCCTGGCGCTGGCCGGAAGTGTGGGACATGAACAGCCAGATCCGCAATCCTCACCTGATTTATCCCGGTGATGTCATTAACCTGGTGTATATCGATGGCAAACCGCACCTGACGGTCAGTCGTAACGGGCAGTCCGCCACAGGTGATGGCCGTACGATCAAGCTGACGCCGAAAATTCGCAAGAAGCGCCTGGCGGATGCCATACCCGCCATACCCCTGGATGCGATCAGCGGATTTCTCAGTAATAGCCGGATTGTCAGTGCCCCGGAAACATTGACGAATGCGCCTTATGTCGTCAGTGGAAAATCCGATAATCTCATCAGTGCCACCGGAGACATCATCTATGCCCGGGGAACACTGGAAGACCAAATTACCAGTTACGGCATCTACCGTAAGCAGCAGGTGATTTTTGACGATGAGACTCAGGAAGTGCTGGGGATTATGGCGCTGGGTCTGGGTTCGGCAACACTGAAGCAGGTCAATGGTGACCTGCTGACACTGGAAGTGTCCCGTGCTTCAGAAGAAGTCCGCGGTGGTGACCGGCTGCTGGTGTCCGAAGAACGGGGGCTCGCCTCTTCATTCATGCCCAGTGCGCCTGAAGACCGTGAGATGCGTGCCAGAATTCTTCACGTTATCAGTGGCGTCAATCAAATTGGGCGTTTCAATAATGTGATTATTAACAAGGGTGAGAGAGACAACCTGCAAGCGGGCAATGTCATGGCAATTTATAAGGACATTGAGATACGGGACCGCTTTGCTGATGAAGTCATTACCCTGCCCCCGGAACGCGTAGGTTTGCTGATGGTCTATCGAACCTTTGAGAAGGTCAGCTATGGCGTAGTACTGAAAGCCAGCCAGCCGCTGCGCGTGGGTAACCTGCTGAAAGCCCCCTGAGTCTTTTCCTGAACTATCCTGATTTCCCGTTGCCAATAACAATGCCACCCCTGCATTGTCAGGGGTGGGGAAACAGGATATCGCAATGTCCGCATTACCTGATAAACACTGGGATCAGCTGGAGCCATGGCTACGGCTGTTTCATCTTCCCGGGCTGGGTCTGAAACGCTTTCAGTTTTTGCTGGAGCATGTCGGTAGTCCGGAAAAAGTATTGTCCCTGTCATTGAAAGGCCTTCTGGAAATAGTGCCAAAATCGCTGGCTATGAAGATCGCTTCCAGCGGTAAGTCGGCAGCGGTACAGGATAATCTGGCAGCGACCCGGAAATGGTTGTCAGAACCCGGTCACCACATTATTTGCAGGGATTCCAGCGGGTATCCTTCCTCACTGGCTGCTATTGCAGACCCGCCACCCTTGCTGTTTACCCGGGGAAACCCGGAACACCTTCTCTCCCCGCAGATTGCCGTCGTTGGTACCCGTTCTCCCACCCCGCAGGGGAAGCATCATGCCTTCCGGCTGGCAGAAGAGCTGGTGGGGTGTGGTCTGACCGTAACCAGCGGGCTGGCCCTGGGGATTGACGGGCAAGCCCATAAGGGAGCGCTATCGGGTAAGGGGGTTACGGTCGCAGTCGTGGCAACCGGTTTGGATCGTGTTTATCCGGAAAGGCATCGATCCCTGGCTGAAGCGATTTCCAACAATGGCGTACTGGTTTCGGAATTTCCGCTGGGTACGCAACCCAGACCGGGGCATTTTCCCCGTAGAAACCGCATTATCAGTGGTTTGAGTCATGGGGTATTGGTGGTTGAGGCTGATATCAAAAGCGGTTCCCTGATCACGGCCCGACTGGCCAATGACCAGGGACGCGAGGTGTTTGCCATGCCGGGTCCTGTGAATAATCCCTGTACCCGCGGTTGCCATCGGCTGATTCGGGAAGGCGCCATCCTGGTGGAAAGTGTTGAACACATCCTGCAGGAATTAACCGGGCCTTTGGGTTGCTGGCAGCCGATGACTTCCGATACGCACGATGAATTACCGGAAACGGGCTCAGAGAGTGAAAAACAGGTGCTCAATGCCATGGGGTTTGAGGTCTGCCATACCGATGATGTCGTACTCCGAACCGGACTGCCCAGCCAGAAGGTGACTGGTATTTTGCTGGAGCTGGAGCTTGCCGGGAAAATTGTCAGCGTGCCTGGCGGTTTCATGCGGATAACCAACCGCCCTGCGCTGGACACCTAACGATGGTTACGATACTTTGCGCCCTCGCAAAGAATAATCATGCTTTTACGCCCCTGTTAGAAGAGTGCCTGTAATGAGCAAGCCTTTTGTTGCGATTCTCATGGGATCCGACTCTGACCTGCCGGAGGTCGAGGCGGCCATTGATGTCTTGAGAACGCTCAATGTGCACTGCGAAGTCCGTGTACACTCTGCTCACCGTACCCCTGATGCCACCCACAGTTATGTTAAGGACGCCGACGCCCGTGGTTGTGCTGCGTTCATCTGCTGTGCCGGTATGGCGGCACATCTTGCCGGGGTTGTTGCTTCCCTGACCATCAAGCCAGTGATTGGTGTACCTGTTGATGCCAGCCCGCTGGATGGCCTGGATGCCCTGCTCTCTACGGCACAGATGCCGGGTGGTATTCCGGTCGCTACCGTCGCCATCGGCAAGGCGGGCGCCCAAAATGCCGCTTACCTGGCCTGCCAGATCATTGCCCTTGGTGATGCCGATCTGGCTGAACGCCTGGAAGCTGATCGCCGTGCCAGTGCGGAAGATGTACTGGCACGTAATGCCACCCTCCAGAAAAAACTGGGTGCTTAATGACTCAACATCTGACAGAAACGACCCGGGTGCTGAAATCGGGAGGCGTTATCGCTTATCCGACCGAAGCCGTGTGGGGACTGGGGTGTGATCCCTGGAACGAGGCGGCGGTTAACCGCATCCTTGCCATCAAACAGCGGCCTGTCAGCAAGGGGTTGATTCTTGTGGCATCCTGCCCGGAACAAATTGCCCCGCTGCTGGAAACCCTGAGTGATGATCTCTCGACCAAAATGCTGGCCATGCAGTCACAGCCGTTGACCTGGCTGGTGCCCGATGAAGGCAACTGGATTCCTGCCTGGATCAAGGGGGATTTTGACAGCGTTGCCATCCGGATCACTCAACATCCGCTGGTAATCGAGCTGTGCAATGCCTTTGGCAAGCCGATGGTTTCAACGTCAGCCAACCGGGCTGGAGAGCCGCCCATGGTGACACGGGAAGAGGTGGTTGCCACGTTTGACCAGGAAGTTGACTGGATCACCGATGGATTCACCGGTGATGCCTCATCGCCTTCAAGAATTCGTGATCTGGTGACGGATCAGGTCTTTCGTTAAAACAGCATTTGCCTGCAGGCCTTCTGATGAGGGGGTTGTTTGGCAGAGGAACCATTGATCGGAATATCGCTTATGACAGACCAACCGGATATCGTCGCAGTAAAAAACTACCTGCTGGGCCTTCAGGACCGTATCTGTGACGCGTTGACGGCAGAGGATGGCAAAGCGGAATTCCGGGAAGATAACTGGGCGCATCACCATGGCGGTGGTGGCCGGGCCCGGGTCATTGAGCATGGCGCGCTGTTTGAGAAAGGCGGTGTGAACTTCTCCCATGTTCATGGCACCCAGCTGCCGGCGGCTGCCAGTGCCCGTCGGCCGGAACTGACTGGCCGCAGCTTTCAGGCCATGGGGGTCTCACTGGTGATGCATCCGGAAAATCCCTATGTGCCGGTTTCCCATGCCAATGTCCGCCTGTTGATTGCGGAAAAGGAAGGGGCTGACCCGGTCTGGTGGTTTGGCGGCGGCTATGACATGACCCCATGCTATGGCTTTGAAGAGGATTGCCGGCATTGGCACCAGGTAGCGTATAAGGCCTGTGAACCTTTCGGTGAGTCTGTTTATCCCCGTTATAAGCAGTGGTGTGACGAGTATTTCTTTCTGAAGCACCGCAATGAACCCCGAGGCATCGGCGGTTTGTTTTTCGATGACCTGAATGAGTGGCCTTTCGAACAGTGTTTCGGCTTCATGCAGTCAGTGGGTGACAGTTATATCGATGCCTATCTGCCAATTGTCAGAAAGCGGAAAGCCATGGACTGGGGTGAGCGTGAAAAAGCTTTCCAGCGCTATCGTCGCGGACGTTATGTGGAGTTCAACCTGGTCTACGATCGGGGGACAATCTTTGGGCTGCAGTCCGGTGGCCGTACAGAATCGATATTGATGTCGATGCCGCCCCAGGTCGACTGGCGTTACGACTGGCATCCTGAACCGGAAACGCCGGAAGCAGATCTTTACGAGAACTACCTGGTTTCCCGCAACTGGCTGGATTGAGAGGGCTTGATGAGCGAACAACCGCTGGATCGCTACGCTGTCATTGGTAACCCTGTCGGGCACAGCAAGTCGCCTGCCATTCATGCGGCCTTTGCCGGGCAAACGGCGCAGGCCATGACCTATGAGGCGCTGCTGGCACCGCTGGATGGTTTCAATGATGTCGTTTCATCATTCTTTCTCAATGGTGGCAAGGGGCTGAATATCACCGTGCCATTCAAGCTGGAAGCCTGGCAGATGGCTGAGCGTCGCACTGAACGGGCAGAGCTGGCGGGTGCCGTGAATACCCTGTGGCGGTCTGATGAGGGTTGTTTGTGGGGGGATACGACGGATGGTGTTGGTATGGTGACCGATATTACCTCAAATCATGACATCACCATCACAGGCAAGCGCGTATTGGTTCTTGGTGCGGGCGGCGCTGTACGGGGTGTACTGCAACCGTTGCTTGAACAGAAACCAGAACGTGTAGTTATCGCCAATCGAACCCTTTCGAAAGCTGAAACACTGGCAGATCTTTTCCGGTCTTTCGGGCCGATTGAGGCGACCAGTTTTGAATCAGTAAATGGCGTATTTGATTTGGTGATCAATGGTACTTCTGCCAGCCTGCAGGGCGATTTACCGCCAATACCTGAAGGTGTAATCAGCCGGGATTCCCGCGTGTACGATATGATGTATAGCGCAGAAAAAACGGCGTTTATGCAGTGGGCGGAATCTCAGGGTGTGGTGCTGGCGGTAGATGGACTGGGCATGCTGGTGGAACAGGCGGCGGAATCCTTTGCTATCTGGCGCGGCGTGCGTCCCGAAACCGAACCGGTTATCCGTCAGGTTCGCGCCGCCATGGTAGCTGGATAAATATCGCAAGGCATTTGCGACCATAATGGTAAGATGAACAGACTGTCAGGAAACAGCGTGGGGAGCAGTAAATGACAAGTGCCCGAAATATCGGCTTTATCGTGCTGGTGGATGCTGGTGACAACGATGTCCACAAGATTCGTGAAACCTTGCTGGAAATCGAGGAAATTGATCTTGTTCACTGCCTGATCGGGCCGACCGACCTGATCTGCTATGGTCGCACGACGGATGTTAATCAGCTCAAGAGCCTGATGAGTGATCGCGTCCATGCCCTGCTGGAAGACCGCTTCAATCCGATTGAGCGGACGGAAACCATGCTGGTGCTGGATCATTATGGTGATGCTCTGTCTTCAGAATCACATGCGCGCCCCAATGGCACCGGTGCCTGGATTTTTGCAGACCTGAGAATCAGTGGTTCCACAATCGCGGAAAAACTGTTGAGCCGTCACCCTGAAATCAAAACCGCATTCAACGTGCTGGGTCGCAATGACACCGTGTTCTATGTGGAGTCAGAAACCCTGGACAGCCTGATGGGCGTTATTGATGAAGGGTTTCGTGTATTGCGTGGCATTGGCAGCGAAGGCAAGCCGACCAAAGCGCTTTCCCGTACCGATACCCGCCTGGTGCTGATGTAAAGACCCCTTCCCTGACCGGCCTGCCGTAGTTTTTGGCAGGCTGGATTTTCTAATTTCTATAATCACCCTCTACACGTTGTAACGGGATTCTTCCCGTGGTGATTATTCATATTGCCCGGGCTTATGCGTTGTTGTAGTGGCATGGTGTGTCACCGGGGAGTGATGGCATTTTTGCTCTCAAGCCTGCTGACGTTTCCAATGCTGGGTAAGAAAAATAAGGAAGGTTGCGCCGGGTTAAGTCTTGTTGCCTGCTTCTGCAGTAGTATGGTAATTCTGGCTTATTCACAGCCGTTTTAATTCCCGTAAACTGCCAGAAATCACGGAAAGCAACATGTTACTAAGCAGGATTATCGGTCACCGGGGCAATGCCAGTCTTGCGCCAGAAAACACCCTGGCCAGTATCCGAAAAGCCCATGAAGTGGGTGCAAAGTGGGTAGAGATTGATGTGGTGTTGCTGGGGGATGGAAACCTGGTGATTCATCATGACCAGTCCCTGCGGCGCTGCACGAATGGCAAAGGGCGGTTGCTCCGGAGCAATCTGACGGATCTCCGTAAGCTGGATGCTGGCAGCTGGTTCAGCCCCGAATTTGCGGGTGAACCTATTCCGACATTGATAGAAGCCCTGACACTGATACAGGAATTGGGACTCGGCCTGAATCTTGAAATCAAAATGCACCGGCATACGGTAAAGGCACTGGTAGAGCCGGTTCTTTCGACATTGCGGCAGCACTGGAAAGAGAATGAAAGGTTGATCATTTCGAGTTTCAGCCATGAAGCACTCAGGCAGTGTCATGTTGATGCACCGGAATATCGACTGGGCCACCTTTTTGAGAAGTTACCCCGTAACTGGTTAACCCAGGCCCGGGATGTCAATGCGGTGACTATTCATGTCGACTGCAAGCGTTTAAGGGAGGCCCGTGCCCGGGAGATTACCTCTAACGGCTATGAACTGTACTGTTACACCGTCAACAACCAGAAAATGGCGGAAAAACTCTGGGGGTGGGGGGTGAATGGTATATTTACCGATCGTCCACAGGACTTTGTTGGATAATTGTACGCTCCGTGGTGCACAGCTGTACCGCCATAACGATGAGCAGGTTGCACCCCAGGGCAATGACGCCTGCATGGATACCCTGCCACTGTTTGAGCCCATGGAACAGTCCCAGTGCATAGAGGCTTATTCCGGCCAGCAAACCGAATAAAACGGCTCTCGCTGAGACACTGCGCCAGTGCAGAGCCACAATGAATGCCGGCATGCACTGAAGCAGGATTTCCAGTTTAATTTCTACCAGGCGCCAGAACGTAATATCACGATAGAGGGCGCCGGTTGCCAAGGCACCCATGATGAAAATGGAGAGCCAGCGATCCAGCTTCATGGAGGGGTTCTGGACGGTGTTTATGGCCAGATCCCGGGTCAGCAGGGAAACCAGGCTGAGTAGTACCGAGTCTGCTGTAGACATGATGGCGGCAAGAATCGCCAGAAGAACCATCATTGCTCCCAGGGTGTGAGTGAATGAGCCGTCCGCCCACTCTTTCAGAATCACGGGGAGAATCTGGTCACTTTGACAGACCCCTTCCCGGAACAGTGGAATGGCTGCCAGCCCGACAAAGAACACAATCAGGTGCGCCAGGAATACAAACAAACCCAGCATGGCCATTGAATGGTAGAGCGTAGTATTGGTTTTGGCGGCAAAGATGCGCTGAACCGCCTGTGGGTAGATAACGGTTGATAGTCCCACAAGCAACATCGTGCTCAGCCAATACCGTTGCTGTTCAGGTTGAGGGGGAGCCAGGTTACCGGGTTTGAGCTGAGCGATACCCGCCGTTATTGCGGAAAGACTGTCATGTTTGTCCAGGATCCACGTCAGCAGCAGGATTAGCCCGGTAATCATGATCAGCCCCTGAATGGCATCGGTCCATGCCACGGCCCGAAGCCCCCCTGCGAGGTCGTAAACCAGGATAACCAGCGCCAGCGCAACCACTCCTGCAGGGTAGGTTATCATTCCGCCCGTCATGACTTCAGTGATTTCACCGATGGCTTTTAGCTGGGCAAACAGAATATTGGCCAATACAACGGCCATGACCAGGGTAATGATTCGACGCAGGGAAAGCGCCAGCGGCTCACCGTAAAAGCGGTGTCTCAGCCAGTCTCCGGGTGTGATAAAACCATGCTTACAGGCAATTGGCCTTAGCGCTGGCGCGATAAAATGATAACCAACAGCCATGGAAACGACATATCCCACGGCAACCACCCAGAAAAATCCTCGCCGCCAGGTTTCCCCTGCTGCGCCCATCAGGCCATTACTGCTCTGTATCGTCGCGTAGAGCGTTAAAAGCAGGACAAAAAAACCGAGGGAACGGTTGGCCAGGTAGTGGTTGCTGTGGGCATCACTGCGATAGCGCCAGGCCACTACACAGACCGGAATCAGTATCAGCAAATAAAGTAGCAGGCCGCCAAGCCCGATTTCTGCCATTGTCACTGGCTATCCGGCTCCCGGTCCCAATAGGCAAAAAGCATCCATGTCAGCAGATTTATAACGACAATCAGGGCATAGCAGAACACTGCACGGGTGACCCAGGCAGGCATACCCAGCCACTGTATTTGATGGTATTGAGCGGTTCCATACCAGGGAACAGAGAGCACCAGCAACAGGATCATGGTGAGTCGTAAATAAAAGAGTAAAACCTTTTTCCTCGTTTCCATAAGTACAAGCGTGATGGTGATTAACAGGTTGCCAGGATCATCCGTTACTTTTTCTGGTCTATATATAGACCGTTAATTAGACCATCGCTTGAATTAAGCAGGTGGCCTGATTAAAAACATCTTGGCTGACAGGTTCATTGGCTATGTGGTCTTATTGGCGAACAGTATGGGTAGGTTTGGCGCTGATTACGGCTGGGATTGTTGCTGAATTATCGGCCGGGGAGATTATTCTCAATATCAGAAATGTGCGCAGTAATCAGGGGTTTCTGCTGGCCTCATTGCATAAAAGCGCGAAAAGTTTTCCTGATAAGCCGGGCGCACTCATGTACCTCAAGGTCAAAGCGAAAACCGGAAGAATGCAGCTACGGTTCAGTGTGGAAACACCCGGGAAATATGCCATTTCGATGTTTCATGATGAGAACAACAACGGCGTTCTTGATACTCGCTTAGGCATTCCGACAGAGGGTTATGGCTTTTCCAACAATGCCAGGGGGGATTTTGGTCCACCCGGATTTCGTCAGGCGTTGTTATCCATTGATGGCGGAGAAATTGTCCAGTTTATAGAGCTGACGTATTAGCAGGATAGATAAGTGGTGTTACCCGTTGGTAAACACCACTTTGCGGCTGTTACACACCCTGCACGTAGTGAATGATGCCGTCCAGGAACATTTGAACTGACAGCATGACCAGAATCATGCCCATAAGACGCTCAAGGGCAAACAAGCCACGCTCGCGCAGCAAATCATAGAGTTTTCCGGAACACATCAGGATACAGGCGGAAACAAACCAGGCGCTGACCACGGCAAGTGTCCAGTCAAACATCCGGTCGGGATCCTGGTTTGCCAGAAGCATGATCGCGGCCAGCAATGAAGGGCCGGCAATCAATGGCGTGGCCAGTGGTACGATCATCGGTTCGCCGTCTGGCGTATCACCCATGATGCTGCTTCCCCTGGATGGAAAAATCATGCGAATGGCGATAATGAACAGGATGATGCCACCCGCAATGCTGACCGCTTCTTGCTTCAGGTGCATGATGGCCAGGAATGACTGGCCGGTGTACAGGAACAACAGCATGATGCCCAGGGCGATAAGAAGCTCGCGAATCAGTATCTTGTTCCGGCGTTCCCGCGGGACGGATTTCAGGATGGAAAGAAAGACGGGCATATTGCCCAGTGGATCCATGATAAGGAATAAAAGAATGGCGGCGGACCATATTTCCATGGCAGGTGCACCTGGTTGTTTGAATGAAATAGGAATGGGTGATGACGGTCGTAGCTTATACCACATCCCGGAAAAGGCTGTCATTCACCGTTCTGCAGGCATAAAATGCTGCGATCAATTCAATAAGCAACCCTGATGAGTGGTCAGCCACCATGGTCAGTACGAGTGAAGCCCTGTACACCCGCGATATGATCAAAACCTGGTCTGAACTGCACCGGGATTCCCGGCTACTGGCGCAAAAGCTGCTGACACTGGGTACCTGGAACGGCATTATCGCGGTGACCCGGGGCGGCATGATACCTGCGGCGATCATTGCCCGGGAGCTGGATATCCGCCTGATCGATACGTTCTGCATCGCCAGTTACGATGACCAGCAGCAGGGAACAATAACCGTGCTAAAAGATCCGGTGATCACGTCAGAAGGAAGTGGTTATCTCATTATTGATGATCTGGTAGACACGGGAAAAACGCTGAAGGCTGTACGTAAAGCCCTGCCCCAGGCGCATGTTGCAACGCTGTATGTCAAACCCGCCGGGCAGCCGCTGGTGGATACTTTTGTCCAGGCCTACAGCCAGGAGACATGGATACGCTTCCCCTGGGATCTGACACTGGGTTATGCCGTCCCGCTGGTGGAACAGGTGGAAGAGATCGAAAGCTGACAGGGAACCTGTCAGCCATTCAGCCAGATTTCCCGGGCCCAGTGCCAGATGGAAGGCCAGGTTTCATCAGACTCACCCTCTTCCGACCACAAGGTGATCTCGCCATCTTCACT
Source organism: Kistimonas ophiarachnellae (assembly GCF_057552235.1). Lineage (NCBI taxonomy): Bacteria > Pseudomonadati > Pseudomonadota > Gammaproteobacteria > Oceanospirillales > Endozoicomonadaceae > Kistimonas > Kistimonas ophiarachnellae. The sequence continues at coordinate 127,275 of NZ_BAAJPA010000003.1, read as the reverse complement.
GATGCAGTAGTACTGCTCGTTGTCGCGACAGACAGGAATCAAATGACGGGGAACGAACGTATCCCAGGCTTCGGCAGCGACATCGGGAAGGTGTGTGTGTGACTGGGGGTCGGTGACTGTGACCGGCTCAATCGAACCGTAGACCACATCACTGACATTGAGCAGGAATTCCCGCAGATCGAATGGCAGTGAGATCAGCAGCTCTTCCTCGATCTCTACCAGTTCATCCTCATCAGGAAGCCTGAGGGGAACAGGAACATCCAGTGCGCTGGCTTTCAGGAGCTCAATAACATCTTCCACAGGAAAACGCCTTTTCTCAATAAACAGGGGGAGGTGTTGATGGCTGCATTATTGTCTACAAACCGGGGTATGAGAAGTGTTGTTTTTTGTGGGATGTTCCGGCCGGGATCATCATTGTTGAGGACTGCCATTCCAGCCAGATTTGAATGACGGCGGTTTCATCATGGGTTGATTGTAATGAACCAGGTTAAGAGCCAGGGCCAGTTACGGGTCTTTGAACAGGCAAATCCGGTGGCGGGCGCATAGTGGTATTGGGGCTGATTGTCGGCACCTTGTTCCTGTGGATGACCAAACCGGCGGCGACAGGCATCGCCGCACTGTTTTGCTGAATCAACCGGGATCAATGACGGGACAGGAGCAAATCCAGTTTTTCATTAACGGTTGCCATGCCGTCCTTGAGGGTAGACACGTCATCCTTGAGGGTAGAGACGTCACCCTTGAGGGTAAACACGTCATCCTTGAGGGTAGAGACGTCACCCTTGAGGGTAGAGACGTCACCCTTGAGGGTAAACACGTCATCCTTGAGAGTAGAGACGTCACCCTTGAGGGTGGAGACGTCATTTTCCAAACGATCAAAACGTTTGTTGGTTTCCTCTTTAAATAGGGAAAAGTTATTTTCCAAACGATCAAAACGTTTGTTAGTTTCCTCTTTAAATAGGGAAAAGTCATTTTCCAGCCGGATATAGGAATCGTTCAGTTTCAGCAATATTTCATCGTGCTGGACAAGGTGTTTCTCTATCCGGTCCATTTGCATGGTATTGGCGTTCAGGTGGATACTCTGTTCTTCCAGCATGGTATTAAGCGATTCATAATATTTATCACGCCTTTGTTCCTCTCTGGCGCGCTGTGCCTCCTTCTCTTCCAGGCTGGATACACGGACGTCAAGCTCATGCAGGTTGACTTCAATCACGGTTATTCCTCCTCACTTTGTTCTGGGCGGGATTGATTGTAGACAACGCTGTCATTTAAGGAGGCAAAATATCCGGTCATTTTTTATATTCGTTATCGTGGTAATGACGCCGGTTAAAACGGATAAAACCATGGCTTTTCATGTCCCTGATATATGTTGTATCGGCACCGGTTCGCTGGCAAGTACGGACAATGCGGACAACGCTGGCAAAGACGGGGTTATTAAAAAAGATTCGCTAGATGATCCATCTTCATCCTGTTAATTAAAAGACGCGGGAAGGACAGACGCTGTTTCTGAAGGGCGTGATATCAACGGAATCAGGCAGGAAAAGAACATTGGACAGCCCGGTTGCCGCTTGAGTCATTAGACAATGGTCTGACAGACCAATGCTATGGTTAATGAATATAAAGCGTTAACAATGGAACGGATTCCCTTATGACTCGTCGTTTACAATGGGTTGCGGGTTTACTGCTGCTCAGTGGCGTAGTGTTTTACCTCATTAATAATGTGTTGCAACCGGATCCTCGGCAGACACTGGTTTCTACAGTGCAGGAGATCAGGGGTAAAGGCTGGTGTCAGCCGGGAGGGGACAGGCTTTGTGGCTTTGATGAGCTGCGTCTTGCCTTTGGTTCTCCCGTGCAGCGTTTCTGCTATCGCTACCTGAATGATGCGTTGCTGCTGATGGAAGCCAGCTGTCTGCATCAGGTTCGGCTGGAATTGCAGGATGCGGACTTGAGTCAACTGGATATTGCCCGGGTGGATCTCAGTAATGCCGATTTATTGGGAGCAGATTTACAGCAGGCTGACCTGTCTGGCAGTAGTCTCAGGAGTACGAACTTAAGTCATGCAAATTTATCAGGCGCCGTTCTGGAAACAACCAAATTACTGTCTGATATGGATCATGTGTCTTTCCGCGGAGCCAGGTTACGAGGGGCGACGTCTGTCTTTCAGGCCAGTTTTCAACAGGCGGATTTTACGGAAGCTGATCTCCGGGAGGTGAATTTCGGCCGTTCAGATTTTCTCGGCGCCAATTTCACCAGGGCGGATCTTCGTCAGGCGAATATGGCCTACTCTCATCTCTCGGGTGCGTTATTTTCTGATGCAAGGGTGGAAAACCTGGTGCTTCATCAAGCCTCGGGGCTCGATAATCAGACGCTCGACTGGTTGAGGAAAAACGGCGCAATTGTTGACCAGGAAGACCTGGAAAAAGCCCTGCAAAATGGACTCAGAATTCCTGTCATGTGGTGGTTTAATCTTTCGAAAATGAACCTTTCCGGTATCGATTTCACGGATACAATCCTCAGTGGCGTGACATTCACAGGAGCAAAGCTTGATGGAGCCAAATTTGTGAATGCAAGCCTTGACCAGGCCAACTTCCACAATGCTGATCTGCGAGGCGCCGACTTCTCTGACAGCTACCTGATTCATGCGGATTTCAGTGGTGCAGATCTGCGTGGTGCCCGGTTTGATAATGCGGTTCGTCTGGAAACGATTAGGTTCGATAGTACCACCCGGTTTCCGGATAACTTTCCTCGTAACACAACGCCGGATTCGCCATAGGCTGAATTCGAATTCGGGCTGAATGCATATAAAAAATCGTTATTAGCATTGGTAGACATCGGCGTCCAATCCCTCTAAAAAGAAAGAGAAGGATAAAAAATACGTGGGAGGGAATGCTGTCATGCCTGATAAAAAACAGCTCGCACTGATCACGGAAGACAACCCCATGGGAACAGACGGTTTTGAATTCGTCGAGTTCTCTGCCAGTAAGCCGGAAGAGCTGGCTGCCCTGTTTGAACAGCTTGGTTTTACGGCTATTGCACGTCACCGTTCTCGAGATGTAACACTTTACCGGCAGGGTGATATCAATTTCATCCTGAATGCCGAAACCGATAGTTTTGCTGAAGATTTCACCATCATTCATGGTCCCTGTGCCTGCGCCATGGCTTTCCGGGTGGCAGATGCTGCACGGGCAATGGAGCATGCTATCGGGTTAGGCGCGAAACCGGTGATCAACCGGCCGGGCCCAATGGAACTCAATATTCCGGCGATTGAAGGGATTGGCGGCAGCCTGATTTACCTGGTGGATCATTACGGAGAATCGGGTTCCATTTACGATATTGATTTCATCCCCATTGACGGTGTTGATCAGCATCCGGCGGGTGAAGGGCTATTGAATATCGATCATCTGACTCACAATGTTTTCCGCGGCAATATGGATCAATGGAGTCAATTCTACGAATCCCTCTTCAATTTCCGGGAAATCCGTTACTTCGATATTGAAGGCAAAATGACAGGCCTTAAGTCCCGGGCGCTGACCAGTCCCTGTGGCAAGATTCGTATTCCCATCAATGAATCCTCGGACGATAAAAGCCAGATTGAGGAATACCTGCAGGAATACCACGGGGAAGGCATTCAGCATATCGCGCTGAGTTCAGAGGATATCTATGTCACGGTGGAATCCTTAGGGGGCGGCGGCACTGCCTTCATGACACCGCCACCGGATACCTATTACGACATGCTGGAAGAACGTTTGCCGGGCCACGGTGAGGATGTCGAACGCCTGAAAAAGGACGCCATTCTGATGGATGGCAGCCCGGGGGGGCGGCTTCTGCTGCAGATATTTACGGAAACGGTTATTGGTCCCATTTTCTTTGAAATCATCCAACGTAAAGGGGATGAAGGCTTTGGGGAAGGCAATTTCCAAGCATTGTTCGAAAGTATGGAGCGGGACCAGATCCGCCGGGGTGTATTGCAGAAATAACGCAGCATACCGTCAAGACAGGGAATAACCGGAGGCATGCATGGCCAGCAGCGGAACGGCATATGTCGCAAGGGAACCTGACGAACAGGGGTATATCCACTATCCCGACGAGGACAATGAAACCTGGCAAATCCTGATGTCGCGGCAGATGCAGTTACTGCCGGGGCGTGCCTGCCAGGAATATTTCGATGGACTGGACCAGTTGCAGCTGCCGGTTGACCGGGTGCCGCAACTGGAAGAACTCAATCGCGTGCTGGCACGTACAACAGGATGGCGGGTTGAACGAGTACCGGCACTGATCTCTTTTGATCGCTTTTTCAAGCTGCTCTCGGAGAAATGCTTTCCCGTGGCGACGTTTATCCGAACCCGGGAAGAGCTGGATTACCTGCGGGAACCGGATATTTTCCACGAAATCTTCGGCCACTGTCCGTTGTTAACCAATCCGGATTTTGCCGCCTTCACACATACCTATGGCAAGCTGGCTTATAAAGCCAACAAGGAAGATCGTATTTTCCTGGCCCGTTTATACTGGATGACCGTCGAGTTCGGTCTGGTCGATACAGACGAAGGTCGGCGTATCTACGGTGGTGGAATTCTTTCCAGCCCAAAGGAAACCATTTACAGCCTGGAGAGTGACAAGCCGCTGCGGGAAGCCTTCGATCCTGTCGCCGCCATGCGAACGCCGTACCGGATTGATATTCTGCAATCGGTCTATTTCGTCATTGATCAGATGTCAGTCTTGCAGCAATTGAGTGACATGGACATCATGGCTATGGTCAGTAAGGCAAAAACGCTGGGGCTGTTTGAGCCTCGATATCCACCGAAAGATGAACAGTGACAACAGGATTTCAGTATGTCTGAACTCGCTAATGGGGTCTGTGAACCCTGTCAATCCGGTGCGCCTCAGGTCACCGATGATGAAATGCGTGAGCTGATGGCCATGGTGCCGGACTGGTCCATTGAAACGCGTGATGGTGTCATGCAGCTCGAAAAAGTGTATTCCTTCAAGAACTTCCGTGATGCGCTGGCATTCACCAATCAGGTCGGAGAACTGGCGGAGGCACAGGGACATCACCCGGGCTTGTTAACGGAGTGGGGAAAGGTCACCGTGACCTGGTGGACCCACAAAATTAATGGGCTGCATAAAAATGATTTCATCATGGCGGCAAAGACGGATGCTGCGGCAAATAACCAATAAATTCGGCAAATACGCTAGATAATGCCGTGAAAACTGCTGTAATCAACAGTGATTTAATCGATCAGACAGAAAAAATTTCTGTCATCCCGTACCGATATTCGAATAAATCGCCCGGACTGACCGGGTAAGGAGCACTGTGTGAAGCTGGCCTCCCTGGCAGATGGCAGAGACGGTAAACTGGTTGTTGTATCCCGGGATCTGAAGCAGGCTGCTGCCGTACCCAAGATAGCAGCTACGTTGCAGCAGGCAATGGATAACTGGGAAGAAAAAGCCAGTCGGCTGAATGAAGTGTATGAATTACTCAACCGGGGAGAATGGCCAGATGCCTTTGGTCTGGAGCCGGAACAATGTGGCGCTCCCCTCCCCCGCGCGTTCCAGTGGTTAGATGGCAGTGCATACGTTAACCATGTGGAACTGGTCAGAAAAGCCCGTGGTGCCGAAATGCCAGAGAATTTCTGGACTGACCCGCTGATGTACCAGGGCGTTTCCGATAACCTGCTGGGACCCTGTGACGACGTTCTGGTCGCCTCTGAAGACTGGGGCATCGACTTTGAAGCGGAAGTGGTGGTGTTGACGGATGATGTCCCCATGGGCGTTTCTCCGGAACAGGCGGCTTCTCACATCAAGTTACTTACCCTGGTCAACGATGTTTCCCTGAGAAATCTCATTCCTGCCGAACTGGGTAAAGGGTTTGGCTTTCTACAGAGCAAACCCGCATCAGCCTTTGCTCCGGTCGTAGTGACGCCTGATGAGCTGGGTGATGTCTGGCAGGATAACAAAGTCCATTTGCCGCTTAGGGTGGAATTGAACGGCGAGTTATTTGGTCAACCCAATTGCGGGGTGGACATGACCTTTGATTTTGCCCGGTTGGTTTCCCATGCTGCCATGACCCGTCGCCTTGGAGCGGGCACACTGCTGGGCTCCGGCACCATTTCGAATACGGATCGCAGCAGTGGCTCCTGCTGTCTTGCAGAACAGCGGATGCTTGAGATTATTGAAGGTGGTGAAGCCCAGACACCTTTCCTGCGATTCGGTGACCGGGTGCGGATTGAAATGCTGGATGCCAAGGGACAATCCGTCTTTGGTGCCATTGATCAACGCATCTGCCAGTACGAGGCGGATGCATGAAGCTGTATGACTATTTTCGATCGTCTGCAGCTTACCGGATACGGATAGCACTGAACCTGAAAGGGCTTTCGTACGATTCAATTCCGATTAACCTGAGAACCGGTGAGCAGCGCTCGCAGGCCTATCGGGATCGAAACCCGCAAGGTCTGGTGCCCGCACTGGAAACACCTCAAGGTTTGTTAAGTCAGTCACTCGCGATTATGGAGTGGCTGGATGAAAGTCATCCCGAGTCGCCTCTGTTGTTGCCGGGAGATTCATGGCTAAGGGCCCAGGTCAGGAGTTTGGCCTGCCAGATTGCCTGCGATATTCACCCACTGAATAACCTTCGAGTATTGAATTATCTGCAAGGTGAGCTGGGTGTGTCTGATACGGCGAAGTCTGACTGGTACGCACACTGGATCGCGACGGGGTTTGAGGAATTGGAACCTCAGCTATCGGGTTCAGGCTTTTGTATTGGAGAAGAACCGACGTTGGCTGATATCTGCCTGATTCCACAGGTCTACAATGCGCTTCGCTTTAACGTGGATCTATCACCCTACCCTGCTATCCGGCAGGTTTACGAGCACTGCAACCAGCTAAAGCCTTTCCAGAAAGCAATCCCTGAAAATCAGGCAGATGCCATTGTGTAGGCGGATTTTTCAGTAATCTTCAGCGATATGCAGGTCTTTCAGTTTCCGGTAATTGTCTGCACTGTAATTAAAGAAACTGCGTTCTTTCTCGGTCAAGGGGCGTGCTTTTTTAGCTGGGTTTCCCTTGTAGACAAAGCCACTCTCCAACACCTTGCCGGGTGCGACCATGGCGCCAGCCGCTACCAGTACCTCGGATTCCACTACCGCCCCATCCATGACTATAGCGCCAATGCCAATCAGCACCCGGTCATGAATGGTGCAGCCATGCAGGCAGGCTTTGTGGCCGATGGTGACATCGTTACCGATGGTCAGCGGCCAGCCATCAGGATTAAAGGGGCCGGCATGGGTGATGTGCAGAACAGCGCCATCCTGCACACTGGTACGTTGTCCGATCCGGATGGCGTGCATATCACCACGGATGACTGCCATGGGCCAGACGGAACTGTCATCACCGATTTCCACATCCCCCAGAACAACCGCTGTTGGATCCACGAAGACACGGTCACCCAACTTAGGTGTTTTTTTCTGGTAGGTTCGAACCGGTGAAGACATGATTTATCCCCTGACAGTATGAAGAAAAGTAAGGAACAGGTTTTTCATTATCTGCTGAAGACTATGGGCTTAAATGGCGGTTCCTGGCAAGGCAGTTTCATCCAGATTCAGTTCCCGGGTGCTGATTTCGCGTATTTTATATTTCTGAACCTTACCGGTAATGGTCATCGGGAAACTGTCCGTAAATTTGAAATAGCGGGGAATTTTAAAGTGGGCAATCTGGTCCTTGCAGAAATCCTTGAGTGATTCCTCTGGTGGTGGCTCAATTCCGTCCTTTAACCTGATCCAGGCGATGACCGCTTCCCCATATTTAGTATCAGGCACGCCGGTGACATGGATTTCAGCCACTGCCGGATGGGTATAAAAAAGGTCTTCGATTTCCTTCGGATAGATGTTTTCCCCACCCCGGATCACCATGTCCCTGATACGCCCGATAATCTGGATAAACCCGTCATCATCCATCAGGGCCAGGTCACCACTGTGCATCCAGCCCGCCTCGTCAATGGCATTATCGGTGGCTTCCTCGTCGTTCCAGTACTTCATCATGACACTGTAGCCACGGGTGCAGAGTTCACCAACCTGTCCTCTTGGCACAATGCGTTGATCATCCGTAGAGATGATTTTGGTTTCCTGGTGGGGCTGGGTTCTGCCAACGGTGTTAACCCGCTGTTCCAGTGAGCTATCGTGGCTGGTCTGGGTACTGAGAGGACTGGTTTCCGTCATCCCGTAACCGATCTGGATTTCACTGAGATGCATGTCATTGATAATGCGTTTCATCAGTTCCACCGGACAGAGGCTGCCGGCAATCACCCCTGTGCGCAGACTGGAGAGGTCGTAGCTGGCAAAGTCGGGTTCATGCAGTTCGGCAATGAACATGGTGGGAACCCCGTGTAATGCGGTGGCTTTCTCCTCTGCCACTGCAACCAGTGTCTGTTTGGCATCAAAACCTTCTGAGGGGTAAATCAGCGTAGCGCCACAGGTCAGGCAGGCCAGGTTAGCGAGCACCATGCCAAAACAGTGGTACAGCGGAACCGGCACCACCAGACGATCCTGCTCCGTGAGGCGCATCTGGCGAGCCACAAAGCAGGCATTGTTCAGGATGTTGTGATGGGTCAGGGTTACGCCTTTAGGGTGTCCGGTGGTGCCAGAGGTGTACTGGATATTGATGGGGTCATCGAACTGCAGGGCCTGCTGCCGTTGTACCAGGTCGTTTTCTGACAGGCTGTTCCCTTTTTCCATCATATCCTGCCAGCGGATCATGCCCGGATAGGTTGTATCAGACAGGATGATGATGGTTTCCAGCGTGGGTATTTCTCTACTGCAGCCAGCTTTGCCGGGGTTCTTTTGTGGTTCGGGCAGGAGGGATTGCAGCATCTCGATGTAGTCGGATTGCCTGAATCGCTCTGCCGTTACCAGGAAGCGTATACCACAGAGGTTCATGGCATATTTCAGTTCTGGCACACGATAGGCGGGATTGATGTTCACCAGAATGGCACCGATCTTTGCGGCTGCGAGCTGGATCAACGTCCATTCCGCCCGATTGGGTGACCAGATGCCTATTCGATCCCCCTGTTCGACGTCAATGGCCAGAAGCGCCCGTGCACAGGCATCGGTTTTCTCCTTCAGTTCGCGCCAGGACCAGCGAATCGATTGATGCCGGACAACCAGTGCTTCCCGGTCAGGAAAACGGTCTGCCGTGATATCCAGCATTTCACCGATGGTCATTCCCAGTAAAGGTTGTTCTGCAGTGCCGGAGGTGTAGCTCAACCGGGATACTGTCATCACATCGCTCTCCAGTTAACACGGGCGTGGTCCGTAATAAATCGGGGAGGAAGTATAGTCAGCGGTAAGTCGGGGCGTGGGGGGAGAAAAAAGGAACGGTATTCAAAGGAAGGTTGCCCCAAAGCAAATTAGCTCCGGGGCAGGTGTTATCAGCGCACTTCGCCGATAGGCAGAACGGTACGGCCGAACTGTTCGTTCAGCACTTCCGCCATGGCCAGGTAGATGGCGCTGGCGCCGCAGATGATGCCTTCGAAACCGGCGATGGTGCCGATCAGCCCGGAACCGGTGAAATCACGGGCAGCCAGCAGGAAGAACAATACGGTCAGGGAAGCAAAGACGAACTGCAGGGCGCGGTTGGCCTTCAGGGTGCCGAAGAACATGAAACCGGTGAACACGCCCCAAAGGCCCAGATACCAGCCCATAAATGCGGCAGGCGTGGCTTCAGAGATTCCCATGGACGGGAAGATCAGCAGCAACACCAGGGACCACCAGAACAGGCCATAGGAGGTAAATGCGGTCAGACCGAAAGTATTACCCTTCTTGAATTCCATGATACCCACGATGACCTGGGCCAGGCCGCCATAGCACAGGCCCATGGCCAGGATCATGGCGCTGATCGGAAAGAAACCGGCGTTGTGAATGTTAAGCAGAATGGTGGTCATGCCGAAGCCCATCAGGCCCAGCGGAGCGGGATTGGCCAGTTTTTCTGACACGTCGGTATCCTTGCAGCAGTGATGAATGGTAGCGGGTTAAAGACAGCCATAGTTTCCGACCTCAACCGGGAAAACCGGAAGCCAGAAAGGAAACAGAATGCTGTGTGGAGGATTGTCGCCAATAGGCCAAAACCGACCGGACAATCTAAAGGGCAGCAAGCGTAGTCATTCGGTTAGTGGGACAAAATCCGCATTTGCACGATTTATAAGTTATTTCTACGAAAAATTGAGAGTATTCAAAAACACGAACCGGAAGATAACCAGTTCCCGGCATACCCTTAAAGCTGTAAAGACGCTGGCTGTTCAATCGTACTGATCTGAATATTAAGCCATGGATGGATGGGTTCTGAATCCTTCCCGGTAACGCCCTGTTTCTCTGGTCGTCTGTGCGTTGTCTCCTGCCTACACGGTTCCGATCAAGCGACAGAGGACGTATAAAACAATTATCGGGTGGGGGGTAGAATTTATGATATCACTGAGCCAGCTGTAGAAGTGAAGTTGTTTGGCTATGCCTGTGCTGACCAGTTTTCCACCGGTATCCGTGATTGCCAGTGCTCAAACGTGTTTGTGATTGCAGAACCTGTAGAAGTGGAAAAACGGGTGGTATTTGTCACCGTCTATAGACGATGTGTAATTTCTTGCGGTTTAGGGCTGTTACCCATCGATAACAGCCCCTCCATTGCTATTGCTGCAGCTATTCATATGCACCGAAAATGATGGTTATGCACCTAAGCGATATCTGACATTAGAAGGTTAGGGCTAAAACCAGCCTTTTGAAGCAGTATTTTGTTCCTCATTCTCAGTGTTCTCTTCTGGTGTTTCTGCTGGAAAACGGCACTGACAAACAGACATTTCACCAGGACGTGTTGTCCACCATAGATTAACCCAGCTTCCATCACTGGTTTCACATAAGACGGTGCATTTTTCCTGGGCATCATCATCACCATAAATAGGACCTGCATGGAGTGTACGTATGGTAACGTCATTGGTTTTAATGAAGCCTATGGCGTGCTGGAGTAGGGAATCTTCTGCATGAACAGCCTGAGGTCTGTTCGTATTCAGGTACTGACGGAAAAGGAAGTCATTGACTACGGGCATAATCACCCTGTCCGGCTCAATACCCTGATTGTCGTAGAGTTTGCCTTGTGGTGTGAATGACAGTGTTGTTCCGAGTTTTATATGGGTTCCGCAGGGTAAATCATAGGATTGTGTTGGCGTGTTCCCCCCTCCACTTCTGGTTCCCATGATGGTAATTCCATCCATCCCCTTAAGGGCACTGAGAACATTTTCGGCAGCGCCAAAGGTGTTTTGGTTGGTGAGCACCACAATCATTTCAGGCCGCCTGTATGAGGGCAGAAGATCATCCCAATGGTTAACCAGCTCTAACAGGTTATCGATTATTCTGGCATCTTCAGGTGTTTGAACAGGGTATTCCTGGATCATGCTCCGGAAAAACTGCTGGCGTGGCGACATGACCATATAATGCCAGCGGCTAAAATCTTTTCCGTTAAACCAATTGGCTGGCGGCATGGCTGAAATACTGCTGATATCACCCTGAAAGCCCGCTGTATCGAAGGCTTCAATGGCCTGGCGTTCTGGTTCAGACCAAAAGTCACTATCACTCCTGAATGCAAACTGTCTGGTTAATAGTGTGTTATCAGGATGACCCCATAGGGTTGTATCGCTTTCAGGTAGTCGATAACTCATGACATTAACGACCCTGGGAAGTGAATCCTGGTAAACAAGGAAAGGATACAATGCAATCAAAGCGGTACGACTGCCTCTATTGTTATCACGAAGATCAAGAATCATTCCTTTTTTTCCGGAAGCAGAAGCCATCTGTTGTATCAACATAAACAGCTTGGAGGCTTTATCTTTGTTGGTAGCGTTATACATTTCAGGCAGTGGAACGTAGGCAATATCGCTGTCTTCCAGTGCAGTAACCCTTTTGGTCTCAGGCTCAATATCAAAAAATTGTGCTTTGTAGCCATGATCTTTAGGGCACGCATACATGCCATGCTTCAGGGTGATAAAGTGCTCAGTTGTTTCACCCTCTTCCGAGGCAAGCGTCAGTCGTGCTTTGTCAGACAGGGGTTTGCCAAGTATTTGGCGAGCCTGGTTAATATGCTCAAGCCAGTGTGAAGATACCTGGTAAACTCGGCCTTTGTTGGTGGATGAAACGTAAGGTTCGAGCTTATACAGCCAGTATGCAATCGGGAGGTTATCAATAGCGATCAGGTAGGGATGTTCAGCATCATACAGGGTTTGCTCAATAAACGATTCTTCGTCGTTTGATTTGAGTTCACAATACGACATGAAAACGAATTTAGGATGACTTGCTGGAATAATTTGTAGTATGCCGATGCTCTGTTCAAAAAAGTGGCTTTCAGGTGTTTCTGTTTTTAAATTAAACATATCGTCTACACCGGAATGTGCATCGTGATAAGAGGCAATGATCTTTTGTAACTCAATCCGGTAGTTAACGGTATCGTCAGGAAGCTGGTAGGTGCTCAGGTTATTAAATTGTTTATCGAAATCCCGGTAGGAAAGCGAAGAAAATGAAAACTTGTCTTTTATAAGGTGTTTTATATAAGACGTGTCGTCCGAAATAATACCAGCTAATGATGAGGGTGTAATAGTGATATCATTCCCCATAGAATTGAGTGATAAGAAAAGGCCAAATAATGGCACCCCCATACTTAAACGGCGCATTTCATACCTCCTGCTGAACCCTGTTATGAGGTGTCGCTTTCAATAATTAAAAGGAGTGAATAAAAAAGTCGTAAGGTGCTGGTCATCTTTAACTGGGGGGGATTCTGTTCTTTAAATTAAAGCGCATAGGATGAACCATTCAGTATGCATATTAAGATGTACTAATAAAAATGAAACATAACTTGTCTTCAGGATATAGTTTCATTTTTAATAGCACTGAAATATAGTCACTAAATATTGAATCAGCCAATCTATTTTATCATGTAACAGCTAAACCTTTATATATGAAATTTCTTTTGGTAACTCAATCAAAAGAATAAAATGAGTTTGCTCTCGCTATCATGATGTCTATAGATTTTATGTTGAAACAGACAGATTGTTTCTGAGCTTTGAATGTGACGGGTTCAGGGTGGATCACAACAGTTGTTGGTGGGCTGAGATCACAGTTGTGGTGGATGTATTATGCAACAGAAATAACATGCCCGAGGCCCATTTCATATTGAAAAACTGAATCATAATCTTTATATTAGAATTTGCTAATTTAGCGTTTTCGAATAATTATAGTTGTTATGTTTTTCACTAAAGCTCTTTGTTTTTACTCATACGGTAGTTTCTGCATGCTGGCCTCCCGCATCTCACACCTTGCACAAATATGAATCATTCCATGGAAATGCCTATACAGGTCATGCGCCGTAATGCGCAGAATGCCTCTGCACTGCTCAAGGCGCTGGCCAATGAGAACCGTCTGATGATCCTGTGCCTGCTGGTGGAAGGTGAAATGACTGTTTCAGAGATCAATGCCCAGGTGGATCTCAGTCAGTCTGCCCTGTCCCAGCACCTGGCTGTTTTGCGCAAGGATGGGTTGGTTGCCACAAGGCGGGAGTCACAAACTATCTACTACCGCATTGCCAGTCAGGAAGCCGGAAAAATACTCGAAACATTGCATGGGATTTATTGCGCTTCAGGGGGGAAATAATCATGGCGTCATTCACACCGTTTTCAGGGCTGCTCGGCGGAATGCTGATAGGTCTTTCTGCTGCATTGCTGTTGTGGGGCAATGGCCGGGTGGCAGGAATATCTGGCATTCTCGGAGGTATTCGCCGTCATGATTCGTTGTGGCGTGTTGCCTTTCTCCTTGCGATGGGAGCGGGTGGTATGACTGCACTGGGTTTGTTGGATAAACCGGTTCCAGCACCCGACGCGAGTCCTCTCCTGTTGACAAGTGCCGGGCTACTGGTGGGGTTTGGAACCCGGTTAGGCAGTGGCTGTACCAGTGGGCATGGTGTCTGTGGGTTGGCCAGATTCTCTGTCCGTTCTCTGGTTGCCGTCATGGTGTTCATGGCAACGGCGATGTTGACGGTTTTTGTTGTTCGACATCTGGTGTGAGGTGGAACCATGAAACAGATAGTGATTGCGATACTGTCAGGCCTTCTGTTTGGTGCAGGACTGGCGATATCCGGCATGCTGAATCCGGAGAAAGTGCTCGGTTTCCTGGATATCACCGGTCACTGGGATCCAACCCTGACACTGGTTATGGGGGGCGCGCTACTGGTGAATATTCCCGCTACCCGATGGATTCTCAAGCAGCCTGCTCCAAAGGTGGCGGCCTCCTTTACGTTGCCTTCCCTGAAACAGGTGGACAAGCCGCTGGTCGTTGGCGCTGTAATGTTTGGCGTCGGATGGGGGATGGTTGGATTGTGCCCGGGACCGGCCATAACGCTGCTGGCTGGAGGAAACCTTCAGGTCGTGATGTTCGTCAGCGCCATGCTGGCAGGAGTATGGCTGCAACCGATACTGACAAATTACCTTAAACGGCCATTTCAGTCGGCAGACGCTTGAAAAGCCTGCTCTCCGGCTCCATTGTTTTCTTAGGCATATGCCCATCTACATGAGAGTCGCGACATGATGAACCCGCTGCTGGAAGAACACGAATTACCACCTTTCTCCCGGATTGATGCTGAGCAGGTCGGTCCGGCCGTTGATCAGCTGCTGAGTGATTATCGGACGGGGGTGGAGTCCCTTCTGGTAGAGGGTAAGACATTCGACTGGGTGTCACTGCAACAGCCACTGGATGCGCTTGATGACCGCTTGTCTCAGGCCTGGTCACCGGTATCTCATATGAACTCCGTGGTGAACAGTGAGGCGCTGCGGGATGCCTACAACGCGCAGCTGCCCAAACTGTCTGAACTCACGACCTGGCTGGGTCAGAACACGGCGCTTTATAACGCGTATCAGCAACTGGCTGACAGTGATGCATTCCACACACTGGATACCGCCCAGCAGAAAGTCATCACTAACGCGCTTCGCGACTTTAAACTCGCAGGTGTCGCCCTGCCCGACGATAAAAAGCAGCGCTATGGCGAACTGAAAAAGCGTCTCTCAGAAGTAACCAGCAAGTATTCAGATAATGTGCTGGATGCCACCATGGCCTGGTCCAAACTGATCAGCGATGAATCTGAACTGGCCGGCCTGCCCGACAGCGCCAAGGCCAACGCCCGCCAGCTGGCGGAAGCGAAAGGCAAGGAAGGCTGGTTGCTGAACCTGGAATTCCCAAGCTATCTGCCGGTGATGACATACAGTGATAACCGAGGATTACGGCAGGAAGTCTATACCGCCTTTTCCACCCGTGCGTCTGATCAGGGGCCCAACGGTGGGGAGTTCGATAACTCCGCCCTCATGGATGAAATCGTGGCGCTGCGCCATGAATTGGCTCAATTACTGGATTTCAACAACTACGCCGAGTATTCACTGGCCACCAAGATGGCGGAATCACCCGATAAGGTGATTGAGTTCCTGGAAGATCTGGCTGCACGCAGCAAACCTCAGGCAGAGAAAGAACTGGCGGAACTGAAGGCCTTTGCAAAAGAGGTGGACGGTTTTGAGGACTTGCAGGCGTGGGACGTCGCCTACTATGCGGAAAAGCTGCGCCAACATCGCTACGCCATTAGCCAGGAAGCGTTGCGCCCCTGGTTCCCGGCGGAAAAAGCCATTGATGGCATGTTTTCTGTTACCGGCAAGCTCTATGGCCTGACCTTCCGGGAAGTGCAGGGTGTGGATACCTGGCACCGGGATGTCCGTTTCTACGATGTGATTCGTGACGATGACGTCATCGGCCGGTTTTATCTCGACCCTTATGCCCGGGAACACAAGCGTGGCGGCGCCTGGATGGATGTCTGCCGTACCCGCATGAAATACGATGAGAAGGTGCAGTTGCCGGTGGCGTATCTCACCACCAACTTCACCCCGCCGGTGGGCGACAAGCCTGCCCTGCTGACCCACGATGAAGTGGTCACCCTGTTTCACGAATTCGGTCATGGTCTGCACCATATGCTGACCCGTATCGACTATGCGCCGGTGTCTGGCATCAGTGGTGTTGCTTGGGATGCCGTAGAGCTACCCAGCCAGTTTATGGAGAACTGGTGCTGGGAACGGGAAGGTCTGGCGTTGATTTCCGGCCACTATGAAACCGGCGAGCCCCTGCCGGATGAAATGCTGGAAAAACTGTTGGCAGCGAAGAACTTCCAGTCCGCCATGATGATGATGCGTCAGCTGGAGTTCGCCCTGTTTGATTTCAGAATGCACAAGGAATATCAGCCGGGACTGAGTATTCAGGGCATGCTGGATGATGTACGCAAGCAGGTGGCGGTTATGGTTCCCCCGTCATTCAACCGTTTCCAGAACAGTTTCAGCCATATTTTTGCGGGTGGATACGCCGCGGGTTATTACAGCTACAAGTGGGCGGAAGTGCTGTCAGCAGATGCTTTCTCCCTGTTCGAGGAAAACGGGATCTTTGATCGTGCAACGGGCGAGAAATTCCTTCATGAAATCCTCGAGAGAGGCGGTTCCCGTGAACCCATGGAGTTGTTTGTCGCTTTCCGCGGACGTGAGCCGCAGATTGATGCGCTGCTGAGACACAGTGGCATTCAGTAATCACTAGTTTATTACCATGAGAAAAGGCCAGCATTTAGCTGGCCTTTTTATTGAATGATTGTCTTAAACAGGCGTGATGCCGGGCTCGGGGTAGCTTGCCATAAATCGCTTTATGGTTTGCATATCGGGCAGGCCTGCCCGTGTGCCTTCCCGGGTGCAGCAAAGCGCACCGGCAGCGCTGGCAAAACGCAGATTGTCATGGAGTGGATAGCCGCGGAATAATCCGGTGCAGAAGGCGCCATGAAAAGCATCACCGGCCCCCAGTCCATCGACACAGTCAACGGGCCAGCAGCCCATGCTGCCCTCCTCCCCCAGCCAGTGCCAGATGCATCCCCCACTATCAAGGGTGATGATGGTTTTTGTACAGTGCCGGGTCAGTTGCCTGAGGCCAGCATGCCAGTCTTCAGACTGCATATATTCTCT
This sequence comes from Kistimonas ophiarachnellae, assembly GCF_057552235.1. Lineage (NCBI taxonomy): Bacteria > Pseudomonadati > Pseudomonadota > Gammaproteobacteria > Oceanospirillales > Endozoicomonadaceae > Kistimonas > Kistimonas ophiarachnellae. Next base: position 110,234 of record NZ_BAAJPA010000003.1, on the reverse strand, counting down.
GACAAAGTCATGAGACGCGATGACTATATCGACCTTGGGGATCAGTGCCAGTCGCCTGTCAGAGAGAAAGCAGGCGTCCAGAATGACCGGAATGTTTCGTTCCCTGGCGGTTTCAATCAGCGCTATAGCAACGTCGAAGGATTCCCCATCAAGCAGAATTAACGATGGCTGGCAGGTCAGCGGATCACTAACCATTGGTGTGTGCGGTGTCTGGTACCAGGAGTATTCTGATTGACCGTTGGCGTGGTTCAGGGCCAGAAAAAGGCTGGGGATGTAATCCTGTTGAACCACCAGTTCCGTATTCACGCCATTCTCATGAAACTCATCCACTTGAAATTGGCTGAAAGGGTCTATGCCCAACCGGCCGGAAAACCCGGTACGTAAGCCCAGCCTGGAGGCGGCTATCGCTGCATTGGCTGCCATACCCCCTCCATTAATCACCATGGATTGGATCCTGTACTGCAGGTCATTGGTTCGAGTGTCGTCATGCTTGATATGCACATCCAGACAGGAATGACCGTGTACCAGCAGTTCAATATCCATCAGGGCGGGAATTGTCATGCAGCGTCTTCATTCGGTTAGTCAGGATGATAGTTATAGACAGTAAAATGCAGTTGGGGCAGGCGGGCTTGAGGCGTAAAATAGTGCACAAATGGCAGTAAAAAAGACAGTCAGGCAAGTATGAGTACCGTGAAACGCTTTATCGCCGGCGCCGTTTGTCCGCGCTGTGCCGCCATGGATCGGGTTTTGATGTATGAAGAGGAGGGGAAGCAGGTCAGGGAATGCATAGACTGTGGTTTTCGTGACGTGATGACTGATGAACCGGAAGCTCAAGAGCTGGAAACCCGTGTTAATCGTCAGAAGCAAGCGCCAAAGCCTACCGAAGCCCAGCCAATCCGGTTCTATCCCAATCCGAAATCATCCTCGAAAAAGGATTAAGCGGATGTTTCCCCTTTCCTGTTGTTGCCTGCTGAGCCCGGGGGAGCTTGTTGGCAATCAGGATTCCGTTGGTCTTGACGGCGGCTATCGCGCATCAAGCACAACAGGGATTTCAAACTGGATGGTGGAAAAATCAACAATAAGGCTACTCAGAAGGTTTACCTGTCCCCGTCCCTGGTATGAATGACCGGGGACGTTAGGGTCCTTTCTTATTTGAAGATCACAAGAAACCTGCCCGGACAATGTAAATAAAATGCTTTTGTGGCCGACCTGTTGAGTATTACTTCCGCAGAAAATAGCCACTATGACGATCATTGATCCTGGTAACAAAAGTTCGGGCGTTCAGAACCAGCCAGCCCATCAACAGGAAACCGATACCCAATCTACGACAACCAAAGCCTTTGGTCGAAAGATGCAGTCGGGAGAAGATAAAAAATTCAAAGCAATCAGCTTGTTATATATGCTCCGTGAATCGAACCTGGGGAGAAAGATCCGCGCCGCGTATAGATCACTCCGGCAGTTGTCGAACCATAGCCTGAAGCCTGCAAAGAAAGCTCGCAGCGTAATGCCGGAGTATCAAAATAAGGTGAGAAAAGCACCCAGTATCCAAGATTTCCAGAAGGGGGAAGAACTGGATAAAGGGGCGTCTGGCCACGTTTCTTCAGTAAAACGACAGACTCAATCACATCCAGGTCATGCGCCAGACAAACTGGAAAAAAATTATGTTGTGAAAACCCAGTTGTTACAGGTAGAGGAAGATATAGACGACGTTAATATGGAGGTTGGTTTACAGCAAAGTATTCCCTTTGCCCCGGGGGTAACAGGATATGGGGTAACGGTTGGCGCTGATGGTCTGAAATACCTTACGACGATAATGGAGCACAGGGGAACACAACTGGCAGAATTGATTTATGGTAATGAAAAAGATAAGGAGGAGATCAGCGTTACACCAATAAATGACACCCTTGCCCGTTCCATTGCACGACAATTTATGGAACAGCTTAAGCTGTTGCACCGGGAAGGTATTGCCCACAGGGATATAAAGCCTGAAAACCTGCTGGTTGATCACAGGGGGGTAGTCACGATAGTAGATTACGGTGAGGCACGACAAGAAGCGAATGCCAGGTTACCGCTCTATTCCGGCAGGTATGGAACGCCTGAGTATATGGCGCCGGAAATCGTGAGTGATAAGCCATATACCGCTGCTGTAGATGTATGGTCGTCAGCATTGATACTCTATGATTTGTTAACAGGTCATTGTCCAGATAATCTGTTTACGCGTAAGGGACCCCACTATATTTTCAATCCTGCCAGGTATGACCAGTTTATTGATAAGATTAAAAACCATGAGAACCTGTCAGCGCATGCCAAGGATTTAATCATACGCATGCTGGCTTTTAACCCTGAAGAGCGACCGTATGCTGAAGAGATATTGCAACACCCCTTCTTTGCCGAAAGCGAGTCCATTGAACGAGCGTCTTATCCTGAGTTGCAGGCCCGCCACATAAAAGCTATGAGTGACTTGGCAAAATACGAAGACATGAAAGCCAGCATCAAGGCCAGAAAAGCAAAATCAGGCACTCTTTCTCTGAAAGAAGTGAAGAGTGAGATAAAAAGGCTGCAAGATGAAGTTCGCAATCTGCAAGATGCTATGAACACTAAATCAGAATAACAGGATGCATTTGGTTCGATTAGCGATGACTTTTTGAAGCCGATCACTGACGGTCTTGCCAAGTGTGATATGTCCCTTCAACCTGGTATCAGTCACGTGATGGTTTAAGCATATAGCGGCAGGTTGAGAACACGGCTTTCATCGCCTTTCAGGCACAATGGTGCGCTGGCGGGAGCTTGCCAGGATTCCATGGCTGTGATTGTTTCGCCGGTCTGGCGGAGGCTGTCGCAAAGAATGATCCGCAAAAAAGAATCATTGAAAACAACAGAAGAAAATCTGAGGGATTATTGTTTTTATCCAACATTTTTATGCGGTTAATCAGCCATATTTGGTCTATAGTGTGGGTCGACTGGTTGTGCAAGAATCAAGAAAGTGAAGGAATCCAATATGCATTATGATTCACGACTTGATGACATTGAGCGGCGGTTAACTGTAGTGGAAAACTATCAACGTACGTCGGCAGAACCGTTGAATGATACTGTGGAATATCAGCGGGAAACCATGCAGCGTCTGGAGCGTAATTATGGCCATATCCTGCATATACTGGAACGGCAGAGCGCAACGTTGGCCAGCCATGATGAACAACTGGCCAGCTTGAACAGTGATGTCTGCATCCTCAAAGCCGATGTGGATGCCATGAAAACGAATGTTTCTACACTCGAAAAACGGGTTGAGCAGGGGTTTACCGGCGTAAAAGCGGATATTGCAACGCTGAACAGTGATATTACCGGTATTAAGTCTGATATTGCGGTATTAAACAATGACATCACTGATATCAAGGCGATGCTGGTTAAGCATTTAAAATAATGTGGTTTATTTTCCGGTTATTTCTGATCGTATCTGTCTTGTTTCGGTTATCCTCTCAATCTGATCGCTTGCGTGTGTTTTAATACCAGCGATCATTTTCATTGAAATTACGGTATTTCATTTTCTAAAATTTTTCGGCAGCAACGACTTGCTTGAATGCTCTCTGTTATTTCCCTGAGAATTGTCGGTGACGAATGGATGTCCCTGGCATCATCTAACGTGGATGACGGGTCATTTCAGGCGGAACGCCAGGAACGCAATGCCGGTTTAACATCGAACAGTGACTGCTGTTGATGGAACTGGATTGGGAAGATGGCCTGTGGCGAACGGTGCTGGTGGAGCGTATGTTGCGTAGCAAGGGGACGATTTTCAGCCTGATCCGTCATGCGGAGCGCTGTGCGTTGGTTGCTAAACCCCCGTCACGTCATGGCCTCCAGTGATTCGGGGAGTACCTGACCGCCATCAACCACAATTGTCTGGCCGGTGATAAAACCAGCCTCATGTGATGCAAGAAACAGCGCGGCATAGGCAATATCGTCGACCGATCCCAAGTGCTTCATCGGGATAGCGGCTGTCATGGTAGCCATGTAATCGTCTGTCTGCGCGGCCATGCTTTCGGTGACAATATTGCCAGGCAGGATGGCATTTATCGTAATGCCGGTTGAGGCCAGCTCGACGGCTGCGGTACGCATGAAACCGAGCATGGCGGCTTTGCTGGCGCCATAGTGTGACCAGCCGGGATAACCGGTGATAGGCCCGGTGATCGATGAGGTCAGAACAATGCGCCCCTGGTTCGACTTTTTCAGTGCCGGCAGTGCGCTGTTCACGGCGTGGAACATGCCTTTGGCATTGACGTCCATGACCGTGTCCCAGTCTTTGCCAGTCATCTGACCCAATCTTGCGCTTGGGAATATGCCGGCATTGCAGCAGAGAATGTCGAGACCACCAAACCGATCTACGGCCTGATCAACCGCAGCCTGGATTGCGTCAGCATCAGTGACATCAGCGCAGAAAAAGTCAGCGGTGCCTCCGGCTTTCTGGATGCTTGATACCGCGTCACGCAACAAGGTTTCACTGCGCGCAACGAGGAGTACCTTGCACCCTTTTTCCGCGAACACGTTGGCAATCCCTTTGCCGATACCTTTGCTTGCGCCGGTAATCAGTACACTACGACCAGAGAGTGGGGTCAGCATGTCTGCAACCTGTTCATGGATGAATCGAAGAAACCTCAAATAAAGCAGCTTTTTTCATGACTGCCAGAATGGCGTGGTAGCAAACCGTAATGACCTGAAAAACAGGCAAAATATTATATACGCAGTGTTATTAGCTGTTTGCTTTTGTTTGTGCTTGTTGTTTAATGAAAGTGCAGTTCTATACTCAGTGGCATTTGCTGTATTCAAGACTGAGGGATCAGGCGCATCGTTGTATACGTTGTGACGTTTGATGTAGTGGTAATGCCGTATTCGCCTTTAGGGGATGAAATAAAGTGTGTAGTAACTGGTCGCTGGTAACCGGTGTGCTGTATGGACCGAACACGGGCTGGCTGGTCGAAGTCTTAACCCTTGATAGTTGAAGTGCTGTAACGGTCGGTGGCCGCCTCAGCCGTCATTACCTTTCTGAAACGCAATGTATCCTTGTGGCACGGTTGTGTCGCGCATACGTTTGCCCTTCCCTGCCTGAATCAGCCCTAAGCCCTGAGCGGTGCTGGCGCGTGTCACAGGAGTGTCCCGTCCAGTGCCTGGCACCATAAGAACAAGAATGCCGTAGTCACTGCAGCTTGTTTGTCCGGCGCACCAGGGTTCGATGTGCGCGCAAACAAGTCGGTGGCGGAACCGATTAGTCAGAGGAATCTAAGGGAATGAGGTTGCGCACACATAAGCTGTTCCTGCTTCTGGCTGGCCTGATGTCGACCGTGACAGCGAGGGCTGACTGGACTGTAAACATGACCGAAGGGGTGACCAGTCTCAGTCGCTCCATCTACAGCCTGCATATGACCATCTTCTGGATTTGTGTGGTCATCGGTGTGCTGGTTTTCGCGGTTATGTTCTGGTCGGTCATCTTCCATCGCAAATCCCGCGGGGCCAAGCCAGCTGAATTTCATGAAAGCACGTTGGTCGAGATTCTCTGGACCAGTGTGCCCTTCGCCATTCTGGTGGCCATGGCCATACCGGCGACAAAAACGCTCATTGAAGTGTATGACGCGGATGACGCCGAGGTGGACATCAAAATCACCGGTTACCAGTGGAAATGGCAATACGAATACCTGGATGACGATATCGGTTTCTTCAGTAACCTGAAAACCGGTAAAGAGCAGATTTATAACCTCAGAACCAAAGATCCTGAATACCTGCTGGAAGTGGATGAACCCATGGTGGTGCCGGTGGGGCGGAAGATCCGTTTCCTGGTCACAGCTGCGGATGTTATCCACGCCTGGTGGGTGCCGGCGCTGGCTGTGAAGAAAGATGCGATTCCAGGCTTCATCAACGAAGCCTGGACCAAGATTGATGAGCCGGGCATCTACCGCGGGCAGTGTGCAGAACTCTGCGGAAAGGATCACGGCTTTATGCCGATTGTGGTCGATGCAAGGTCAGAAGCGGACTATCAGACCTGGCTGGATGAGAAGAAAGCCGAAGCCCAGAAAATCCGTGAGCTGACCAGCAAGGACTGGACCCTTGAGGAGCTTGTGGCCCGGGGAGAAGGTGTCTATACCAAGGTATGCGCCGCCTGTCATCAGCCGAACGGGAAAGGCATGCCGCCGATGTTCCCGGCACTGGATGGCTCGGATATGGCCGTCAACCCGGCTCGGATGGTCGAGCATGTGGACATTGTCGTGAACGGCAAGAAAGGCACGGCGATGCAGGCGTTCGGTGGTCAGCTGAGCGAAGCGGATCTTGCCGCGGTCATCACCTATGAACGGAATGCCTGGGGCAACAAGACCGGCGAAATGGTCACACCCAAGGCGATTCTGGATTACAAGCAGACCGGCAAGCTGCCGGAAGTACACGCCGGTAAAGCACCGGAAGGAGGCAGCATATGAGCGCTGTGATTGACGATCATCAGGATCATCATCATGGTCCTGCCAAGGGGTTTATGCGCTGGGTTCTGACCACGAACCACAAAGACATCGGCTCCATGTACCTCTGGTTCAGCTTTGCCATGTTCCTGTTTGGCGGTTCCATGGCGATGGTGATCCGGGCGGAACTGTTCCAGCCGGGCATGCATATTGTTGAACCGGCCTTTTTCAACCAGATGACCACCATGCATGGTCTGGTGATGGTCTTTGGTGCGGTTATGCCAGCGTTTGTCGGGCTGGCAAACTGGATGATTCCACTGATGATCGGGGCGCCGGATATGGCGCTGCCCCGGATGAATAACTGGAGCTTCTGGATTCTGCCCTTTGCGTTTGCCTTGATGGCGAGCACGCTGTTTATGGAAGGTGGTGGTCCGAACTTTGGCTGGACGTTTTATGCGCCGCTGTCGACGACCTATGGTCCACCTTCTACGACCTACTTCATCCTTGCGGTTCATATGATGGGTATTTCCTCCATCATGGGGGCGATTAATGTTATTGCCACCATCCTGAACCTGCGGGCGCCGGGCATGACGCTGATGAAGATGCCGCTGTTCGTATGGACCTGGCTGATTACCGCCTACCTGCTGATTGCCGTTATGCCTGTGCTGGCCGGTGTGGTCACCATGATGCTGATGGATATCCATTTTGGCACCAGCTTCTTCAATGCCGGTGGTGGCGGTGACCCGGTATTGTTCCAGCATGTGTTCTGGTTCTTCGGGCATCCCGAGGTCTATATCATGATCCTGCCTGCGTTCGGGATTGTGTCTGCCATTATTCCTGCCTTTGCCCGTAAGCAGTTGTTTGGCTATACCTCGATGGTGTATGCGGTGGCCAGTATTGCGTTCCTGTCATTCATTGTCTGGGCGCACCATATGTTTACCGTGGGGCTGCCGCTGACCGGTGAACTCTTCTTCATGTACGCCACCATGTTGATCGCCGTCCCAACCGGGGTGAAGGTGTTCAACTGGGTAGCGACCATGTTCAGAGGTTCCATGACCTTTGAAACGCCAATGCTGTTTGCGACGGCCTTTGTCGTGCTGTTTACCATCGGAGGCTTCTCCGGCCTGATGCTCGCCATTGCACCAGCAGATTTCCAGTATCACGACACCTACTTTGTGGTGGCGCATTTCCATTACGTGCTGGTTCCCGGCGCTATCTTTGGCATTTTTGCCGGTGTGTATTACTGGCTGCCGAAATGGACAGGCCACATGTATGACGAAACACTGGGCAAAACGCATTTTTGGATGTCTTTCATCGGCATGAACCTGACCTTCTTCCCCATGCATTTCCTGGGACTGGCGGGGATGCCTCGGCGGATACCGGACTACAATCTCCAGTTTGCTGATTTCAATATGATCGCGAGTGTCGGTGGCTTCCTGTTTGGTACCACCCAGCTGTTGTTCCTGTTTATCGTGCTCAAATGCGTACGCAGCGGGAAGAAAGCACCGGCTAATCCTTGGGAAGGCGCTCACGGACTGGAATGGACCGTACCCTCACCGGCGCCTTACCACACGTTCAGTACGCCACCGGATGTGAAATAAGGTTCAGGATTCAGGGAGGTTAAGGGAATGGTGTTACAGGGGGCACAAAAGACCGTTATCAAGGCAACGCTTACAGCCGTTGCGATGTTTGGTTTTGGTTTTGCGATGGTGCCCCTCTATGACGTGTTCTGCAAAGTAACCGGTCTGAACGGGAAAACCAGCGATACGCCCTATGAATACCGGGCTGAAGCCGCCCGGGTTGATACGTCCCGGACAGTGACCATCCAGTTTGTCAGCACCAATAACGCCAATATGAGCTGGGCTTTCAGTCCGAGTATCAGGAAGGTTAGCGTCCATCCGGGTGAGGTGGCGGAGCTGAGCTTCAACGTCCGCAACCCGACCGGTCAGCGGATGATCGGTCAGGCAATTCCCAGCGTAACGCCCTTTGATGGCACCGATTTCCTGCACAAAACCGAATGTTTCTGTTTTACCACACAGCCGTTGGAAGCGTTTGAAGAGAAGAATATGCCGCTGAAAATCATTATTGATCCGGCATTACCGCGGCATATCAAGAAATTAACCCTGTCATATACGCTGTTTGATGTGACAGACATGTACGCAGCAGCGGGCACGCCATGAAGGCTCGCAGGCTAATATTGCAGTAATACAGACACACAATTTGCAAGGGACAGCCGGGCTGTAGTCCTAACCGATCACGCCGCTGCCACTGCCGGGAGCGACGTAAGGAAAGGGGATAACAGATGGCAGCAGAAGGTAACTACTATGTGCCGGCCCAGAGCAAGTGGCCGATCGTCGCAACAATCGGCCTGTTCCTGACGCTGGTCGGCATGGGCATGATGATGAATGACATGTCCGCCGGCGTGAAGGATTCTTCGGCACATTTTGTCTTCCTCGCGGGTTCGCTGATACTGGCTTATATGTTGTTTGGCTGGTTCGGCAATGTGATTCAGGAATCGCGCGCCGGACTCTACAGTGACCAGATGGATAGGAGTTTCCGCTGGGGAATGGGCTGGTTCATTTTCTCGGAGGTCATGTTCTTTGCCGCCTTTTTTGGCGCTCTTTTTTACGTTCGAAATTACAGCGTGCCCTGGTTGGGTGGCGATGGGGATAAAGGCCTTTCCAGCATGTTGTGGCCTGATTTTGTCTCGCAATGGCCTTTGATGAGTAACCCGGACAATGAAACCTTCAAGGGACCCGCTGAGATCATACCGGCAGCAGGATTACCCTTGATCAACACGATCCTGCTGATCACCTCCAGTTTCACTGCAACCTTTGCGCATCATGCTCTTCGAAAGGATGAGCGTAAGAAGACCAAGATTTGGCTAGGTTTAACCCTCGTATTGGGTTTTTCGTTTTTGGTGTTGCAGGCCATGGAATATATTCACGCCTATGAAGAGTTGGGCCTGACCCTGGCTTCAGGTATCTATGGTTCAACCTTCTTCATGCTGACCGGCTTTCATGGTGCGCACGTTACGCTCGGAGCCATCATGCTTACCGTGATGCTGGTCAGAATCATGAAAGGCCACTTTACACCGGATAACCATTTTGGTTTTGAAGCAGCGTGTTGGTATTGGCACTTTGTGGATGTGGTCTGGATTGGGCTGTTTATCTTCGTATACATATTCTAGCGTTTTTGATCGGACGTGATATGACGTCCGATCTACCCACCAAACGATAGCGAATCACATGTAACTGATCGTATACAACCTTGTGTGGTTATCCAGAATAATGTGAGTGGAACTTCCCATGTAATCCCAATGGCATGGCATAAGGCAGAACGGCTGTGGCCACTGGGCCTGCATCAATCGTATTCGCATCAAATACATTGAGTATTGTGGACTGGTTCTTCCAGTCATGTGCTGTACCTAATACCCAGCCATCCATTTCCGGAACACTCCCCGTCTTTCCAACAAACAGGTGCTCTTCAGGGATTTGGTGATCAGGATAGCGATAACGCAACTGTCTGCCTGTTGCCATATCCAGCGTAAACACTTCATTAAAAAAATGATGGACAGGTGGATGGTCAGCAACAGATGCAAGCATCAGCAGCCGGTGATTACGTGAACAGCTGATTCGAGGATCAATAACAGGAAATTCGGTATTCAAATACGGTTCAAATATCGGTATTTCTTGAATGGTCCAACGCCTGGTATCAATTCGATACTGATGATGTCGACTGGGTACGCCAGCCGTTATTTCTCCCCGCATAATATTCCTGAAAACCTGCGTCATGGATACAGGGCTTGCACTTCGTGCGCCATCGAAATAAATGACTCCATTGCTATCTTCCCAGCCATTACCAAAGTGATAGACCCATTGACTGGGCAGCTCCAGCCAGCGATAGCGGGAAAAGTCATCTTTATCAATAATCAATACACGGGTTGGCAATTCTGGTTGCCATTGATGGGCATCCAGAAATGAAGAACCTTCAAACAACGTTTCCCGCATGAAATGAAAAGGTGGCATCAGTAGCACGATGTGTTTTGATGTCACCACAAAATCATGGGGCATGCTGATTGGGGAAGCCGTTATCTGGCCCATTTTGACCAGCTTGCCCTTTCGATCGATATGCCATAGCACTATCACTTCACCCAGGGAAAAATAGCCAAAATTCCAGAGGGTGCCATCGGGCTCAACCCGTGGATGGGCAGAAAACGGTATCCCTTTACTCTCGGGTGAGAACGCGTGACAGCCTTTTGTTTTCAGGGTGTCTGGATCAATGTCCCACGGACTACCAGCCTCCCATAGTGCAAGCAGTTTGCCATGGTGCCGTAACAGGCTGATATTAGCAGTATTCATGCTATCGGGGCTCGATAGAGGAATAGAACCTTTGGGAATAGTGGACAGCCCCGGGAGCAAGGCTCGGCCTGCTTCCATCTCCGCCTGATATTTGTGCGTGGCAATCATCCTTGCGTTGTGGGTAATCCCATGGTCATTTATGTGGTATGCCTGGATCATCCCATCTCCGTCGAACCAGTGATGATAGCGGAAATTGCCAATCTCATGGCGGGCTGGGCCATTACGATAGAGGCAGCCTCGCAAATCCCTGGGCCATTGTCCAAAGCATTCTGTATGGCATGCAAGCGTTTCGCAGTTAATTGACTGATAGGCTGAAAGCCACGGTTTATTTTGTTTTTGTATTAAAAATTCCGTACGCCAAGGGTCATCATCTTCATTAACAGAAGGGAAAAGCGGAATCGGTAAGGAGGCCAGAGCAAAGCCACTCGCTCCGCTGGAGAGAAACTGCCTGCGACTATGCATGAATCGTCATGCTTAAAATGCAAATAACATGCGAAAACTAGCAACCAAACGGGTTTTGCACAAATGCAAATTAATGGTCAATTCAGGTTACTTGTGCAGGATGGCAGCACTATGAAGTGATTGAAGGAGAGCTATACCTAAAATGCAACGGGTCGTCCCACCGTTACCCATGGGCATGAGACATTGCCATCGCTATCCACACACCACTATAAGACATGCAAGCTGAGTCAGCGATACAGCCACGGCGCTGATACCTCCAGTTGCCCACTCATGTGGCCATAGACAATCAGGGCGAGTATGATGGCTGAAAGGGTGACTCGGGTTGTCAGCGACCAGACCAGCCGTGGTGAACCGCTCCGGTCCTTGATCAGGAAGTAGAAACCACTGGCCAGGCTGCCGATGACAGCCAGAAGAAGAACAACAATAATCACTTTTAACCACATGTCGGCGGGCTCGCTGATCTCGACTCCAGAGACCAGCATAACAGGCCTGCGGCGGGAAGGCAGTATGCCGCCACCGACGCGCAGTGCAGATGATGTGGAACTTTAAAACGAAACTCGTCTTACTGATGCTGTTGCTGTTTCCCCTGCTCACGAGCCTGGGGTTCTGGCAGTTGAGCCGCTATCAGGAAAAGCTGGATCTGGAAGCGCAGCTGGCGGCGCGCCAGCAATCAGAGCTTCATTCCCCCGGCACCCTCCGAACGCTGGATGATCCCCGTTTTTACCGTCTACAGGCTGAAGGCCGTTACCTGGACGATCAGACCTTTTTGCTGGATAACCGGATTCACCTGGGACGTTCCGGCTATCATGTGATCACCCCGTTTATGACCCATGGCGGACAGTTGATGCTGGTTATTCGCGGCTGGCTGGCAGGTAGTCCGGATAAAACGCAGATTCCCATGATTCCTCGTATACAGGGCAATAATGTCCTTGATGGTCTTGCCTGGCAGCCTGCTGGAAAGGCGTTTTTACTGGGCGAGGATCACTGGGCAGACAGTTGGCCCAAAGTCATTCAGGCGCTGGATATCCAGCGGATGGGAGAAGCTCTCAAGGCCGTGCCGGAAGCCTGGTTTATGGTGCTGGATGAACAGCAGCCCGGCAGCCTCACCCGTGATTTTCACCCGATCAACATGCAACCCGGCAAGCATCTGGGATACGCCATTCAGTGGTTCCTGATGGCGCTGGTGATGCTGGGGATTGGCGGTTATTACCTCAAAACGGCAGGACGCACACATGACAAAGGACACTGAACAGCCCATGGTTTCGACGACCGAGCAGCAGCCAACCGGTAATCGCGGGCGGCTACAGGCGTTATTTATCCTGATGCTGCCTGTTACATTAATGGTGCTGGCAACCTGGATGTATTACGCCGGTGTCTGGTTGCCAAGCGGGCGCGTCAATAATGGTGAGTTAATCATGCCTCCTGTGAACCTCAGTGCAATGGCAGCGCAGGATGAAACAGGCCATTTGCTGGATGTTGAGTCGCTTGATGGTGAATGGGGGATGCTTATTCTTGCAGGCAGCGACTGTACTGAATCCTGTGCTAATGCCCTTTATCTCAGTCGACAGGTACATATTGCTCTGGGGCGAAATGTGACCCGTATGAACCGGTACCTGATTGGTGAAGGGATTGCTTTATCGGATGAGCAGAAGCGTGAACATCCGGGTTTGAAAACACTGAAAGCAGATCTGGCAGCGGTTAAAAAGCAATTGCCTGCTTCCGTCACTGGTGAGAATCCGATTCTGCTGGTGGATCCACTGGGCAACATCATGATGCACTATGGACCAGACCATACGGGCAAACAGATACTCAAAGATCTCGAAAAACTGTTGAAGGCCAGCAAGATTGGCTGAAGAATAGAAGAACTATGTCGTAAAGGCAGTCCGGCATCCGTTACACGCTAAAAGCAACTATAACAATCGGTGTAACTGCGAAGGATACGCAGTCGAGACCAGGGAGAATGCCATATGACAGTAGCTCCACAGCAGCGACGTCTGTTTATCTTATCGCTTGTCGCCACCTGTCTGTCCGTTGTCGTCGTTGGTCTGGGGGCCTGGACACGGCTGGTGCATGCAGGACTCGGTTGTCCTGACTGGCCCGGTTGTTATGGTTTCCTCACCGTGCCTGACGAAGCGCACGAAATTGCTACCGCACAAGCTCGCTTTCCAGATGATCCCGTGGATATCTTTAAAGGCTGGGCGGAGATGATTCACCGTTATGTGGCTGGCACATTGTTGCTGCTGGTTGCTGCTATTGCAGTGTTTGCCTGGCGGGTCCGGAAACAACCCATAGAACAGCGTCTTCCATTGAAACTGCCCCTGTTTATCCTGGGATTGATTATCTGTCAGGCGTTGTTTGGTATGTGGACGGTCACCCTGAAACTCTGGCCGCAGGTTGTCACCGCCCATTTGCTGGGTGGGTTTGCCACGCTAAGTCTGTTAATGCTGTTGACGTTGCGGCTCAGCCCTCTTTCGGCGAAAACCTTGTCAGGCCCACCCGTCACCACACTGAAACGGTTGGGTGGTGTGGCACTACTGGTGGTGATTGTTCAGATCTTTCTTGGAGGGTGGACCAGCTCCAATTATGCGGCGCTGGCCTGTCCGGATTTTCCCACCTGTCATGGTGTCTGGCTGCCGGAGCTGGATTTTGCGGAAGGTTTTGACCTCGCTCAGTCGATTGGTCCGAATTATCTGGGCGGGCAGATGGACAGTGCAGCCCGTACAGCGATTCATTTTGTCCACAGGATAGGCGCCGTAGCAACGACGGTGATTGTGCTGCTGATGATTGCTGCGGCATTTTTATGGCTGCGCAGGAATCCCATGAATGATAAAAGTCTGCCGTTCTTAACTGCGCTGGTCACTATTGCGCTTGGCGTACAGGTGGCTTTGGGGATCAGTAATATTCTGTTTTATCTACCGCTGCCCGTTGCTGTAGCCCATAACCTGGGCGGCGCATTTCTTCTGGCGACGATTATCGCCTTTAATTACCGGCTCTCTGCCGTGAATCGCAACACAGTCGTTTAGTTGAGAGGAAGAGAAATTCGGCAATATTCCTTACAAAAATGGCATGGAAGTGACTATAAGAAAGGGGATGTTATGACGACAAACAAACTTGAGCTGGCAGCCCAACCGGCTGGCTGGCGTGACTACCTGGAACTGTGCAAACCGAAAGTTGTCGCACTGATGCTGCTGACGGCGGTGATTGGTATGTGCCTCGCAACATCGGGCATGGTGCCGCTGGATATTCTGCTGTTTGGCAATGTGGGTATTGGGTTATGTGCCGCGTCCGCCGCGGTGATCAACCATATCGTTGACCGCCGTATTGATCTGTTGATGGCGCGAACCCACAAACGCCCGGTAGCGACGGGTAAAGTGGAGCCTGCCGCAGCGCTGACCTTTGCGTTGGTTATCGGCGTGCTGGGTATGGCTGTTCTGATCACCATGGTAAATGCGCTGACAGCCTGGTTAACCCTCGCGTCACTGGTGGGTTACGCGGTGATCTATACCTCGATACTCAAGCGTGCTACACCTCAGAATATCGTGATTGGCGGGATTGCCGGCGCCGCCCCTCCTCTGCTGGGCTGGACAGCAGTGACCGGAACTTTCGATGGTAATGCACTGCTGCTGGTATTGATTATCTTTGCCTGGACACCACCACACTTCTGGGCGCTGGCCATTCACCGCAAAGATGAATACGCCAAGGCGGATATCCCGATGCTGCCGGTCACCCATGGTGAGCAGTACACCAAGCTGCATATTATGCTTTACACCATTGTGATGCTCCTGGTTAGCCTGCTGCCCTTCCTGACCGGAATGAGCGGTTTGATTTACCTGACCGGTGCAACCGTCCTTGGACTGCGTTTCATGTATTGGGCGACGGTTCTGTATCGCGGAACGCGCAAGCATGCCGCCATCAAGACATTCCACTACTCCATCACCTATCTGATGCTACTGTTTGTAGTGTTGCTGGTGGATCACTATTTGCCGTTGTGAGGATGCCATGACGAAATCAGTCCGAATGACAGTGTTTGCCCTGCTGGCGGTTGTAGCGGTCATTCTGGGGCTGACATTCAACAAATTTACGCAGTCCCCGCTGCTCGACAGGGAAAAGTTGCGTGATGAGGGTGTTTTTATCTTTGAAACGCCCCGCACCTTTTCCATGGCGCCACTGGTCAATCATGAGAATCAATCCTTCTCTGTGGATAACATGAAAGACCACTGGACGTTGCTCTATTTCGGCTTCACGTTCTGCCCGGATGTCTGTCCGACGACGCTGGCTAAATTAAATGAACTGAGTCTGGAACTTCAGGAACTGAACGGAGAGTTGGGCAAACGCTTCAAAGTGGTGATGGTGACCGTCGATCCCCAGCGGGATAATCCGGCTAAGCTGGCGAATTATGTACCCTTCTTCAATCGGGATTTTGTGGGTGTTACCGGAGATATGGCCAACATCTATGAACTGACGCGGCAGTTAAATGTGGCTTTTACCCCGGTGGGTGATACATCAAAAGATGACTATCTGGTTGAGCACAGCGCGAATGTGGTGCTGGTCAATCCAAAGGGGGATTATCATGGTTTTATCCGTCCCCCTCTGGTGGCCGCTCAGCTGGCGAAGAATCTGCAAACGGTCGATCGTGGTTTTTAAGTGTGACTGTTAGCGGATTTCGGTCACAACCTGTTCTTTCGGGAATCGAACTTTAGGAGCCTGGGAGGGATGATTGAAGTCCCCTTCTGCATGATTGCCCACAAGTCCCAGCACAACACTGGTCAGCCCGCGCGCTTTCAACCCCATCAGTTCATCCAGCATTTCGGTACTGAAACCTTCCATCGGGCAGGCATCCAGATCAAGGATCGCGCAGGATAACAGGAATTGGCCAAAGGCCAGATAAACCTGCTGTTTAAGCCATTGGCTGCGCTCTTCCGAGGGTTTGCCGGAGACAAAACTGGTGAGCATGTTCAGCCGTTCTTCGTTGATTTCCATACCACGAACACCGGCTGTCAGTTCTTCAATGGCATGGACATCGTTTTCATCGAACTGGGTTTTCGCGCAGAACACAAACAGGTGCGATGCATCGCAGAACTTGGGCTTGTTGTTATCCCAGGCGGATTCCGCCAGTCTCGCCCGTTCGTCCGGATTGGAAATCACAAAGAAGTGCCAGGGCTGGCTGTTGATAGAAGAAGGCGCTAAACGCAGTGTTTCAATCAGCGTCTGAATTTTCTGCTCGTCAGCCGGCCAGTCCGGGTCGAAGACCTTGGTGGTGTAGCGGTTTTCTAAAATCGTTCTCAGCGTATCGTTCATGGTGAAAATCCTGATCACAGTTAACGACGTTGCGGTAAAGCCAGCGTCAGCAGGAATAGCAGGGTGCTGCAGACCACTACCGAGGGACCGGCCGGTGTGTCCTGATACCAGGAAAGCGCCAGACCACCCAGAACTGCCAGCATGCCACACAGACTGGCGCCGATGGCCATCTGTTCGGGCGTGCGTGCCAGGCGCTGGGCCGTGGCTGCAGGAATAATCAACATGGCGGTAATCAGCAGAACACCGACAATTTTCATGGCGACGGCAATGACCAGGGCAATCAGTACCATCAGAGCCAGTCGCACTTTACGAACGGGAATGCCCTCAACCTCCGCCAGCTCTTCGTGAACAGTGATGGCAAGCAGAGGCCTCCAGAGCCACAGCAGCAGTGTCATGACCAGCGCGCCACCGCCGTAGATCCAGAACAGGTCTTCGGTGCCAACGGCCAGCAGGTCACCAAACAGGTAAGCCATCAGGTCGATACGGACATTGTCCATGAAACTGACGGCAACCAGCCCCAGGCTGAGTGCACTGTGCGCCAGTATACCCAGCAGGGTGTCCGTCGCAATGAAACGTTTTTGCTGCAAGGCGACCAGGAACAGGGCCAGCACGACACAGCAGACCATGACAGCAATGTTCAGGTTGATATCGAGCAGCAGCCCGAGGGCAACGCCAAACAGGGCTGAGTGGGACAGGGTATCGCCAAAATAGGCCATCCTTCGCCATACGACAAACGCCCCGAGTGGACCCGCGACCAGGGCGACGCCCAGTCCGGCCAGCAGGGCGTTAAGCAGAAAATCCGGCATGTTTTTGCGTCCGTGTGTGTTCGGTAGTTGTGGATGCGTCCGTTGAGGATTCCGGGATTATTTCG
This sequence comes from Kistimonas ophiarachnellae, assembly GCF_057552235.1. NCBI lineage: Bacteria > Pseudomonadati > Pseudomonadota > Gammaproteobacteria > Oceanospirillales > Endozoicomonadaceae > Kistimonas > Kistimonas ophiarachnellae. The sequence continues at coordinate 92,811 of NZ_BAAJPA010000003.1, read as the reverse complement.
CCGCAGGAACCGTGCTGGTGGTCATGGTGATGGCTGTAGACGGCCAGTTCTTCCGATTCCCCGCCAAAGAGTTTCAGGTAGGCCGGGTGACGGCTGACCTGCTGCGGGTGGCCGGAGCAGCAGACATGGCTGTTCAGGCAGATCACCCGGTCGGTGGCCGCCATGACCAGATGGAGGTCGTGGGAGACCATCAGTACGCCGCAGCCGGTTTCATCCCGAAGCTGGCCGATCAGGTGATACAGCTCTCTCTGACCATTCACATCAACGCCCTGTACCGGCTCATCCAGCACCAGAAGGTCGGGTTTTCGCAACAGGGCGCGGGCCAGTAATACCCGCTGCATTTCGCCGCCTGAGAGGGTTTGCAGGGGGCTTTCGCTGACATGGGGTACGCCGGTCTTTGCCAGTGCTGTACCGATGCTTTTCCTGTCAGCACCGGCCAGCGCCAGGAACCGTCGGACTGACAGTGGCATGGAGGGTTCCACATGCAACTTTTGTGGCATGTAGCCAATAGTAATGCCAGGGGTCAGGGTTCGCTGACCGGTATCGGGTTTCAGAAGACCGAGTACGACACGAACCATGGTGGTCTTGCCCGCGCCATTGGGGCCGATCAGGGTGACGATCTCGCCCCGGTTGAGACCCAGGTCGATCGCGTCCAGCACCGTACGGCCCTGGAAACAGACACTGGCGTTTTTCAGCTGCAGTAACGGGTTGTTCATTAATCCGGTTTCCGACAGTTGGGGCACAGTCCGGTCAGTTCGATATTGGAGTGGTTGACCAGAAAACCGCTGGTATCGGCAGCCTGTGCGATAGCGGTGTTGATCACGGCATTATCCAGTTCAACGGTGGTGCGGCACTGTTCACAGATCAGGAACGAACTCTCATGGGGCTGCTCGGGATGGGGACAGCCGATATAGGCGTTCAGTGAGGCAATCCGATGGACAAGCCCCTGGGACTGAAGAAAATCCAGTGCCCGGTAAACAGTGGGAGGTGCCGCGGTGCGCTCCTGTGTTTGAGAGAGCATCGCCAGGATGTCATAAGCACCGACCGGCTTGTGGCTCTGCCAGACCAGTTCCAGCACCTGACGCCGGAGTGGTGTCAGGCGTGCGCCCTGCTTCTGGCAGAGTTTTTCTGCCTGATAAAGCGCACTGGCGATACAGCGATCATGATTATGCTCACAACAAGTGTTTTCGGTAGTTTGCAAGCGAGTTGATTCCACGAATATCAAAAGTGATACATTATAACATTTTCTGTTTTCATGGTGTTAGGGTGTGTTTCAGAAAGCGTTTGCAGACAACAAGGGATAGCATTAATACGCTAACGTTGCCTGCGCATTAGACAGGGCAGCATTGGTTAATGCTTTTACCATCCCCAAACGGGAAAGGGGATTGCCATGGGAACTTGCTTCTTTCTTCTTGCTCTTCCTCTTGATCGGCTTCGCTCTTTTGGTTTTCACGTACTTTGGAAGGACAGGTAATCCAGGTGACTTCAGCGACTAACCGAACAGTATTTACGGCCCCCATAATAACGCCACAAGGGATCAAATAAGGTAAAGAAACCAACGTGATGAGGGCTGCCCGGAGTGAGCTGGGCAAACTTTCGGCTATACAGGAATTACAGGTCGGGCAGCAGGCTTGGCAAACTCGACCATCCACGATTGAATTCAGTTCTTGTAACTCTTCATCAATAAGCGCAAGTTTTTCTTGTGTGTAGTGTATATATTGTTTCAATTTATCTCTGGATGGCATTGCTTGTTCCAGGGACTGACCACTGTTCTCCAAAGCAGTATTAACGTCTTTGGCGGCTTGATCAGATTCATTGAAGTAACCTTCAGCTTTTGTCTTTAGTTCATCCAACTTCATTTTTGCATGTTTCACATTATCCCTAAGGTCTTTGGCTTCGTTGAACTGTAATTCATGTTGATTGTAAGCCCTGTCGATTGCTATCCGGATTGGATCATTCTCTGCAGGCAGGAGTAATTCGCTAACTTGCGCGGTTGAGCTCTCAGGCACATTTAATGCCTGTAGTTTTTCAAGGTGTGTTTGTAAGGCATCCTTGATGCTTTCTGCATTTTCTTTTTGTTTTTTATGTAGATTCTTTCTTTGTATTGCAAGCTCTCCTACATGGTGTTTTTCGTAATGCAGGTAGCGGTTGTAAGCAAATTCAGCCACCAGTCTTAACCCATAAATACCACCGGCGACGATCAGTGGGGCAGAAATTAGAATGGTAAAAGTGATATTGAAAACGGTAATGATGAAATCAAATAAAGATCTTATAACGCATTTAACCGTTTTTTCCAGGCATGACCGGGCAACCTTGGGTTCGGTTTCAGTTGTCTGGCTTACATTATGGCCATTAAAGCTTGAAGGCTGGCTACTTGATGAACCAGTGCTTATATGGTTTGGATTTGATGGTGAGACAACTTCAACTTCCATGTTATGTCCGCTGCTTCATTCGTTTTAAACTTTGATCATAATATTTTGATGCGTTTTGTTGACGAAAGTTCACTGTTTATTAAAAAGCTTTATTTTAGATTGAGTTGTAAAATTGGCTTAAATATCAGAAGGTTAATGATAGAGTGTATACATTGATCGCTGGATAAGATCGATTGCAGTCATTGAGAATAACGAAAGCAAAAAAAGGATTTTCACATGCCAAAATATCGTATTGAACCGGTTAACGAATCAGATAGTGTCTGGCAGGAATACTGCTGTGAAGTACTGGTTGTTGAAGCAGATGATGAACAACAAGCCCGCTTTCTGGCGGCAAACCGTATGGCCGGGCAGAAACTGGCGGAAAACAAGGGGAATGCTATGCCGTTGCCCCCGCCTCTGGTGAAAGAGCAGACACGCTGCATTAGCCTGGATTAAGCGATTTAACCGGTGTGTTTGCAACTATCATAAAAAAGACGAACGGACAGGGAGTGTCATCATGATGGGCAAGGGGTTGTCGTTTGCAATGGTTCTGGCAGTTTTTATGCTGTTTGGTTCTGAAACAATGGCACAGGAAGCAGACCACAACAGTGGCCAGCGTGTCACCAAAGAACAACTGAAGAGCATGACGCCGGAGCAGCGTCGGGCCTGGTGGAAAAGCCTGACCCCGGAGCAGCGCGAAAAAATCAAGGCAAAACGCCGCGCCAAGGCCGGAGACCATGATGGTCATAACCATGAGCGTGCAGGTAGCCATAAGAAGCGCATGAAAAAGCATGATGATCACGATCATGGGCATGATCATTAGGGGTAAGCTGAGCGCTGGAACGCTCAAGGCACTCCTGTCACCACAAACCTGCCGATAAGGCAGGTTTTTTTTTTGTCTGTTATCACTTCTGGTCACGATCTGATTGCCGTTCCGGCATTGGTCTTTCTTTTTGGGCATTTCACACGGGCAGCCGGGCAGGGAATCATAACGTCAAACACTCACGGCGCAGGCCAATCACTGACCCGGCTGCGTGTGCCTTGGCGGGAGAACAGGACAATGCTCGGTATTCTGGGAGGCATGGGGCCTCTGGCAACCATCGATTTCATGCAAAAAGTGGTACTGCGCTGTGGCGTGGGATCTGACCAGGAGCATATTCCCATGCTGGTTCATAATGTGCCGCAGATCCCGGATCGGAGCGCCTGTATTCTGAAAGGGAGTGAAGACCCCTTCCCCGCTATGCTCGATGGCCTGCACCGGCTGGAGGATAGCGGCGCAACCTGTGTTGTGATTCCCTGTAATACCGCCCATTTCTGGTTTGAGCGCCTGCAGGCTGAAACCCGGGTTGCCATGATCAGTATTCTGGATTGTGTCATGGCAGAGATTCAGCTGCGGAACCTGACTCGGATTGGCGTCATGGCAACGTCTGCGACTGTCGCTGCGGGTTTGTATCAGTCCCGGATCGAGGCGATGGGTGGTCAGACGTTATTACCTGATGCCCTGGCGCAGGAACGTATGATGGCGGCGATCTATGCCATCAAGGCTGGCAGAATGGCGGAAGGTACGGCAATGATGGAAGCTATTTTCGCCGATTTAAAAGATCAGGGGGCTGAAGCGGTGATCCTGGGTTGTACGGAAATCCCGGTCGGGCTGGCCCGCCTGACGATGGAACAACCGGAGTTCTGCCTGGATGCGACGGCGCTACTGGCAGATGCCTGCGTACATTGGTATTACGATAGTCCCGCATTGGCGGCCTGAGGAGAGTCTGGAATACTCTGCCACACCCAATCTTTCCCCATTCGGGCGTATATTGAGTGACGGCATGAATCTCGAAACGAAATGGCTTGAGGATTTCCTGGCGCTGGCTGACCTGCGGAACTTTTCCCGTGCGGCGGCCCAGCGCAATGTGACGCAGCCTGCGTTCGGACGCCGTATCCGGTCACTGGAACAGGCGACCGGTATAGAGCTCATAGACCGTGGAACGACCCCGGTCAGCCTGACGCCACAGGGACGGTTGTTCCGGACCACGGCCCGCAACCTGCTCCGCCAGATGGAAGAAGGCCTCAACCAGATTCATGGCCTGGATGAACCCGGCAGCCAGCCCATTGATTTTGCCGCTTCCCATTCCCTGTCCCTTTCCCAGTTACCCAACCTGCTCGAACATATGGGCAAATTTGATGTTGCTACACGCAGCCGGGTTGAAAGCATTGATATGGATCTGGCCGTGGAAGCCCTGCAACAGGGACGTTGTGATTTCCTGCTGGGGTTTGATATCGATGCCCTGATGCAGCCGCCCTTTGCCAGTTTGCCGCTGGGCAAGACGTGGATGCGCCCGGTGTGTGCCAGTGATCCGGATGGAAAATCCCTGTTCCAACTGGAAGCAGGACAGCCATTGCCATTGCTGCGTTACAGTCCGGGCTCACATATGGGGCGTCGGGTGAATACCCTGCTGAAAAAAAGTGCGGATAGCCTGCAGTTCCGCTCGGTCATGGAATCGTCATTGACGGATTTGCTGAAGGTGATGGCGTTGCGCGGCAAAGGCATTGCCTGGCTGCCGGATTATGCGATCACGGACGAGTTACGTTCTGGACAACTTCAACCATTAGGCGGAGAAGAATGGTGTATTGCCGTGGATGTGGTGTTGTACCGCAATGATGTCAGGCTGCATGCTGGTGCTGAACGATTCTGGTCATTACTGGCGAAACAGTGTGCTAGTGGTTGGCTGCTACCCATGTGACCAGCCGCATGGCAAGGTAATTGCTGTGCTCGTCTCGAACGTTGCGGTCGTTTTGATAATTGGCACCGCACTTGAAGTGCAGGCGGAATGTCGTGTTAGCATTGCCCGCTATCTGCTCAATGACGCATGAAAGACGACGTCTTTCTGAAGCGTGAATACAACAATGGACGAGCAGATGGCTCCGACAGCCTTGGTTTTTTCTGTGATAAAAACGCGTGTGCGCAGCATCGGTGTTTTGTCATGGAACAGTCATCAAACTGACCGCGAGTGTTCATAAACGGACTTTACGATCAGCCACACATCATAAAACAACTAAAGACTGCTCATGAAAACACCATTCAAACGTTCCATTATTTTCGGCGTGTTATCCTCCGCCGTCCTTATGGCGGGATGCCAGTCAACCGATCAGCAGGTCGCTGCCGCCAAGCCAGAAGTCAAGAATGTCATCATGATGATTGGTGACGGCATGGGGCCACAACAAGTGGGCCTGTTACAGGAATATGCCACGAATGCGCCAGGCTCAATCTACAAGGGCGAACCCACGGGTATGGCAAGGTTTATGAATGCCGGTGTCGTTGGCATGTCGCAACATAATCCTGCGTACAATATCGTGGTGGACTCGGCCAGTTCCGCCTCCCAGCTGGCAACGGGTGAGCCCTCTCCCTCTGAATCGGTAGGGCTTGATGCCCTGGGCAATCCCGCGGAAACGGTACTGGAAAGCGCCAAAAAAGCGGGCAAAGCCACCGGACTGGTGTCAGATACCCGTTTGACCCATGCAACACCGGCTTCCTTTGCAGCCCATCGCCCCCACCGTTCCCTGGAAAACCAGATTGCTGAAGATATGCTGGCAACCGGGGTGGATGTCATGCTTTCCGGCGGACTTCGCCACTGGATTCCGAAGCGCGTCAACGACAGGGGGGATTTATATCAGCAACTGACCGAGCGTACTGACGGTACAGTCAGGATCAAATCCAAGCGTAAAGACGACAAAAATCTGTTGCTCGATGCAGAACATGCCGGCTACCAGGTCGCCCTGACGCGCAGTGAATTCGAAGCGGCTGACAACGGTAAACTCCTGGGTCTGTTTGCGTATTCCGGTATGGCCGATGGCATCGAGCATACGCACCACAGGAATGACCCCGGTCGCACGGAACCCACCCTGAAGGAAATGACAGCGAAAGCGCTGGATATCTTGTCCCGGGATCCTGATGGCTTTTTCCTGATGATCGAAGGCGGTCGTATTGACTGGGCGGGTCACGATAACGATGCCGGCACCATGCTCCATGAAATGCTGAAGTTTGATGAAGCGATCGGCTATGTCTACGACTGGGTTAAAGACCGTAACGATACGCTGGTTGTCATCACGGCAGACCATGAAACCGGTGGATTTGGTTTCTCCTACACGCGCGCCAACATTCCTGCGCCGGAGTCGCTGAATGGTGAAGCCTTTGCAGAGCAGGCTTATAAACCAAATTTCAACTTCGGCAACTTTGAAATTCTGGATCGTCTGTACGACCAGAAGATGAGCTACCCGAATATGTTCTCAGCGTTTTCCAGGACCGATAAAACCGCTGAAGATCTGGTGAACATCGTTAATGCCAACAGCGAGTTCAAGATCACGGTTGAGCAGGCCAGGGATATTCTGGCCAGCGAAAACAACCCTTTCCGGGTGGCGGGCCACAAGTACCTGGATACGGATAAATTCCCGAAAGTTCGTGATTTCAGGGCCTTCTATGTCTACGGCGAAGAGATTCGTCACGACCTGCTTGGCCGTGCGGTTGCACAGGACCAGAACGTGATCTGGGGCACCGGTACCCATACCAGCACTCCGGTGCCGGTCATTGCCTTCGGCCCTGAAGGTGCTGCAGAGCCTTTCGGGAAAATGCTGCATCACACTGATATTGGCCTTCTGACAAAGACTGCAGTCACTGCACAGTAAGAGGTGTGATCTGTCCGCCACAGGGAATTGGCGGACATTCATATTTGCCGCACACGTAATGCTTAGTCAGAGATGGGCTGCGCCTTGTCTGCTCGTAATGCGAGCATTGCCCGGAACTTTTCCGGATCAAGAAAGTTTCTTACCGCGGCGTCATTCTGGTAACTGTCATGATGGTCTTCCGGGTGCACAAACGTCACCAGTCGGGATAACCAGAACCGCAGGCAGGATAAACGCTGAATGACCGGCCAGGCCTGTTTTTCTTCCGGCGTAAACAGTCGTACAGACTGGTAGCCATCCAGGAAGGCTTCGGTCTTTTCAGCATTCAGCGTCAGGTCGTCATTCAGGCACCAGTCGTTCACAGCGACGGAGACATCGTAGATCAGCCAGTCACGGCAGGACTGGAAAAAGTCGATAATGCCGCTGACTCCGCTGTTATCAAACAACACGTTATCGAAGAACAGATCCCCATGAATGAGGCCTTCAGGCAGGTTGCCGAACTGCTTCAATGCTTTCGAAATTTCCTGCCACTGCCCGGTCAGGTATTCGCACTCAGCCTCGGAAAGTAATGGCTTCAGCCGATCCACCTGCGCCTGTATCCAGGGCATACCGCGCAGGTTTTCCTGGGATATGGCGGCTGCTTGCCCCATCCGGTGAATACTCGCCAGGTAGCGGCCGATGGTGAAACATTTCGGGGCGGTGATGTCCTGCTTTTCCAGATGCTCCCCGGGCATTCGCGGTTGTAGCAGGCAGGGTTTACCTTTCAGTGTCAGCAGGGCTTCATCTTGTCTGTTGCGGACGGGGGCGGGAACCGGCAGGCCGTTGTCGGCCAGCAGTGTCATGAAATCAATGAAAAACGGTAGTTGCTCCCGGGGCTGATATTCGAATAGCGTCAGCACAAACTGCCGGACATCGGGTTCTCCGGCAACCTGTGTATTTACGAAGTAGTTGGAGTTTTCGACCCCTGCCTCAATTCCCCGGAAATCGACCAGCTCTCCCTGGTCATAACCGGCAAGAAAAACCTCAATATCCTGTTGTTCCAGCAGGGTATATACCGACATTGTTACTCCGAGGCCTTATCTCTTTGGGTGTAACAGGGTTACACCATCGCTCTCTTGTGAACCGGGGATGGTAACATTACCGGACGTTGTGTCGACCATAAAAAATGACCGGCTTCGTCAGCATACATGCATTGTCGTGGGAAAATGCGCGGTTCAGATTCCCTATGCTGATGGCGGCGGTGCCAGCTATTCGCACAATTTGCTGAAACCCTTGATGTACGTGACATTCCGCTTCGATGAATGCTCAAGGTCTGCCATAACGCCAGATGATTATCGTGATGTATCTGGTGTGTTCCCGTCACAATGCCGATAACACAATGGGATAAAGATACCCATTTCATAAAAACATGACCGTAGCCATATAATACCCATCGCTTTTCCAGCTACGGTTTAATCCTCGGTTGCCTGTGCTGCATTGCTTGCAGAAATTTGCAGGTTTCCTTCATAGGTCGGTTTCCGAAGGACGCCGACACTCTCTGCCGGTAGAACGTCTGCTCGCGAGCGAATCGAACTACGTGAATCAGGCCACAGGCCTGCCTGTTCAAAGTCAATCTGGTCGCCTTTATAGTCTATGTTCCAGATCGTGGGCAGTTATAACTGCAGTTAGAAATTGCAATGGGTGTATCACGTGAATTACTACAGTTGCAGGTTCGTGATTTTTATCGGATCTTAATATTTGCTCATGGATTAAAAAGCCGGTATTTCCGCTGACATTTATTTACAAATATCAACTAAAAAGACCGGCGTAGTTTTTATAGTTCAGTTTCTTTTATTAGTGGTGATTCTTCTTCTGATAGTGATTCTGCTTTTGCGAGTGGAGCTGCTTTTGGAGCTGCTTCTGTTTCTCTTGTTTCTGTATCAGCTAATCTTGAAGGTGTTTGTTCAGTTCTACAGATACAATCAGCAATCTTGTTTTTATTTATGTATAGTATGGTCAATAAAGATGTGCCAATTAATACCCCTGCATGAGTACCAGCATCATCAAATTTATCTGGATCTTCCAGAAATGGTTTAACTGCTATTATGATGCCTTGAGGCACTGCATTGAACAAAATAGCGCCTAGGATTTTGCAAGCTTTGGCTCTTTTCGAAGGTGCAGCCTGAGAAGTTTCGTTAGCAGCTGCAGCTTCATCCTGACCTGGTGACAGCTGACTATCTGTTTCAGGCAAGTTATCATCGTCACTAACAGTGTCATTTGAATGCCCTGCGAGGGGTACCGGTAAAAGTTCAATTTCAGGCAAGTTTTCATCGTCACCACTAGTGCCACTAGTGCCATTTGAATCCGAATCCATTTCGGCGATGGTCTGAATCGTTTCAAATCTGACCTTACGTTCACCTACCGTAATCGTATCAGCAGTGACTGTGTGAAGCGTCGGGCTTATCTGTTTTTTTACCTCCTCTGGGGGGATTGAAATACTGGTAGACGGTTTATGCTGCACATGTGCTTGTGAATGAGCAGTCGATGTCGGTGTGGCTTTCGTTACTGGGGAAGTCATGATTATTAACCCTCCGGTTTGTATCAATGATGAAAATAATTCAAATGTTCGTAATGAACATGACCTCTGACAACGAAAGAAAGGATTAGTTGGGCTGTCACTATCATGTTTGTTTTATTATGAATAACGAATAATGATTGTGTTTATAACATCTGAAGATGATGATAGAAGGCCAGACATTTTTTTTGTTGAGCTATAAAGTATTATTGTGTATTGAGTAGTTGCTGTCCCGTTAATGCATTCAAGGTATTATTCAGACAGGTATTATTTTATCCATACTTGAAATGTGTTTAATACCCAGTGTGATTTCTAACTACGATAAGGATCATCGAATGAAAAGGAACTGCAAGAATTTATAAGTACCCAGGCCAAGGTTTTCTAAGTGTATCAGCCAAGGCCCTGCGGGCTGTAGACGCTAAAATATGAGATTGTTTATGTCCTGATACTTACCGTCGTTAGCAAAACGATGGGTATAAAATCCATCAATGCAGACTGCAATAAGCGCTCACGGGATGAGCGGAAATCCAAACGGACAAAAATGTAAGCATAAAAGAATGTATGGCGTAAAAAGTGCGGCGACAATTATGTTTTTTTGTAAATGTAATAACTGTCGCCCTGCAGAATTTTGGCAGGTAACGGCATCATGACATGCTGTTTTGTTTTTTTGGGTAACCGCCTGTTACCACTCCAGGATGCGCCATGAGGGTATCAGTATCTGCGGCTGATCGGCCCGGATAAAATTGCCCAGGTTATCCACAGCGATCAGGAAGTAAGGCTTGCCAGCTTTTGGCGTTACCTTGATGGCGTAAAGAAAGCCGTTGATCCGGAATTCCTGGATTTTCTTTTTCTCACCGGAGCGGATCACCACATCGGTCCCTTCCGGCAGGTTCCTGCTGTCGAGATTGAGGGTGCCGTCACGTACCGCCTCCGCGAGAATTCTGGCCGTTTCATCCATGGGTTCAACGGTTTCAGGCATGGGTTGGCTGGCAGGTTCTGCGGCAGTTTGTGGCGTAGATTCCAGGGTATTACAGCCAGCGACAATACCGGCGGCAGCCAGCAGCGGTAACAGGCGGGTTAGCAATTTCATGGCAAGCCTCACATATCCCGGGCTGACACCCCGGGTGGTTGCGTTAGAATAGTCGTCTGTCGCAGAAAATGAGCGCGCATAGTCTACCCGCCCCGGTGGCAAATTATCAGGGCAGGCGCGTGAAAATCCCGCGATAACCTGTCAACAACTGAGTCGAAACGTTACTGATGCCTGCAGCAAACACTTCCGCCCCCCTGGTTCTGGTAGATGGTTCCTCCTACCTCTACCGGGCGTTTCATGCCCTGCCCCCGCTGGTCAGTTCCAAAGGGCAGCCGACCGGCGCCATCAAGGGTGTGGTGAATATGCTGCGCCGGATGCAGTCAGATTATCCGGACAGCGAGGTGGTGGTGGTCTTCGACGCCAAGGGTAAAACCTTCCGGGATGATATTTACCCCGAGTACAAGGCTCATCGCCCACCCATGCCCGATGACCTGCGCTGCCAGATCGAACCACTGCATGCGGTGATCCGTGCCATGGGGCTGCCATTGCTGGTGATTGAAGGGGTTGAGGCGGATGACGTGATCGGCACACTCGCTGCGATGGCGACTGAGGCCGGCAAAGATTGTGTGGTGTCTACCGGCGACAAGGACATGGCACAGCTGGTCAACCAGCACGTCACCCTGGTGAATACCATGACGGATACCGTTATGGATATCCCTGGCGTACAGAACAAATTCGGCATAGGCCCGGAACTGATTATCGATTTTCTTGCGCTGATGGGTGACAAGGTCGATAACATCCCCGGCGTGCCCGGTGTAGGCGAAAAAACAGCGCTGGCGTTGCTGCAGAACCTGGGTGGACTTGAGTCGATCTACGCTAATTTGGACAAGGTGCCCACCCTCACCTTCCGTGGCGCCAAGACCATGCCGAAAAAACTCGAGGACAACCGGGAGCAGGCATTCCTGTCCTACGAGCTGGCAACCATCAAGACCGATGTAGAACTCAGTCTGACATTAAGCGATCTGCGTAATGGAAATCCGGATCGGGAAACGTTGCTGCACTGGTTTCAGGAACTGGAATTCAAAGGCTGGATCAATCAGCTTCAAAAAGAAGGCGATGAAGAGACGGGTGCTGAACCGGCCAGCGCACCAGCGGCTGTTGAGCGGGTCTATGAAACCGTGCTGACAGAAGCGGATTTCATCCGTTGGATGGATCAGCTGAAGCAGGCACCACTCTTTGCCTTTGACACGGAAACCACCAGTCTCGATTACATGCAGGCAGAGCTGGTCGGTGTGTCGTTCTCCGTAGAACCCGGCAAGGCAGCTTACGTACCGTTTGCCCATGATTACCTGGATGCACCTGTCCAGTTGGAGCGGGATTATGTGCTCGGTGCCCTGAAGCCTTTGCTGGAAAGTGAGAAACACCTGAAAGTTGGCCAGAACCTGAAGTACGACAAAAGCGTGCTGGCCCGCTACGACATCACGCTACGCGGTATTGCCTTCGACACCATGCTGGAATCCTATGTACTGGATTCCACCGGTACCCGGCACGATATGGACAGCTTGTCTCTGAAATACCTCGGGGAAAGTACCGTCAGTTTCGAAGATATTGCCGGAAAGGGTGCTAAACAGCTGACATTCAACCAGATCAGTCTGGAACAGGCTGGCCCCTATGCGGCGGAAGATGCAGATATCACCCTGCGTCTGCACCAGACCCTGTGGCCAAAGCTGGAAGCGGATGCGCCGCTGAAATCCGTGTTTGAAAGTATTGAATTACCGCTGGTTAGCATTCTGTCTCGTATGGAAAGAACCGGTGCACTGGTAGACGCCAACTTGCTGGGTGAACAGAGTATTGAACTGGCAGACCGCCTGCAGGTACTTGAACGGGAAGCCTTTGATATTGCCGGGCAGGAATTTAACCTGGGCTCACCCAAGCAGCTGCAGGAACTGCTGTTTAACAAGCTTGGACTACCGGTTATCAAGAAAACCCCCAAGGGACAGCCTTCTACAGCGGAAGAAGTGCTGGAGGAGCTGGCGCTCAGTCACGAACTGCCGCGCCTGATTCTGGAGCATCGCAGCCTCAGCAAACTGAAATCAACCTATACCGATAAGCTGCCGCGGATGGTGAATCCGGTCAGTGGTCGTATTCATACGTCCTATCACCAGGCTGTAACGGCTACCGGACGACTGTCGTCCTCAGAGCCCAATCTGCAGAATATCCCGGTCCGAACCGGTGAAGGCCGTCGTATCCGCCAGGCATTCATTGCCCCGAAAGGCTACAAGGTGGTTGCGGCTGACTATTCCCAGATAGAACTGCGCATCATGGCTCACCTTTCCAAAGATGAAGGGTTACTCAATGCCTTTGCCCATGGGCTGGATGTCCACAAGGCAACTGCCGCAGAAGTCTTTGGTGTACCACTTGATAGCGTCACTGCCGACCAGCGTCGCAGCGCCAAGGCTATTAACTTCGGACTGATTTACGGCATGTCCGCCTTTGGTCTGGCTAAACAGCTGGGCATCTCCCGTCAGTCAGCACAGGAATACGTTGATCTCTATTTTGAGCGTTACCCCGGTGTTAAGGACTATATGGAGCGCACACGGAAACAGGCGCATGAGCAGGGTTACGTCGAAACTCTGTTTGGACGACGTTTGCATCTGCCGGAGATCAATGCCCGCAACAAGATGCGTCAGCAGGCGGCAGAACGAACCGCCATCAACGCCCCCATGCAGGGTACGGCCGCCGATATCATCAAGAAAGCCATGATCGGTGTGGATCAGTGGCTGGCGGAGTCAGGGCTGGATGCCCGGATGGTTATGCAGGTACACGATGAACTGGTACTGGAGGTCGCTGAGGGTTGTCTGGAGACCGTGGTTGATGGCCTGCGTGAACATATGTCGACCGCCGCAGAACTGGCGATTCCGCTGCTGGTGGATGTTGGCATCGGCGATAATTGGGATGAAGCACACTAACTCACTGATAAATAAGGAGTTGTTCCCGTTATCATCGAAGCAGTGAAAAAAAGTAAAAATTTTTTGTTAGTAACGGGAACTTTTTGGTTAGGTCGGTGTCTGAGTAAGTAAGCAGACGGAATTTTTCGACCTGCTCCTTGTGTGTTGTGTTGGTTTATTTGGGTAGGTGTCTGCCCCGACTCTACCCAAAAATGTGAATACCTTGGCCCCGGCAGGAATCCCCCATTCTCCGGGGCTTTTTTTATGCCTTTTCCAATGCATGAAAACTGTCGTTAAATTTTTTTCAGATGCATTGGAACTTTTTACGACAATCGTTGTCTGTATAAGTGAGTGGCAAAAAGGCTACTCCTTCTACTCCTTGTGTGTTTGGTGTTTTTTTAAGCTCTGGTCAGATGTCCAGAGCTTTTTTTATGGGTAGTCAATGAACGCTGATGCTTAAGTCAGGCGCTGGCGTCGGTTGGTTGAGTGGCGAAGTGATGACACTTACAGAAGTCTCTCTTTCATTTTGGGTGCTGCCAGTATGCCGAAATATTTCATGAAACAACGTTTCTGATCGATCATCCGGATGTGTAAAAAACCAGCGTGACAGATTATGGGGCGTCAGGTTTTCAAACCTGGTGCTGTTGGAAGGATCACAGATCCAGTGAGCGGTATCAGAGTGTTGTTGGTGACCAAAGGATGTTTCATGATTTGTGGCAACCTGTGTGAACAAGGTTTTCATGAGTATTTTGGCTATATCAGATTGATCCCACGGCTCCAGATTTTGAGTACCAAACGCAGCATTAATGTCTGAAAGATCTTGTTGAATTTGTGTTGTCACGGACTCCAGTGTCGCACGGTATGCCGGACTGTTGATAAAGCCCTGTATGTCTGTTGCTCCTTCGCCAATCGCCTGCAGGTCAAAGTCAGAACCGAGGACATTGGCGATTAGTTGAAGCCAGCAAATCCAGGGGTCTTCAAAGTGTATTGGTCCAAGCTTGTAGTGGCCCCAGTGAATGAAATGGCATTCTGTCTGTGTCATGAAATCATGGAGTATTTGTTGTTTGTCGGTTATGCCGTTGCGGATCTGTTTCTTGATAAAGGGTATGAGCTGCAGTTTCGTGATACATCTTGCCGTATCAATGGTGGCTTGATGGGTTTTTTCCATATGCCTGCGTTTAAAATCAGGACCAGCCGGACTGAAGAGTGCTGTCACATATTTTGGTCCCCCAGCATGCGGATTTGTTGCTGCAATGGCTGCAACGGCATCATACAACTCCCCGGAGTAGCCGGTATCGCCCGCATCAAAAATGCATTCTTTTTCAGTCATCAAGAGGTAACCGAATCCGGGCGCTTTATGGAAGTTGGTTAATGGGTTGGTACCTGCCCAGTGTTTGGTTGGGATTGCGACCAGTGTTGCAATGACATCATCACTGCCGGGTCTTTTTATCGTGTAAGGCACAAAAGCATCGGCTGCCAAGCCAACAGATGTTCCATCGTGACAATTATTTTTGAGGGTTTGCTGGAATAGGGTGTCGATTTGTTCAGAACCTGCAGGAAAACACAGGCGAGTTCTTATTGGGGCCGCTGGCGTTCTTTCGACCTCAGGTTGTCCAGAAAGATATCGGGTTAAATGTTTGAAGGGTTTGATGATCCGTTCAACAAGCGTCGGCCTTTGTGGGTAGAGACAGTATAGAAGGGCATCTTTAAAGTGATCCAGGTGGGCATGGGAGATCAATACCAGGTCCGTATCTTCAAGTCCCTCAGGAATAACAGGGGGGAGTTGGGGTGAGTAACAAGGTCCAAGCTTGTTAACGGCCGGATCAACAGCAATATAAAGCTGATCATTGTCACGGGTTGGCAGGGCAATGCCTAAGTGAGCATGCCCGCGTTTTATAAATCCTCCCCTGTCTGTCTGCTTACTGTCCTGGCAGGGTATTAAGCCGTTTTGTATGTGAGTCAGCGCGTCTTCTTTGATATGTCTGCTTAAGAAGAACAGATCTTTACCTGAAAAAAAGCGTTTAATTTTTTCCCACAATGTTGAAAGACCTATTTTGATGGCATCCAAGGGATCGCGAAGGCCGGCTATTGGAGGAGGTTCAGCCTGGTGTGAAAAATATTTCCTGTTACGGTGAACTGCAGGCTGACGTCCCCATTGGTCATAATCCACTTGTTGCCACGTGCAAGGAGGGCTGTCAGGTGCTTTTTCCCAAACCGTGAGAGTGTTTGCGCAAGTTTTTACTTCCCTGAGTCCTTGAAAGCATTGACGGTAGTTAGCATCGGCCTCCATGGTAATTGTCGCTCGGTCTTCGGTAGCGGCGGAGGGAAAAATCGGCCGAATAGAGTCTGCAGACATAGGCGTTGTGTCTTATCGCTGAGTCAGTTATTTATTCCTTCTAATTAGGCAGCTATGTCAGACAATAGTTCAGTAACTAGCGGTAATTATTAGTAATTTTGTTTGTTTGTAAGAGGATTTCTGGCTGGTTTTAGCCATCGTGAATGGGAACAATCGGGCTGGTAAATGGTCAAACGACTGTAATGCCTGTGAGCATCACCCCCCATGTGATGATCCATCACGGGTATTGCATCATACCGTCGGTTATCGGAGCTCCGACGTTTGCTCCGGCTCATCCGTTCCAGGAGGCCGGAGCTTTTTTTATGCGGTATCAGGCATTATTCGCCATCTTCGGCCAGCAGCCAGGAATCCAGCCGGGCGGTCAGATCCTCAACGCCAGTACGCTTCAGGGAGGAAAACAGCTGAATGCTGAGCTGATCGCCCCACTCTTTCAGATCATTACGGATTTTGATCAGGGTGCTCTTGGCGGCGCCGAATTTCAGCTTGTCCGCCTTGGTCAGCAGGATGTGGATGGGCATCTGGCTATCACGGGCCCAGTCCAGCATGATCTGGTCGAATTCCTTCATGGGGTGGCGGATGTCCATCAATAACACCACGCCAACCAGGCTCTGGCGTTTCTCCAGGTATTCGCCGAGGTGTTTCTGCCAGTCCTGCTTCATGGCGACGGGAACCTTGGCGTAGCCGTAGCCGGGCAGGTCGACCAGGCGGTGTTCCTCGTCAATGGGGAAGAAATTGATCAGCTGGGTGCGGCCCGGCGTCTTACTGGTGCGCGCCAGGCTGCTGGAGCCGGTCAGCGTATTCAGGGCGCTGGATTTCCCGGCGTTGGAGCGACCGGCGAAGGCAACTTCACGGCCGGTATCGGCGGGACACTGATCCAGCCGGGCGGCGCTGGTCTCGTACCGTGTGATACGGTAGTTAAGGCCGGTCATCTGTTCAGACATGAAAAGAACTCATTTACGGTGAAAATCGGTTAATTGACTGCCAGCAATCGGCACGGAGACGGATTACCGTGTTCTGATTGCAGAGGCGATAGTATATACTGCTGAGCTATAGTGCGAGCCAGTCATAAGCTCAATCACAACGATAAAGGTATTGCACTGCAGTGAATGACGGAAAAGCAGCCTGTTCATGCCTCGCATGACAAAGGACAGAACCGGATTTCGCTGTCTGATGAGGCGGATATGAAAATACTAACCAGAACCGTTCTGCTCACTGCAGCCGGCCTGATGTCTCAGGTGTCGGTTGCCGGACAGGCCCCGGAATCCGTATACCAGAAAGCCTGCAAAATCTGTCATGACACAGGCGTGGCCGGGGCTCCCCGCAAGGGCAATGCGGCTGACTGGGAGACCCGCCTGAAATTGCCGATGGAAACGCTGGTCAACAGCGTCGTCCAGGGCAAGGGGGCCATGCCACCCAAAGGTATGTGTATGGATTGCACAGCCGAGGATTATGAGGCGGTCATCCGCTATATGTCTGGGCAATAGATCTCTGAATACAGAACGGTAACGCGCTGGATTAGCCGAAAAGCTGGGTTTGCTATGAAAAAAATCATTCTGAGTCTTGTGGTGTCTCTGGGGGTATCGGGTGTCGTGCAGGCGGGTAGTGGGGATCCGCAGGCGGGCAAGGAAAAAACCGCTGTGTGTGCGGCCTGTCATGGGCCGACCGGTAACAGCATGGCGCCGAATTTTCCTAAACTGGCTGGCCAGGGCGAGGGGTACCTGGTGAAGCAGATCCAGGAAATCAAGTCCGGTGAACGCAAGGTGCTGGAGATGACCGGCATGGTGGATAACCTGTCAGACCAGGATATCGCCGATATTTCCGCTTTCTACGCCAGCCAGGCTGTCAGCGTGGGCCAGGTGGATCCGAAGCATATTGCCCTGGGTGAGAAATTGTATCGTGGTGGTGATGTGGATCGGGGTATTCCGGCCTGCTCCAGCTGCCATTCTCCGACCGGCAAGGGCAACAGCCTTGCGAAGTTCCCGCTGCTGTCCGGCCAGCATCCGGATTATATCGGCAAGACGCTGCGTGATTTCCGTGAAGGGGTTCGCGTGAATGATGGTGAGACCAAGATCATGCGTACCATCGCTGAAAAGCTCAGCAACAAGGAAATCGATGCGTTGGCCAGCTATATCAATGGTTTGCACTGATCTTCCGGTGGATCCAGAAAGGCGGCTTGATAGCCGCCTTTTTTGTACCTGACATTCCTCTCATCGCTCAATATACGCACTCTGTCCCATCCGAAAAATCCTGATACCTGTTTATTCACGGGATACGGCACTATTGTTTTGAACGTTTGTCTATTGTGGACGGAGGTGGTGGCAGCCTGAGTGGAATCGCCTGAATCGGTTCAACAGGTGCCAATACCGATACTTCCGAATATTTCTTTTTGCTATATAGATCACGCATAAATAATCATGTTTGGAGCAGTGGAGACTCGTATGCGAAAGCTGTTATGTGGGCTTATCATGGCCATCGGGCTGGTGGTTGTTCAGGCCCAGGCGGATGAATACCGTGCAGGCCAGCAATACAAAGTGTTGAAAGAGGCGGTATCTGTCGAGAAAACTGATGGAAAAATCGAAGTCGACACCATCTTCTGGTATGGCTGCCCCCACTGCTACGATCTGGAAAAGCTGATGCCTGCCTGGAAAAAGACGCTGGCAGCCGATGTGGATGTGGTGAAAACACCGGTTATTTTTGGTCGCCCTTGGCAACCCCATGCCCAGCTTTTCTACACTTTAGAAGAAATGGGGTTGGATGAGACTGCCAATATCGCCATTTTTGAAGCCGTCCAGAAGGAAGGCAAGCGGCTGGACAAGCCGGCAGATATGGCGGATTTCCTGAATGAGCACTTCAAGGTCAACAAGGAGACATTCCTGAAGACCTACGACTCTTTCGGTGTACGCAACCAGTCCCAGAAGGCGTATGCTAAGGTTCGGGGCGCGCAGCTGATGGGAGTGCCTGCCCTGATTATCGACGGACGTTATGTGGTTGATCCACAATCTGCCGGCGGACTGGAGGAAATGCTCAAGGTCGCCGATGCACTGGTAGAGAAGGTTCGCCGGGAAAAGGCGCCAAAGCAGAAAACCGCTACCGCCGGTTAAGTCCGGTTTTCTGATCACGGTGTGTTCCGGGTGCCATACAGACGCAGGTAAAGTCGTTGAACGCTATCCGCGGGCTATTGGCCCATCACAAGACAGGTCGTGGCTTTCATCAGGGTCAGGTGGTTTCCGCCAGCTTTGATGATTCCGTTCAGGATGCGGCCCGGAACACGATCAAACTGCTGAGTTTTAATATCCAGGTGGGTATCAATACTCAGCAGTATCGTCATTATCTTACCCGCAGCTGGCAGCATATCCTGCCGACCTCGGCCCGTGTCACCAACCTTGACCAGATTGCCCGCCTGATCAGCCCCTATGATATTGTCGCCATTCAGGAAGCGGACGGTGGCAGCCTGCGCAGTGGGTTTATCAACCAGATTGAATACCTGGCCCATCGAGCCCGCTTTCCCTACTGGTATCAGCAGCTTAACCGTAATCTGGGACGGATTGCCCAGCACAGCAATGGTCTGCTGACACGGCAGGAACCGCTGCATCTTGAAGACCATAAGTTGCCGGGTCTGCTGCCTGGTCGCGGAGCGATAGTGACGCGGTTGGGTTCAGTGGACAATCCGTTGTTGATTGTCATGATGCATCTGGCCTTGAGTCAGCGCACCCGGAACAATCAGCTGGCTTATATTCGTGATCTGATCGAAGGGTGTGAGCATGTGATTCTGATGGGGGATATGAACACCCATGCAGAACAATTGATGGGGCATTCTCCGCTGAAAGGGTGTGATTTACGGCCTGCGCTGTGGGACGACAATACCTTTCCCAGCTGGCGCCCTCGTAAATCTCTGGATCATATTTTTCTGAGTCCCTCCCTGCATGTTCGGGAGTATGGTGTGGTTGACTTTGCCCTGTCGGACCATTTGCCAGTTTCTGTTGAAATTGAAATACCCGATACACTCATTCCCTGAATGAACAGGTGTTCTCTCAGTTCCACCTGAGGCGACGCAAGTGTTCATATGATTATCCTGACCGTAAACTTTATCCTGGTTGAGCGCTATTGGGATCTTCGTAAGAATCCAATGAAGCGTACAGTGAGACTGAAGAGGATATCGATTCAGCATCGTCATCAAATTCTGCAATTTCGCTCGAAGGGGGCAACCTTCTGGAGAAATATCTTGCCAATCTATCTCTCTCGCTTTCTTGCGGGAGTGCGCTAAGACGTTCCTGGAATGTGGGATCGTTAGCGGTTGTAAATTCATTATGTTGTACATCAGGCATAGCAGGTGTTCTGGCTGTGACGAGAGAGGCGCTGTCATCGGGCGTTATTAACCGCTCTGTGTTATCGCTGAGGAATTGTGTTTGAAAGGCAGAAATGCTGATGTTGTGCTCATCATTGAGACGCTCACATTCATCAAGATCCAAAATGGATGGCCCTGGTAGGTTTGTATCACTTAGATAGTTATTGATAGTGGCAAGCAAACTATTTTGAGAAACGTCATAACCACATTCCAGAAACTGTAGTTCCAGGGCATAGAAATAATCCCGTAATTCGTCGACTTGAGTGATCTTTCGAACATCCAGTTTTTTTAGCTGACCCACCCGGTCATCGGTAAAAAAACATTCAATCACCTTTCGAAGGAAGGCATCTGGATTGACGTCAGAGATCGATCGGCCATTGTCCTTTGCAACGACTGATACTTTGGTCGCACGATCAATAGCACTCTCATAATCACCGTAAGAGGTGAGACTATGTAATGCGGCTATATCATTGACGGTTCCGTCTGCCATTTTACGCTCCTGATACCTGTCTGTTTTCTATCTATAAATAAGATTCCTTTATTTGATAAAGGTTCAGATAAAGTGACTGTCAGCCCTGTTAGACAGCAGTAAAAGACTTGGCCTTATGGCATGGCTGGAATTGACAGGGGTGCTAACACCCCTGTCAGTGATGACGTATCCGTTCAAAAAAGGGCGAGAATGTCGTTTAGAAACAGACTGCCTTTCGGGCTTGGTTGAAGCTTTTGACTATCATGGGACATCAACTGCTGATGTTGTGCTTCGTTCACCGCATCGGCAATCGAAGACAGGGGCAAGCCTGTTCGTTGACTGAACTGACCAGCATCTACACCCTCATTGAGTCGCAATACGTTCATCATGAACTCAAGCGGCAGATCATCTTCTGCCAGGATTCTATTTCCGGCTTCAAACGGCTTGGAAGAGTTGAGGTAATCCGCTGGTAACCGGGTTTTCCAGTGTCTCAGGATTTTATTTTCTTCCAGTAAGGTTAGCTTGCCATGGGCGCCCGCGCCGATACCGATGTAATCGCCAAATTGCCAGTAATTCAGGTTGTGCCGGGATTGGCGACCGGGTTGGCTGTAAGCGGAAATTTCATATTGCTGATAGCCGGATTCTGCGAGCAGGGCCTGACCGGCTTCCTGAATATCCCAGAGGGTATCGTCTTCCGGCAATACGGGTGGTCTTGAGTAAAAGACGGTGTTTGGCTCAATGGTAAGCTGATACCAGGAAAGGTGCGTGGGTTTCAGGGCTATGGCGGTCTTCAGGTCAAAGAGGGCATCGTCCAGACTTTGATTGGGCAGACCATGCATAAGATCCAGGTTGATATTGGTAAAGCCGGCGGCAAACGCCATACCCACAGCACGCCGGGCTTCCTCGCCGCGATGAATACGGCCAAGGTTTTTCAGCTTGTCATCCTGGAAACTCTGGATACCGATGGAAAGCCGGTTAATGCCGGTTTGCCTGAACCCGGTGAATTTGTCCTGCTCAAACGTGCCCGGGTTGGCTTCCAGGGTGATTTCGATATCGTCGCTGAACTCGATATGCTGGCGAAGCCCGGCAAACAGTTGCTCATAAGCACCGGGGGATAGCAGACTCGGGGTGCCGCCACCGATGAAAATACTGTGCAGGGTTCTGCCCTGAATCGCATCCAGAGAGGCTTCAAAGTCCTGCAGCAGAGCGTTTACATACTCCCTTTCCGGCAGTTCCCCTTTGGCTGTATGGGAGTTGAAATCGCAGTAGGGACACTTTTGGATGCACCAGGGAACATGGACGTAGAGGCTGAGAGGAGGAAGAGTCAGCAAATTCGTTACCGCCAGCAAAACAGGACTCGAAATCATAAGGGACGGGCACGCCGGACACCATGACCAGCGTGCGCAGAGGGTTAAACCGTGAGCTTTTCGGCCAGCTGCCGCATGGCTATCGCGCGGTGGCTCTGGCTGTTTTTCTGTTCCGGTGTCAGTTCGGCTGCTGTGCTGTGCATGCCGGGCACGAAGAAGACCGGATCATAACCAAAGCCATGGTCGCCCCGGGGTTCTTCGATGATATAGCCTTCCCAGGTGCCCTGGCAGATCAGCGGAGTCGGGTCATTGGCATGACGCAGGTAAACCAGCAGACACTGGAAGCGCGCAGTCCGCTCGGAGACCGGCAGGCCCTGAAGCGCCTTTAGCAGCTTTTCAATATTGTCCGCATCCGAGGCATTCTCACCAGAATAGCGACTGGAATAGATGCCGGGCGCGCCATTCAGAGCGTCTACTTCCAGACCGGAATCGTCAGCAATAACTGGCAGGCCAGACGCTTCCGCCGCAGCCCGTGCCTTGAGAATCGCGTTTTCGACAAACGTCAGCCCGGTCTCTTCCACACCCGTGACCCCGAACTGCTTCTGGGTCAGCATCTTGATGTTGTGCGCGCCCAGCAGGTGCTGGAATTCCGCCAGCTTGCCATGATTGCCAGTGGCGAGGACGATCTGTCGAATCTCTGAGGACATGGATGCTGTCAGCCTTCGTAGAATGTTCGTGAGAAACGGACGGTCATCGGGCCGCCGTCCCCCTGCTCGGGTGTCACCGTCACGGTGAACCGCAACAGCTCTTCATTGGTGAAACGGAATGGCGCCAGGTAATAGACGGATTCCCCTTCATCAATCAGCCGGAAGGTCAGGGCTTCTTTCTGTTGTAACAGGTTGGCCGCCTCGCCTTTGATGTCTGCCTTAACCGGCTTGCCCTTGTAGTGTACGGCGATATTAACCAGTCCGGTACGTTTGTCACGTGTCAGAGCATAGCTCTTCGCGACCTGGGGTGTCACAAATGTACTGTTGAATGGGGAGTAATGAATTACGTAATCGCCGAACCGCTTTGTGGACGCCGGTTCACTGGCAATCGCTGTGTTGAGGGACAGGAGCAGAGACAGGAACAGCAGGGATGAACGTACAGGTCGCATCAGGCAGCCTCGTTGTGTCGACACAGGTGATAGATCGCAATTTCGCCAAACAGGTTCGGCATGGCGCGGGCCAGCGCCGGACTTTCGTGGTCCCGGTTGGCCACCAGACGGTTGAGAATTTTCAGATTGCTCTTGCGGCAGAGATCCTCGAAATCCCGGAATGTGCAGAAATGGATGTTTGGCGTGTCATACCAGGTGTAAGGCATGAACTTGGAGACAGGCATCTTGCCTCTCAGTGAAAGATAAGTGCGGCAGCGCCAGTGGCCGAAATTTGGGAACGTGACAATGCATTCTTTTCCAACCCGCAGCATCTCCTCCAGTACCAGGTGCGGGAAACGCATAACCTGGAGGGCCTGGGTCATGATCACGGTATCAAAGGTGTTATCACCAAAGTTCTTGAGCCCGTGATCCAGGTTCTGCTCAATCACATTCACATCTTTGGTGATGCAGGCCTGGATATTTTCCGGATTGATTTCCAGCCCATAGCCTTGCACGTTGTGGCTCGTGGTCAGCTGGTCCAGCAGGGCACCGTCGCCACAGGCCAGATCCAGCACCCGGCTCTGCGGCTTGATCCAGTGCTGGATGAGTTCGAAGTCCTTTCGCATCAGCAGACCTCCTCAGCAATACGTCCCAGGTAAGCCTTCAGGGTATCCATGTAGCGGGGTATCGACATCAGGAAGGCATCGTGACCCTGTGGGGCATCCACCTCCAGATAGGAAACCGGTTTTTTCGCAGCCAGAAGTGCATTGACGATTTCCCGGGAGCGATCGGGCGCAAAGCGCCAGTCCGTTGAAAAGGACAACACCAGGAAACGGGCCCGGGTTCCTTCGAGCGCTTTGACCAGGTCATGATTGAACCGTGCTGCCGGGTCGAAATAATCCAGCGCCTTGGTCATCAGGAGATAACTGTTGGCGTCGAAACGGCCAGAGAACGCTTCGCCCTGGTATCGCAGGTAGCTTTCTACCTGGAATTCGGCGCCAAAGTCGAAATTGATTTTGTCCTGCCTCAGTTCGCGGCCGAACTTGGCGCCCATGGCGTCATCGGACAAATAGGTGATATGGCCGACCATGCGTGCCAGCATCAATCCATTCTTGGGAATGACGCCGTGATCCTGATAATGGCCATCGTGGAAGTTCTCATCACTCATGATGGCGCGGCGGGCGACTTCATTAAAGGCAATATTCTGGGCAGAGAGTTTCGGCGCTGAAGCGATAACGACCGCATACCGGAGCCGTTCCGGATAACGGATTGTCCACTCCAGTACCTGCATGCCGCCAAGGCTGCCGCCAACCACTGCAGCCCACTGTTGGATGCCCAGCAGGTCAGCCAGACGCGCCTGACTTTCGACCCAGTCATCCACGGTGACTACCGGAAATGTAGGTCCCCAGGGGCGACCGGTTTCCGGGTTGATACTGGTAGGACCGGTGCTGCCATGGCAGCCACCCAGGTTATTCAGGCAAACGACGAAGAATCGGTTGGTATCAATGGGTTTGCCGGGGCCGATTGCCGTATCCCACCAACCAGGCTTGCGATCTTCCGGAGAATGGTAGCCAGCCGCATGATGATTGCCGCTCAATGCATGACAGATCAGGATGGCATTGGACGCCTCGGCATTGAGTTCGCCATAGGTTTCGATCATCAGGTCAAACTGCGGCAGAACCCGGCCACAACGCAGGTGCAGCGGATCGGCAAAGTGCAGCTTGCGCGGCTCAACGAGTCCCACGGAATCTTCAGGCAGACTGCGTACAGGGGGAGCACCCCGCTGCTTGGCGGCAACATCTGTCATGGCGAATTTGTTCGAATTATTGCAGGTTCGGCAAGTCTAAAGGAGGCGGGATGGCGGGTCTAGCCGCCGACGCGTATCTGGTTCGG
The DNA here is from genome assembly GCF_057552235.1 of Kistimonas ophiarachnellae. NCBI lineage: Bacteria > Pseudomonadati > Pseudomonadota > Gammaproteobacteria > Oceanospirillales > Endozoicomonadaceae > Kistimonas > Kistimonas ophiarachnellae. Next base: position 67,689 of record NZ_BAAJPA010000003.1, on the reverse strand, counting down.
GTAACGTCCCGGTGCAAGCGTGCCCAGTCCGGCGCCGACCAGACCAGTGTCAGCACCGACAGGGATGGCGATAGGCGTGTTCATGGTATTTTGAGGCTATCACGGTAGAGGGCGCAGCATAGCCTGCAGCGGGTTGTTGGTATGTCACTTGTGGAGTCATGGTCCGGTCAGGCCATCGCCGGTCGCTCATGAAGAACCACCACATTGCCGGATTTGGCTGGACTGATTCGCTGCCGGGTATTTTTCAGAATATGGTCAATTTTTACCAGCTGATGTTCTGTATCCGCCAGGAATTCATCCAGTTTTCCTAACAGTTGCTTGCGGTTGGCGTTGTCCCGGTTGAGGGTTTTTAGTTGTACCAGCTGTCGCTCCAGGAGTTGTTTATGCTCCAGTGCGTGCTGGGTTAATGGTAAGAGTGCCTGATCTGTCCATTGCTCTGTATCAGTTTCTGCGCGTTCATGGAGTGCAATCACTTCACGTACCAGTGTATTAAAAAAACGTCGTATAACCAGGTGCTGTTCTGTTAATACAGTACTGATTCGTTTACCGAACTGGTCTGCTTTGCTTCTGATGGCGTTGAGCTCTTTGAGGTAATTGTCTGTCTGAAACAGTGTTGGAGAAAGCGTATGGCCATCGGCGTCAGCATGTCGCTCGTAGATGGATTGAACCAGCCGGTTTGCCAGCCGCGCCTCAATACTGAGCTGGTGAATATCATCCTGCATATAGAGGAAAAAGCGGGTGATGGTCTGGTTAATGCCGACGGTGGTCAGACTCTTCAGAAGGAGTGTGTGGACTTTCCTGACACGCTCCTGGAACAGTTCGGTACGGCAGGCCCTGACCAACGCCCTGCCCTGCTGCTGTACCAGTCGACGACTGGACTTTAACGCCAGCAGCCGTTTGTGGTGCTGGTTGTACTGAGTGCGTGTTTGTTCCGTCAGTTCTGCGACCAGTAACTGATCATCCTTGCGGCTGCCGTTGAGCTGTCTCTGTCGGGTATAAAGATCCTGAAGACGTTTTTCCAGTAGTTGACGACTGTTGTTTAACAGGTGGTTCAGAACATTGACAACACCATCGTCGAGCACTTGTTCCTGATGATGAATTAACTCGTAACTGAGCAGGTGCTCCAGCGTTTCTATCCCGCTGTTGGCGACGAGTGCCGGATGGCCTTTCAGTTTACCGGTCAGCGCCTGACGGGCACTGACCGCGATGATTTCATCGGCTTTAAGGCCTAGCTGGCGGGCGGATGTATCCAGAATAACGGATCGAATATCCTGCTGTTGAGTGAGCGTCAGCAGTTCATCGTCCAGTAGATCAATCTTGTTCAGTACGGCAAACAGGCTGGAAGGCGCTTCCTGCTCAATGGTCTGGATATGATTCTGCCAGATGGCCATATCACTGGCTGTGACACCGGTATCGGCGCTGAGCAGGTAAATGATGGCGTCGGCAGCAGGCAACATGTTCAGGGTCAGTTCCGGTTCCAGGCCGAGGGCGTTCAGACCCGGGGTGTCCAGAATGCGAATACCCTTGCTCAGCAGCGGATGATCAATATTGATCAGGGCGTGTCGCCACGCAGGAATCTTCACGTAGCCGTTATCTGCTTTGCTGAACTGAAGGTGTTCCGGTTCAAAGCCCAGCGCAATGGCTTCCTCTTCAGTGACATCCAGCGTTTCTGCAACCCGTGCCAGTGCCTCGGCCAGTGCTGCTGTATCTTCTATTGGTAGTGGAATCTTGTGCCACTGGTTCTGGTCTTGCCGAAGATCTGTGAGGGACGTTGACTGTAACCGGGTGTGTATCGGCAACAGTTGAATTGAAGTCGGTTTTCCCGGCTCATGAAAGAGTTCTGTCGGGCACATGGTGGTGCGACCGGCGCGGGAGGGCAACATTCGGGCGTGCTGGTTGCCGAAAAACAGGGCGTTGATCAGCTCGGTTTTACCGCGGGAGAATTCGCCGGCAAAGGCAATCGTAATGGTTTTACGGCGCAGGCTCTCATTGGCCCGGGACAACCGGCGATCCAGCTCGGGCGTCAGCAGATGGTTATGAACCAGCCAGGATTGATAGCGGGTGACCTGAGTCAGCAGATGCTGTTTCCAGTCAATAAAGGCGTCAAACTGTGATTCCAGTTGTCCCATGACGCGATCCCCCTCTTCCTTAGGCTGGCAGCATGGTTATTATTAGTGAGCACATGGCAAGCATATGGCGAGCACGATTATATAGTGATACGCACAGGGAGGCTAACTATGCGGTCAGGATTGGTTTCAGGAGCAATAAAAAACCCGTAGGCAGCTACGGGTTTTTGAAGGGGCCAACGTTTCGAAGGGCTTATAAACCAGGAAGCCCCGGAATAATCGCTGGCAGTGCGTTCTTGGTCATGACGATCAGGATAACGAGCACCATCAGGGAGAAATCCAGTCCGCCTACCGGAGGAATCACACGGCGGATGCGGCTGCTCAACGGCTCGGTCAGCTGATGCAGCAGGATCAGTGCCGGGTTATAACTGCCGGGCGCTACCCAGCTGGCGATAGCGATAATGATCAGGCTGAACATGTAAATATTCAGCAGGGTATTGAGCAGTTTGAAGATGGAAATCGCCAGTACCTGTCCCACCGGTATCACCGAGGGAATGTAGCCGTGAATCCCAAGCAGCAGGTAGACAATCACGATCTGAACCAGCAGGGCCAGGATCAGGGCCGCGATATCCATCCCCTTGAAACCGGGAATCAGGCGACGCAACGGATTCAGTAAGGGACCCGTAACCTTCACGATGGCCTGGGAGATGGGATTGTAGAAATCCGCCCGTACCAGTTGTAGCAGAAAGCGGATCAGCACAGCCATAACAAACAGGCTGCCGATGGTTTCCACCAGGAATGACAGGGAGCTGGTCAATGGTGACATGTATCGGTAACTCTTCAGTAGTCCGGATTTTCACACTATGGGGGTGCTGCAACCGAGTTGCAACAGCCCCGCCTTAATCTTATCCACCGTTAACGGTGTTGGGAATGTCAGTCCTGCTTTGCCAGTTCCCGGGAACGTCGCTCGGCGGCATCCAGGGCTGATTGCACCAGTGCACGAAATTCGCCCTGTTCAAACGTATTGATGGCTTGCTCGGTGGTGCCGCCGGGTGAGGTGACGCGGCGACGCAGTTCGGCAGCTTCGACATCCCCTTTGGCAGCCATTCGCGCTGCACCAAGCGCCGTTTGCAGTGTCAGTGCCGTGGCGGTTTCTGGCGGCAGGCCCAGTTGTTTACCGGCATTGATCATGGATTCCATCAGGAGGAAGAAATAGGCCGGGCCGCTGCCGGATAGTGCAGTGACTGCATCAATAGCGCTTTCTGAATCCAGCCAACGGCTGATGCCGACAGCATTCATGACCGTTTCCGCAAGCGCTTTCTGCGTTTCCGATACCTGTGGGTTGGCATAGAGGCCACTGGCGCCGCAGCCAAGCAGTGCCGGCGTATTCGGCATGCAGCGGATAATGGGAAGCTGACCGCCACTCCAGTCATCAAGGCTGTCGATGGTGATGCCGGCGGCAATAGAGACCAGCATGGGTTTGGCATCCTGCAGCGCTGGCGCCAGCTCTGTCACGACGGGCTTCATGACCTGCGGTTTGACGGCGAGAATGACGACATCCGCATCCCGTACGGCATCGTTGTTGTTTACGGCAATCTTGATACCAAACTGTGCTTGCAGAGACTGCAACGTTTCCCGGCCCGGATCGGAAGCGATGATGTGTTCAGGATCATAGCCATTGTCGATCAGTCCACCGATAATGCTGCCAGCCATGTTGCCGGCGCCGATAAAAGCCAGTGTTGCTGTGGTCATGCTGCTATTTCCGGTTTGGTGTTAATTCTGTGATCAGGAACTACGAATAATCCCGTGCGCCAAACAGTGCGGTGCCAATCCGTACCATCGTAGCGCCCTCCGCTATCGCGGCTTCCAGGTCATCACTCATGCCCATGGACAGGGTGTCCAGCCCCTGTTCAGGCCAGCGTTCCTGAAGTGTTGCCAGTAATTCTGACATGGCCCGGAAGACGGCATGTTGCGCCGCGGGATCTTCCGTGGGTACAGGAATTGCCATCAGGCCGCGCAGTTCCAGGTTGGGCAGTGTCACAATCTCAGCGGCCAGGGGCAGAACATCTTCCGGCGAAACACCGGATTTGGTGTCTTCATCACTGATATTCACCTGAATACAGATATTCAGTGGTGACAGGTGCCCTGGTCGCTGCTCGCTCAGGCGCTGGGCGATTTTCAGGCGATCAACGCTGTGCATCCAGTCGAAGTGTTCTGCGACGGCACGGGTCTTATTGGACTGCAGCGGGCCGATAAAGTGCCAGCAGATGCCGTCGAGATCCTGAAGGGCCTGGATTTTTTCGACGCCTTCCTGCACATAGTTCTCACCGAAATCCCGCTGACCGGTATGCCAGGCTTCGCGCACCAGGCTGGCCGGTTTGGTTTTGCTGACCGCCAGAAGCTTGACGGCACCGGCTCTGCCACAGGCGTTTTCTGCGGCATGAATCCGGTCAAGGACCTGTTGAAATTGGGTTTCAATTGCAGACATGGCTATGTAATGATACTTCCCGTCTTTGCCGGGTACGGCTGAAAACCGCAAGAATACCACCACCTGCGTGGAAAGAAGAATCAGGCCGTGACCTAGCTATTCTTAAAAGAAAGACTGCAGGCGCAACGCTTCAATGCGCCTGGCCAGAGAATAACAAGACCCCGGGGGGAGTCATGGACATTACCGAGCTGCTCGCGTTTGGTACCAAACAGGGCGCGTCCGATTTGCATCTGTCTGCAGGTCTGCCGCCCATGATTCGTATCGACGGCGATGTGCGCCGGATCAACCTGCCCGCCATGGACCATAAACAGGTGCATGGTCTGATCTACGACATCATGAATGACAAACAGCGTAAGGACTATGAAGAGTACCTTGAGACGGACTTTTCCTTCGAGGTGCCGGGGGTAGCCCGTTTCCGGGTTAACGCCTTCAACCATGGTCGAGGTGCTGGCGCCGTATTCCGGACGATTCCGAGTAAAGTGCTTTCCATGGATGAACTGGGTATGGGACAGATTTTCAAGGATATTTCAGTCCTTCCCCGGGGGCTCTGCCTGGTGACAGGGCCTACCGGTTCCGGCAAGTCCACTACCCTGGCGGCCATGCTGGATTACGTGAATGAAAACAAATATGGCCATATCCTGACTGTCGAAGATCCCATCGAATTCGTGCATGAATCCAAAAAATGCCTGGTCAACCAGCGGGAAGTCCACAGGGATACCCTGGGCTTTGATGCGGCATTGCGTTCCGCGCTGCGGGAAGACCCCGACATCATCCTGGTGGGTGAGATGCGGGATCTGGAAACCATCCGCCTGGCGCTGACGGCTGCTGAAACGGGCCACATGGTATTTGGCACCCTGCACACCACCTCCGCCGCCAAGACGATTGACCGTATCGTTGATGTATTCCCCGGTGAGGAAAAGGCGATGGTGCGCTCAATGCTCTCAGAATCCCTGCAGGCGGTTATTTCCCAGGCGTTGTTGAAGAAAATCGGCGGTGGTCGGGTTGCTGCGCATGAAATCATGATTGGCACGCCAGCCATACGGAACCTGATCCGCGAGGACAAGGTCGCCCAGATGTACTCTGCGATTCAGACCGGGGGCAACCTGGGCATGCAGACACTGGATGGTTGTCTCCATAATCTGCTCCAGAAAGGGATTGTTACCCGGGAAGCGGCCCGTTCGAAGGCAAAGAATCCGGACGATTTCTAACGCACAGTCCACACATAAAGCGAGATAAGTGAATGAGTCATATGGATATCCACCCCTTGCTGAAGCTGATGGTGGATAAGCGTGCATCTGATCTGTTTATCACGACGGGTATGCCGCCCTGTATGAAAGTGGCGGGCAAGATTATACCGGTGACTAAAAATCCCATGTCTCCCGAGAAGTCCATGGAGACTGTGCTCAGTGTCATGAGTGATAAACAGCAGGAAGAATTTCAGGCCAATCATGAATGTAATTTTGCGATCAGTGCCAGTGGTATAGGGCGTTTCCGGGTCAGTGCTTTTTATCAGCGCAACCTGCCTGGCATGGTGCTGCGTCGTATTGAAACCAAGATTCCCACGGTAGAAGAGTTAGGGGTACCGGAAATTATTAACCAGCTGGCCATGACCAAGCGTGGTCTGGTTATCTTCGTCGGAGCCACCGGCCATGGTAAATCATCCTCTCTGGCGGCGATGATTGGACACCGGAATGAGAACAGTCACGGCCACATCGTTTCCATCGAAGATCCGATCGAATTTATCCATCAGCACAAAGGCTGCATTGTTACCCAGCGAGAGGTGGGGCTAGATACGGAGTCCTTTGAGGTCGCGCTCAAGAATACGCTGCGCCAGGCGCCGGATGTCATCATGATCGGCGAGGTACGAACGCGCGATACCATGAACTACGCCATCACATTCGCAGAAACCGGCCATCTCTGCCTGGCAACACTGCATGCCAATAACGCCAACCAGGCGCTTGACCGGATTATTCACTTTTTCCCGGCAGATCAGCATCAGCAGATCTGGAATGATCTATCCCTTAATCTCAAGGCGATTATTGCCCAGCAGCTGGTTAAGACACCGGATGGAAAAGGGCGCACAGCGGCAACGGAGATATTGATCAATACGCCCCTTGTGGCAGACCTGATCCGGAAGGGTGATGTCCATGAACTGAAAGGGTTGATGGCGCGCTCGAATGAAGTGGGCATGCATACATTCGATCAATCGTTGTATGAACTGTATAACAATGGCGAAATCACGTATGAAGACGCCATTGCCCACGCAGATTCAGCCAACGATCTCCGCCTGATGATCAAGCTGGGTTCAGAAACCGATGCTGAACATCTCAACGCCATGTCAAGCGGCCTCAGCATTGAGGGTGATGAAGATCTTCGTTAAGCCTGTTGACCACTTACCGACCCACCCGGATAACATCAGGATCCGGGTGTTTCCCTGATTAACCAGCCGGCATTGGCGGGATCATTCATCCAGCTTTCCAGGATCATTTGTGCCGCCATGCTGTCGACAGGGTTGTCGCCGTAGCTGCCGCTATGGCCCAGTCGTCCTGCCCACTCTTTTGCTTCATACGTGCTCAGGCGCTCATCGGCCGCATGCCAGGCTTTTCCGAAGCGACCGTAAAGCCGGTTGCCGAACTTGCGGGCCCGCTGTGACATCTCGGACTCGGTGCCGTCCATATTCAGGGGAATACCGACCACGAAGGCGTCGGGTTGCCATTCTTCAACCAGGCGCGCCACCTGCTGCCAGTCAGGGATGCCGTCGCGGGCTTTCAGACCCGGTAAAGCGGTGGCGGTACCTGTCAGTGACTGGCCAATGGCCACGCCGATATTGCGGGTGCCGTAGTCAAACGCCATCAGGGTTCTTGCGGGTGCTGCTTTCATGGTTCAGGTCTTACCGGGAGTGAAGCGCGGATTATATGACAGACCGGTTATCTGTGCTGCGCAATGTCAGATTGCAGCTATGCTGGTGGTTCGAACGCGTTATTTCACCCTGTCGTCCCGGGCGGTAAAGAGGTACGAACGATGGACAACCATGAGTTTATTATCCGTGAGCTGCTGGAAATGGGCGTGGATGTTACGCCCGGTTACCCCTTTGCAGCCTGTTTTGTCGATGCTGCGGATCGTGTTGTGGTGACAGCCTGCAGCGCCTGCCACATCAGTCCGGTCTATACCGCGGAGGCGCTGGCTGTTCATATGCTGTGTACCCGTTATAGTGCCCGTGATGGACAGGCTCTGACGTTATTCTCAACCGCGTTGCCGGAGCCGGTTGGCATGGGCGCGATTCACTGGGCCAACGTTATGGGCTACAACATCCGGCAGGTGGTTTACGGGGCTTCGCGGGAAACGATCAGTCATATCTGGGGAAGTGACAAGGAGATCGCATGCGCTGAGTTACTGGAACAATTGAAGGCCACAGGCATCGAAGTTTCCGGACCGGTTATAGAAAATGAATGCCGCAATGTTTTCGAGGCGGGTAAGAGCCTGATTGATGGTGGAGAATGTCCGGTCTTATCGCTGGAGCTGGAAGATTTCTGGATGGCGGGCGACTGGCTGGACCTGGATGTGGAATAAGTTTGCTCAGGCGTGCCCCGTTTCATGGCTCAGCAGGTCAAGGTTAACCCCAATCTTCGCTGCTGCCTTAATCAGGCGCTGGTCAGTGGGCGTGTTGAAAAGAATATCGTTATCCGCCGGGCAGGTGAGCCAGGTATTCTGGGATATTTCCTGTTCCAGTTGGCCTGCGCCCCAGCCGGCATAGCCCAATGTGACCAGGGACATATCCGGACCTTCTCCGTCTGCCAGGGCCTTCAGAATGTCACGGGAAGTGGCCAGTGAGAGAGTGTCCGTGATGGGCATGGTGGCATTCCATTGCCGCTCGTCACGGCTGTGCAGGATAAAACCATGTTCAAGGTCGACCGGGCCACCGCCATAGACGGTGTCGTGGTAATGGGACGCATCCGGTGAAATGGGAATCCCTATGTGGGTAAGAATATCGCCCAGGCAAAGGCTGGTGGGGCGGTTGATCACCAATCCCATGGCGCCCTGCTCGTTGTGTTCGCAGAGGTAGGTGAGGGTGCCGCTGAAATTCGGGTCTGCCAGCTGCGGCATGGAGATCAGAAATTGGTGGCGCAGGCTGCTGCCTGTCGGCTCGTTCATGGCTTTATCCTGATGATGACGGAACCGCGTGCAGCAGGAAAAACGCGTTAGCCACTGTATAACCGGTCACCGGGCTCGAAACGCCAGGTCCGGATGATTTCGATGATATCCTTTTCACGCAGATCGTCAGGGAAAGGAGCAAACGGTGCGGCCAGCTCAACGATCCGGATGGCGGCGTCATCCAGAACCTTGTGACCGGAAGAGCGCAGAACCTCGATTTTGTTCAGGGTACCGTCCCGGTTGATCTGGACAGCCAGTTCCAGCTGGCCATACAGTTTCTTGCTGCGAGCAGACTCAGGATAGTTGATATTCCCGATCCGCATGACTTTCTTGCGCCAGGCTTCCATGTACCATACACCGTCGCTCTGCCGTGTTGACGCGGCGTTGAGGCGCAGGATGCGGGGGCGCTTGGCATAGGCATTGCGCTGTTCATAGAACTCCGCTTCCAGGCTGGCGATTTCAGCACGCAGATCGATTTTCGGGCGAGGCGTATTGTTTTCCCTGACCGGGCTTTCTTTCTGCTTGCCGTCGCCCTCCTTGATCCGTTGGTTCGAAACGGCTGCAGTAATCTTGCTGGAGGTATCCAGCGTCTGCCTCTGCTGTTGTTCGGTTTGTTCCCGCAGCTCGACTTTCCGGATCTCGTTATCCTGCACCGGTGCAGGTAGCTGATCACTGGAGGGACGGGCTTTTTCGTCCAGGCTGCCGCTGCCTTCCTGGTTGACCTGGGCAAGATAATCAGCCTTTTCCGGCGCTTTTTCACTTTGGAAACTGGCCAGGGTCACTTCAATGGTTTTAGCGGGTTCGGGACTGTCATGCAGCGTGAAGCCTACGCCAAGGATGATGAGCGCATGCAGGGCGACTGCCAGTAGCAGGGTAAAGCTTAATCGGTCTGTTGCCGTGACCGGTGCCGTTGCTTGTGCCATGTTTGGTGGACTTGTCTTGTTATCCATACCCCGGGGATCAGGGTTACTGCAGTGACTTTCACTCTGCCAAGATCAACCGGAAAAGTCCATGAAGTGTGTACCGGAGTATGACAGGCTAATCATTTTATTGTTATCTGCCCGGCATCGTGGGTGACGATACCAGGCAGTCAGACGTTTCAGGCCTGTTGCCGTTTTTCAGCAATTTTATCCATCAGCATGTCAGCAATGCTGATATCGAACTGGGCATCCAGCTCCCGGATGCAGGTTGGGCTGGTGACGTTGATCTCGGTAAGATAATCACCAATCACATCCAGCCCGACAAACAGCAAACCTTTCTCTTTCAGGACGGGGCCGACCTGTCCGGCAATCCAGCGATCCCGGTCTGAGAGCGGCTGGCCAACACCGCTGCCGCCTGCGGCAAGATTGCCCCGGGTTTCGCCTTCGGCGGGAATCCTCGCCAGTGCGTAAGGTACCGGTTCGCCGTCAATCATCAGGATTCGCTTGTCGCCTTTCCTGATTTCGGGAATAAACTTCTGCGCCATGATCTGGCACTGCCCCCGTTCGGTCAGGGTTTCCAGAATCACACTGACATTGGGATCATCGGCTTTGACACGGAAGATGGAGGTGCCACCCATGCCGTCCAGTGGTTTGAAAATAACATCCTGGTGGCGTGCGGCAAATTCCCGCAGGCGATTCATGTCCCGACTCACCATGCAGTCAGTACAGCATTGTGGAAACAGGGTTGCGAAGAATTTCTCGTTATAGTCCCGAAGGCTCTGGGGCTTGTTAACGATCAGGGTGCCTGCCCGTTCAGCCTGTTCCAGCAGGTAGGTGCTGTAGATGAATTCATTATCAAACGGCGGATCCTTGCGCATCAGGATCACATCCAGCTCGGCCAGCCTGCGGATGGCGGGTTGTTCCAGCGTAAACCAGTCCTCCGGATCCGCCCTGACGGTCAGCTCGCACATTGATGCCTGCGCGACGCCATTTTCCTGAAACAGGTCGCCCTGTTCCATGTAAAACAGTTGCCAGCCCCGTTTCTGGGCGGCCAGCAGCATGGCCAGGGAGCTGTCTTTTTTGTAACTGATGGCGGCAATAGGATCCATCACAATGCCGAGCTTGATGGTCATTCCGGTTCTCTGTGCAGATAATGGATGGCGGCATTGTACCAGATGTAAAGCCTCGCAGAGTATGGTTGATCCCGCGGTCAGGACAGTAAGTCAGCGGATTCGACGCTCAACAGGCTGAACCTTTAGCTCTCGCATGCAGGCTTTGGGAAAATGACGAATTGTTGCGACAAAACGGAACATTTCATTAAAAGTTGATACCTGTACCCGGGCTGGTTTTGCTTAATGGCAAAACCATTTGGTGGGTGCGTGGGTCTGTGGGCACTTCAAAACCAACCGCAGAGCTGTTTTGAATACGGTTGATTAAGGCAACGTTTTCCACCCACCTTGTATCAAGGGGAATCATGTTAATCGTTTGCGTCAAATTGGCTGCAGATGCGCTGGAAGGCACTGTTGGCATCTGGAGACTGGTCGCAGGATCACTATGCAGTGGCAGCGATGCTTGTATCAATCCCGGGGTTGTCAGGCCAGCGCTGGCGGCGTCAAAGTAATTGTTCGACCATGAAATATCATTGGCGCCAGTATTCTGGTTCACTGCAACCGCACTGTTATGTACAACGTGAGTGTCATTGATGACCAGGTTGTTGGCAAAATACAGGTCTTCCGGCAAGACCGTACGTTGTTGCGGATCATTCAAATCCCACTGGCAACCAATGGAAATGCCGGAATAGTAACCATTAACCAGGGTGTTATTCGCAAACAGCACGTTTTTCGTTAAGGGGTAGTGGTATGGGTTTAGTCCATCGTCCGCTCTTTGATCATCAGCGTTTGCGCTTGAAGCACCGAAACAGGCGGTACCAAAATCGGTTTCTGTTGCCTTGGGGCGTAAATTTGAGAAGTAGTTGTTGAAGATCACATGATCTTCTCCACGGACAAAAATACCACGCTCTTGAGCATTGTTTTGACCCAGGAAATAGTTGTCATACACCAGGGTACGTTTACCTTGACGTAGACTCAGGTGCCCGCGTGAATTTTTAAACGTGTTATAACGGAAGATGTTTTCGCTACTTTTTACAGAGACAACCTCGGATTCTCCATCAGCGTTCTCGAACAGGTTGTATTCGAAAATAATCCGTGCATTGAACGTGTACATGGTGCCATTTCCGGCATGTGTCGCGGAGCCATGATCAGCGTTCGGGAACCGCAGGCGAGAGAAGTAGTTATGGTCTACGAGATGATATGAAGGGTCAGTCCTGTCAATATCCATGTTGATGTAGCTTCCGGCGCTTCGCTTATTTTCAAAGTTGCAATGATCTACACGATGATTATGACCACTCAACTTAATCCAGACGCCTGTGACATCATCGACATCATCAAATTTGGAATTGGTGATGCGGTTACTGCTCCCTGCGACGGTAATTAACGTCGCTTTTGTTGCCGTGCGCGTATTGCCGCTGGCATGTCGAGTGAAAGACAAACCTGATAACTGATAGTGTTTTCCGCTGATTGTGATTGCCATATCACCTGAGAAAACGGCCTGTCCGGGGTTTTCTGCCTCAATAATGACAGGTGTAGCGGCAGAACAATCCTTGTCCAGATTAAGCTGCGCGTTAACGTAATCTCCATTTTGTAAAATGACCGTGTCACCGCAAGCTAACAGGGAAATTTGAGTCTGTAATGTTTGAGAGCCAGATGCCTGGCGGGTTGTTGGAAAACCCGTTGCCGGAAGAAAAGATAACAACGCTAACAGGGTAAGCTTTGCGTTCATGACGGCTTCATCCTGATTTCATACTACCTGTAGGGGGAGTGAGGGGCGTGAGCGATATGTTCTGATGACGTGAAGCGAGTGCGGTTTTACGACCATGAGATATTCACGGCATCTCACGGACAAAAAACAGTGTAATACAGTGATTTGGATTTAACTAATCCCGCTTCCAGCGCTACACGGGCCTAAAACCCGGGCTTTTGTTTCTCCCCCCTTGCCGGCTTCGGTCGTTGGCCGGTGAACTTGTATTTGTCGCAATTTGGTCAGTAGAATGCCGTAGTAATGTGTGTTAAAAAGTGGCTTCAATGCCGCAAGGCAGACAATAACAAGAACCATGGCAGATACATTGACCCGGTAGGGAAGGGCCAGGAATGAGCGATAACTTTGAGAATCTGCGGATAATGGTCATCGATGACAGCAAGACCATCCGCCGTACTGCAGAAACACTGCTCAAGAAGGTCGGCTGCGATGTTGTTACCGCCATCGACGGCTTTGACGCGCTGGCCAAGATTGCCGATACCCGCCCGCATATCATTTTTGTCGATATCATGATGCCCCGCCTTGATGGCTACCAGACCTGCGCCCTGATCAAGAACAACAGCACTTTCAAAGGCACGCCGGTCATCATGCTGTCGAGCAAGGACGGGCTGTTTGACAAGGCCAAGGGGCGCATTGTCGGCTCCGACAAGTACCTGACAAAACCGTTCAGCAAGGATGAATTGCTGGATGCGATACGGGAATATCGACCGGCCGCATAACGCATAAAAGCGATACATACAGTCAGGGCCGGACTGTTGTCATAACGAATAAACAATCGCATCCCGCTCTGTCTCATGGGAATGCGTGAAGAAACACTGGGGGAACCATGGCGCGCGTACTGATTGTTGATGACTCTCCGACAGAAACAGCGATTCTGGAAAAAGTCCTGAAAGCGAACGGGCACGAAGTGCTCAAGGCTGACAATGGCGCCGATGGTGTCGCGCTGTGCCGGGCCGAAAAGCCGGATGCGGTGCTGATGGATATCGTGATGCCGGGTCTGAATGGTTTCCAGGCGACGCGCCAGTTGTCCCGGGACCAGGAAACCCGTCATATCCCGGTCATTATTGTGACCACCAAGGACCAGGAAACCGACCGGGTCTGGGGTGAACGCCAGGGCGCCAGGGGCTACCTGACCAAGCCGGTAGACGCGTCCAACCTGATCAAGAAGCTGAATGACGTCATGGCCGCGTAAAGCGGCTCCTCACATGCGGGTTGACATGATAACGATAACAAACGTGCAAACCGTGAATCTCTCTTCCTCTCCCTGCCCTGTGCAGGGTTTCGTGGTTTCGGACAGGCGGGGTCTGGCATGAGTACACCGTTTGAGCTGTTGCTTGACCTTGACCAGCGAGCCCGCGCCAACAATGACGGCCTGCCTGCCCGGCAGGATCTGAAACAGTACTGGAGTGGTGTGGGTTTCTCTCTGGCCGGGGAGCGTTGTGTGGCGCCTCTGTCTGAGGTGGCTGAAATTCTCCACGTACCTGACAGCATAACGTTGGTACCCGGGGTGAAATCCTGGATGAAAGGCGTGGCCAACAGCCGTGGGCGTTTGTTGCCCGTGATGGATCTGGGTGCATTCCTGGGACTCGAGCCTTCGTCTGCCAGTACCACCCGTCGCATCCTGATGCTTGAACAGGGTGACTTGATCTGCGGCCTGATCGTCGATGGCGTTCAGGGCATGCAGCATTTTGAAGCAGATACTTTTTCTGACTGTATACCGGCCAGTACGTCGGAGGCACTGCAGCCATTCCTGGCGGGCAGCTACCAGCGGGAAGCGTCCTACCTGGTGTTCAGTCTTTTCACGCTGGCAGAACATGCCAGTTTCATGCAGGTGGCGCTGGAAACGGCCTGACGGTCGGGCAGCGGAGTGTCTCTGGGGAATGGCTCGGTACAGAGCCCTGTATAAAGCAAGAACAATGACTTCCAGGCCAGCGGGGGCCAGAGCGAAATGAAAGGCAAAGCAAAAGCAGCAAGCGGATCGCAGACAAACGGTGTCATCCTGACCCTGTTTGTTGTGCTGATCCTGTCACTGGTTGCGATGATCGGGGCGTTCTGGCTGATCAACAAGCAGTCAACGCAGGACAAGGAATACATCGCCCATGCGGGCGAGTTGCGGGTTCTGTCGCAGCAGATAGCCAAGAACGCCACGGAAGCCGTATCCGGTAAGGCCGAGGCGTTCCCCCTGCTCAAGCGGGCGCGGGATGAGTTCCAGCGACGGTACAACTACCTGCAGTCTGGCGATCCATCCATGAGCCTGCCGGCTGCTGGCGGACAGTCTCCCGTGGTTGCCGAACAGATGCAGGGCGTGACTGCGACCTGGAACCGTGTCCGGCAGAATAGCGACAGCATCCTGGAAAGCCAGGAAACGGTACTTTCACTCCATGACGTTGCTGCAACGCTGGCTGAAACCATTCCCCAGCTTCAGGTGGAATACGACGAGGTGGTCGAAATCCTGCTGGATACCGAAGCGCCGGCAGAACAGATTTCCGTCGCCCAGCGTCAGCCCTGGCTGGCGGAACGTATTGTTCGAAGCGTCAGCAAGGTGCTTGAAGGGGGCGAGGATTCGGTGATGGCCGCGGACAGTTTCGGTCGTGACGCCAAGCTCTTCGGCCGGGTGTTGAACGGGATGCTGGAAGGCAACATCGCCATGAATATTTCCCAGGTGGAAGATGAGGAAGCCATCGACCGCCTGGTGGAAATTGCCGACCTGTTTGAATTCGTTTCGGGCTCGGTGGACGAGATTCTGGAAACCTCACCGGAACTGTTCCTGGTGCGTGAAGCCTCCGACCAGATCTTTGTGAATTCACAGCAGCTTCTGAAAAATACCTCTGACCTGGCCATGACCTTTGAACATCTGGCCGACCAGCGTTCTGTGATCCAGGGTAATGAGCTGACTGTTGCCGTACCGGGTCTTGTGGCGCTGGGTGCGATCCTGTTGATTGGTCTGGTCATGGTGGGCGGCACCCGTCGTCGTCTGGCTGAAACCGCTGCCAGCAATGAAGCCAACCAGGCCGCGATCCTGCGACTGCTGGACGAACTGGCCGACCTGGCCGATGGTGACCTGACCGTTACCGCGACCGTCACCGAAGATTTCACAGGTGCGATTGCTGACTCCATCAACTTCTCCATCGAGCAGCTCCGGGCGCTGGTTAACACCATCAATGATACCGCGGTGCAGGTTGCCAGCGCGGCGGATGAAACCCAGACCACGGCGAAACACCTGGCCGAGGCCGCGGAACACCAGGCGCAGGAGATTGCTGGCGCCTCGGCGGCGATCAACGAGATGGCGGTTTCCATCGACCAGGTATCCGCCAACTCGTCCGAATCCGCGGCAGTTGCGGAACGGTCGGTTGACCTGGCCAACAAGGGTAACGAGCTGGTACAGAACACCATCTCGGGCATGGATACCATCCGTGAGCAGATCCAGGACACCTCGAAGCGGATCAAGCGACTGGGTGAATCGTCTCAGGAAATCGGTGACATCGTCTCCCTGATCAACGACATTGCCGATCAGACCAACATTCTGGCATTGAATGCCGCGATCCAGGCCTCCATGGCCGGAGAAGCAGGCCGGGGCTTCGCGGTGGTTGCGGACGAAGTTCAGCGGCTGGCAGAACGGGCATCGGCGGCGACCAAGCAGATTGAAGGCCTGGTTAAAACCATCCAGACCGATACCAACGAAGCGGTTATCTCCATGGAACAGACCACCTCCGAAGTGGTTCGGGGCGCGGGCCTGGCCCAGGATGCCGGTGTGGCGCTGGAAGATATCGAGCAGGTTTCCAACAGTCTCTCGACCCTGATCCAGAACATCTCCAACGCAGCACGTCAGCAGTCGTCTTCTGCGGGCCATATCTCCAATACGATGAATGTTATACAGGAAATCACGTCCCAGACGTCAGCGGGTACCAATGCGACGGCACGGTCCATCGGTAACCTGGCGACCATGGCCAGTGGTATGCGACAGTCAGTCGCGGGCTTCAAGCTGCCGGAGTCGCCGGTGGACTCACTGGAACCCTGAGCCTGATGCCGGAGTAGCCTGATATGTCCATGCCTGGTTGGTCAGTCCAGCCCGTACCGGAAATGACGCCGGAACAGTACGACAAATGGCAGAACCTGCTTGAAGGTCGTACCGGTAATCATTTCAGCTGGCAGCGTCGCTCTATTCTGCAGGCCAACCTGGCCGGCCGGATGCGTGAGCTTGGGCTGAATGATTATGACGTGTATTACCAGCGGGTCACGGCACCGGACGGATCGTTGGAATGGACGACATTGGTTGAACGACTGACGGTGCATGAAACCCGCTTTTTCAGGCATCAACCGTCGTTTGAATTGATGACGTCCTTCCTTGAAAAGCGTGTTGCTGAAAAACAGCACTCAGGTCTGGAGCTTTGGAGTGTCGGTTGTTCCACCGGCGAAGAAACCTGGTCACTGGCCATGACGGTTTGCCAGTTATTGCGTCAGAGTGAACAGGTGATTCGTTATAGCGTGACTGGCACAGATATCAGTCTCAAGGCACTGGCCCATGCCCGTCATGGTGAATATACCCGACGGCGTCTGGGTGATCTGCCAGCAGAATTACAGCAACGTTATTTCGAAGACGGTTCGGGCGAAACCCTGAAAATCGGCTCTTTGCTGCGGGAGCGCGTCTGCTTTACCCGCGTCAATGTGCTGGATCTGGAGCGGGCGCCCATGGGCAATATGGATGTCATTGTCTGCCAGAACCTGCTTATTTATTTCAGGACCTGGCGTCGGCGGATCATTCTGGGACAACTGGCGGAGCGACTGGCGCCCGGCGGGCTCCTGATTCTGGGGCCGGGCGAAATCACAGACTGGACGCATCCGGATCTGCAACAGGTTAACAATGATCAGGTGCTGGCATTTTACCGCCGGACTGGCGTGACCTGCAGTAAATAACTTAGGTGCGGCAAGGCTGCAACCAACGGGAGACATTATGGGGATGGGGGATCACCACGATTACGTCGCCCTGGACTGGGTGAAAGGTGAGATCAGTGACACCCTGACACAGGCGCGTCAGTCGCTGGAAGCGTATGTCGACAGTGTACAGTCTGGCGAGCAGGATGATACCCGGCTGCGTTTCTGCCTGAACTATATCCACCAGGTCCATGGCACATTAACCATGGTGGAGTTCTATGGCGCTGCCCTGTTGGCGGAAGAAATGGAAGCGTTGACCCGCGCTCTACTGGATGGCTCGGTCGCTAACCGGGATGAAGCACTGGAAGTGCTGATGCAGTCGATCCTGCAGATTCCCCCTTACCTGGAACAGGTTTACCGTGGTCGCCGTGACCTGCCGGTTGTGGTGATGCCGGTACTCAATGATTTGCGGGCTGCCCGTGGAGAGAGCCTGCTGTCTGAAACCTCCCTGTTCAAGCCGAAACTGGGTGTGCCGGTTCCCGCCGTGATTGGTGATCATCTTAAATCATTCAGAAACCCGAAACTGCCAGCCTTCCTGAAAAAACTACGCCAGATGTATCAGATGGCGCTGGTCGGTTATATCAAGGGGCTCAAAAACGAAGAGAACCTGGCGTATCTCCTGAAAGTCTCTGAACGGCTTAATACACTGCTGGAAGGTGCTCCGGCGGGAACGCTGTGGCCTGTGGTTTCTGCGTTAGTGGAAAGTCTGAAGGCTGGCGGCTGTAAAAATACGTCGACGGTCAGAAACCTGTTGCGACAGGTGGATGCAGAAATCCGTTGCCTGATAGAGGACGGTGAAGCGGCCGTGAACCGTGCGGCTCCCGAGGATCTGTTAAAAAACCTGCTGTATTACGTTGCCCGCTCCAGTTCTGATGGCGCAATGACAACTGCCATCAAGGCGCAATATCAGCTCAATGATGCCCTGCCGGATGAAAATACCGTTTCACTGGAGCGCCAGCGGTTGCAGGGGCCGGACAATGCGGCGATGTCTTCGGTCATTAAGGCAGTTTCCGATGAGCTGATGGCCGTCAAGGATGCATTGGATCTTTATGTCCGCAGCCCGGGCAATGACCGTGAACTGGTGAAAGCGCAGCTGCCGGTGCTCAGCCAGGTGGCCGATACCATGGGCGTTTTGGGGCTGGGCATGCCCCGCAAGGTGATTCAGGACCAGGTCGATATCCTGAGCCGCATGGTCAATGAAGATCACTATGACGGCAACGTGTTGATGGATGTTGCTGGCAGTCTGCTCTATGCCGAAGCGACACTGGCCGGCATGGCACAGGAAAAACCGGCTTGCGTGGGTGACTCTGCGGTACCGGAAGCGGACCTTGCCAGTGCGCATCAGGCCGTTATCCAGGAAGCCCGCAGCGGACTGGAGCAGGCAAAGGACGCCATTGTCGACTATATCGCATCCCAGTGGGATACCCGCTGCCTGGCGCCGGTACCTGATGTATTGGCCAGTGTGCGTGGTGGTCTGGGCATGATTCCATTGGAGCGTGCCGCACAGCAGGTGGCTTCCGCCTCTGTGTATGTGGAACAGGAACTGTTAAGTGGCCGGGCAGAGCCGGACTGGCAGGCGCTGGACACGCTGGCCGATGCGATTGCCGGGGTGGAATATTACCTTGAACGTCTCCTGGATGACCGCCAAAGTCAGGGCGATGTCATTCTGGATGTTGTCGATGAGAGCCTGAATCGACTGGGTTACCGTCCGGGGAGTGCGCCCGGGGGTGAGCCTTCCGACGAGATTGCGGAAGAGATTGTGCTGGCCTCTGATGAGCCTTTGATTGTCTCTCCTGGGCTGGTCGATAGTGCAACGGCAGAGCCAACCGATGACTGGATTGATGACGAACTGCTTGAAGTCTTCATAGAGGAAGCCCAGGAGGTTCGGGAAACCCTGGCTGAGTACTTCCCTCGTTGGCAGGCAGATCGTACCGATGCGGATTCACTGGCAGAGTTCCGGCGGGGTTTCCATACACTGAAAGGCAGTGGTCGCATGGTGGGCGCCACGGTTGTCGGTGAACTGGCCTGGAGCATCGAAAACATGCTCAACAGGGTGATTGATGGCTCCATTGATCCCTCTGATGCACTGGTAGCACTGGTTGATCGAGTGATTGCACTGCTACCCTCGACAATTGCCGCTTTCGCTGAAAAACAACAGATCTTGTCGCCGGATATCCAGTTCCTGATGGATGAAGCGGATTGTTATGCCCGCGGTGAAAGCTGGACACCCGTCGAACCTCTCCCTGTTGCTTCTGTGCCAGAGGGCGTCGATGACGGTGTTGCCGGGCAAGCTGAATCGGAAGCGGACCTACTGGATATTTTCCGCAAGGAAACTGTCGTTCATCTTCAGGTCATTAATGATTTTATTGCCGAATCCAATGAACGACAGGTTGCCCTGACTATAACCGACGAACTGCAGCGATCACTTCATACCCTGAAGGGCAGCGCCAGCATGGCCGGTATCACGCCGGTGGCAGATGTAGTAATACCGCTGGAAAAGATGGTCAAGGAATTCCAGGCGCACAATATCGTGGCAGATGAGCTTGTGCTGGCCTTGCTCAATCGTGGCGGCCTGTTGATACAGGATGGTCTGGATCAGTTGGATGCCAGTCCGCTGTCGCCACTGGCGGGGGCGAATGCACTCATTCATGAAATACAACTGCTGCAGTCTGAACGGTTAACGGATATTGATGAGAAAGAGCCGGTCCCTGGTCCCCGACAGGAGCCGAAGTCCGTTGCGCTGTTTCTGGCTGAAGGTGTCGACCTGCTGCTGGAAGCCAATGACACGCTGGCCCACTGGAATTATCAACAGGATACGGAGACTGCCCAGGCACTGCTCAATGCCCTGATTACCGTTAGCGGCAGTGCGAAGCGGGTGGATATTGAGCCACTGGCGACACTGGCAGACAATCTCATTGAACTCTATCAGCGTGTTCTGCAGCGCCAGGTTACGATGGATGACGATCTCGTACAGCTGTTACGGGATAGTCATGAACACCTGATTGCCATGATGGATCAGTTGGCCGCCCAGCAGACACCGACCGGTTCTCAGCCATTGCTGGATCGGATTGCGGTATTGCTGCAGGACAGTGTGTCGGCTGCGACTGATGACCAGGCCGATAATCAAAGGACCGTTTCTGTTGAGGCCACCGCAGCGGGTGATGTCGCGTCTGATGATATGGATCAGGAGCTGATTGCCCTGTTCCTCGATGAAGCAACGGATATTCTCGAAGCGGCGTCACGCGACCTCTACCGCTGGCTGGAATATCCGGACGACCATGGTTGTCTGCAGTCTCTCCAGCGTCACCTCCACACCTTGAAAGGTGGTGCGCGAATGGCAAGTGTCACCGCCATCGGTGATCTGGGCCATGAACTGGAATACCTCTATGAAGATCTGTGTGAAGCGCGGCTCGGTGTTTCACAGGAGCTGATCAACCTTCTGTTGCGCACACATGACACACTGGATGAAATGCTCAGTCAGCTGCGTTCCAACAATGTGTGTCGTTCAGCAGAAGACCTGCGAACCCTGATTCATGAATTCAGGGGCGGTACGACTGACGACGATCTTTCGGTAGACGATGCGCAAGAGACTGTTCAGGCATCAGTTTCTGAACCCGTATCCGTTTCCCTGTCCGATGGGCTGGATCCGGAGATGGCCGGTATCTTCCTCGAAGAGGCGACCGATCTGCTGGAACAGATAGAAGAGCAGATGGCTGCCTGGCAGTCCGATACGGCCAACATGATGCTGGCGGAAGAACTGATGCGGGCACTCCATACCCTCAAGGGGAGTGCGCGGATGGCCGGACTGGTTGAGCTGGGTGATGCCAGCCATCAGATGGAAGTGGTGATTGAAGCGCTGCAGCAAAAAGGGAGTATCAGTAAGGATGACATTCGGGCGCTGGCTTCAGACACAGAAACGCTTCAACGCCTGGTTGAGGGGATAGCCTCAGGCTTTGGGCCGTTTGATGAATCGATTGACGCTGTTCCTGTCCAGGCAATACCAGGCACAGCCAAAGCGATAGATTCAGACCGGAAAATTGCCGATGTGCTCTCGTTCCCCGAACCGGACGACCAGGGAGCATCTTTCATTAAGGCGCCGGCGTTTCTCCGTTCAGCTCAGACTCCCGGTAATACGACTGTTGACGTATCAGCCCGCGAAATGGTGCGGGTACCCGCGGAACTGCTGGAACAGCTGGTTAACCTGGCCGGTGAAACCAGTATCAGCCGGGCACGGGTAGAGCAGCAGGTCAGTGATTTCAGCTATACCCTCCAGGAAATGCACGACACCATCGAGCGTTTGCGCGAACAGCTGCGACGTCTCGATATTGAAACCCAGAGCCAGATTCTCTCCCGCCATGAAGGTGAACTGGCGGACCATCCTGAGTTTGATCCGCTCGAAATGGACCAGTATTCCGAACTGACCCAGCTGTCACGCTCGCTGGTGGAATCGGCTACGGACTTGATGGATCTCAAGGATGCTTTGGCAGACCGTAACCGGGATTCTGAAACCCTGATTACCCAGCAGGCCCGCATCAATACCGAGTTGCAGGAAGGGCTGATGCGGACCCGCATGGTGCCCTTCTCCCGCCTGTTGCCCCGTTTGCGCCGGATTGTCCGTCAGGTGTCTTCAGAGTTGGGTAAGGACGTAGAGCTCAGGGTGGAAAATGCCGAGGGCGAAATGGACCGTAGCGTCATGGAGCGGATGCTGGCGCCACTGGAGCATATGCTCCGCAATGCGGTCGACCACGGCATAGAAAGTACGGATGAGCGTACCCGTAAGGGCAAGCCCGCCACCGGTCAGATCAGCCTGGTCTTCGGTCGTGAAGGTGGTGATATTGTTCTGAGCCTCCGTGACGACGGTAAAGGGCTCAATCCCGATGCTATTCGGGAGAAAGCGCTGTCGCGCGGTCTGCTGGCAGCAGACGCGGAGGTGAGTGATGCTGATGTCACCCGGCTGATTCTTGAACCCGGTTTCAGTACGGCGGAGAAAGTCACCCAGATTTCCGGTCGAGGCGTCGGCCTGGATGTGGTGAACAGTGAACTCAAGCAGCTGGGTGGTCGTCTGGATATTCATTCTGATCAGGATGCTGGCACCACATTTGAGGTTCGTCTGCCCTTTACCCTGTCTGTCAACCGGGCGCTGATGGTGAACCAGGGGGAAGAGGTTTATGCCGTTCCGCTCAATACCATTGAGGGTATTGTGCGTGTCAGTCCGAAAGACCTGCAGACCAGCTATGACAGCGGTCATTATGAGTATGCCGATCGCAGTTACCGACTCCATTATCTCGGCGAAATACTCGGCAAAGGCCAGCCCTCACTGGGGCAAATGACGCAGGATGTGCCGGTATTACTGGTGCATTCCGGTGACACCAGTGTCGCGTTGCAGATTGATGGACTGTCAGCCAGCCGGGAAATTGTCGTGAAAAGCCTTGGGCCGCAGTTTGCGAAGTTGCCGGGTATTTCCGGCGCTACGATTCTGGGTGATGGTCGCGTTGTTATCATTCTGGATGTGGTGGCGCTCGCACTCAGGACGCTGGCGCGTACGGCGACAGCTGAAACCCGGGCTGAGCCTGTCGCTGCACCAGAGAGCCATGATGAGAAGGCCCTGATCATGGTGGTGGATGACTCGGTTACCGTCCGTAAGGTCACTACCCGCCTGCTGGGACGGCATGGCTACGATACGCTGGTGGCGCGAGATGGTGTGGAAGCTATGGCCCTGCTGCAGGATCAGCGGCCTGACCTGATTCTGCTCGATATCGAAATGCCGAGGATGGACGGCTTTGAGGTCGCTACAGCGGTGCGGAATGATCCCGTATTGTCGGACATACCGATCATCATGATTACGTCCAGAACCGGTACCAAGCACCGTCAGCGTGCCATGGAGATCGGAGTCAACGATTACATGGGCAAGCCGTTCCAGGAGGGGCCACTGCTGGAGGCCATCGAGGGACTGGTCAGTGTCTATGGCTGAGAGTGGCGGTGTCGGCATTATCGCGGATACGTCGCTGCAGCGGCATGCCATACGCACGCTGTTGATGGAGGCGGGTTATCCCGTTATTGCCACGCTGGCAACGGACGGGTGTACGACACGAGCGCTGGAAGATCGCCGGGTCAGGCTCTGGATTGTTGATCTGGAAGATGCGAATAATCGTGAATTTCTGCTGGAATCATTGCCGGACCTTTCCCGGGCGCCGGTGCTGTACGGCGTTGGCAAGGCGCCGGCCAGAAACACCCCGGACTATTCACGTTGGCAGCGTCGCTTATTAACGAAGCTGAAAACATTCATTCCGGTAACGTCAAAGCAAATAGCGGAGCAACCCAAAGGACAAGGCAAGGTTTTGCCCTGGCCTTTGAAGCCTGCTTCCCGTCAACGTACGCGGCATATAACAGCTGAGGAAGTCTGGGTGCTCGGTGCATCACTGGGCGGACCGGAAGCTGTGAAAGTCTTCCTGGACTGTCTGCCTGAAGATTTGCCGGTGGCCTTTATCTATGCCCAGCATATCGACAGGGCGTTTTCCCAGGTGCTGGCAGCCACGATTGCACGACACAGTCCGTTTGATGTGGTCACAGCCGGTGATGGTCAGCCGCTCCATCAGGGAGAAGTACTTCTGGCGTCGGTAGAGCAAGCCATGGATATTGATGACAAACAGCGGGTTCGATTGCTCGACAGGACATGGGGTGGCCCTTACAGCCCATCTATTGATGAGGTGATGGCGCTGACGCGTCTGGCCTGGCCCGTCAGTGGTGCGATTATCTTTTCCGGTATGGGAGAAGACGGTTTGGTCGAAGCTGGCCACTATCGACGTGAGGGGCTGCCAGTCTGGACGCAATGTATGGCTAGCGCAGTCAGTGATGTAATGCCGGGCGCAATAAAATCTGCCGGTTTCAGCGATTTTTCCGGTACGCCCGAGCAGCTGGCGCAGCAGTTGGTGAACCGCATTGCTCGCCAGAGTGCAGTAAAGCGTGAAGAATGCCCCGCATAACTCAGACAACAATAGTCAACAGGACAGGATCATGAGTCACAGCCAGGAAACCTTGTCAGCGTTACTTATCCCGATCTCGGGTAGTGCACTGTTGGTGCCGAGTGCGGCATTGGCTGAAATGATTCCTTTTTCAACGCTGGAAACACAGGAAGAAGGCCCCGAGTGGTTATTGGGGCAGATCAGCTGGCGTGATCAGACGATCCCGGTCGTTTCGTTTGAACGCGCCAATGGCGAAGCCCTGCCGGAAGGCCGGGATAACGCCCGCTTCGCTATCATGAACCGTGTCAGCGACAAGGGAGATCTACGCTTCTACGCACTGGTTGTTCAGGGCATACCCCATCCATTAAGTGTTGCACCCGCTGATATCTCTCACCGTGACAAAGAGCCCGGCGAATATGAGAAAGCCTGTGTCATTGTCCATGGAACGCCTGCTGTCATCCCCGATCTGGACGGTATTGAAGCAGGGATTGATGAAGCAATGAAGGTAGGCAGTTAAGCGTACCGCCAGTTTTTAATCGCGATGTTCCTGTAGAAACTGTAAAACGCTGTTCCGGTTTTCCCGCTGGCCAAAGGTCGCGATATGCGGCCCTCTTGCTTCCAGCCACTGCTTCTGTGTGTGGCTATTGTCGTACACCTTTCGGGACTGGGCTGTGGGAATGATCTCGTCCTCAATACTGTGAATGACCAATAATGGTTTTTTCAGCTTCTCAATATGTTGTTCAGCATCCCATTGGGCGGGTACCAGGTAGGTGCCCGGTAAGAATGCCCAGGTTTGCCATTGTCGGGACATGGCATAACGGGCCATGCCGGGCCAGCTGGCGAACGGTGCATCCAGTACCACAGCGCTGAACGCATCCTGTTGGTTGGCCTGGCTGATCCATGTGGCGCCCAGTGCGCCGCCGATGCTTTGACCCAGTAAATACAGGGGTTTTTGCTGAACACTCTCCTGCGCTAACAGCCAGGTGGCGGCAGCATCAATATCCTGAAAAATCTCGGGTAGTTTGGGTTTTCCGCTTGAGTGACCGAATCCCCGGTAATCAAGCATAAACACGTTATAGCCTTGTCGGGGAAGCCAGGCGATGCTGTGGATATGGGTACTGATATTCTCCGCATTACCGTGCAGGAACAGGATAGTGCCCAGTATCTCACCGGTGTCTGGATTGGGTTGGGCCGGCAACCACCAGTTTTTCAGGATAATGTTGTCACGGGTTTTCAACTCAACTGGCTGCCAGGCAAGGTTGAGTTGGTCTGGTGTCAACCGGTAACCACTTTCCGGAAAGAAGTAGAGTCCTGTCAGGCTTTGGCAGCCTGACAGTAAACTGGTCAACAAGGCCATGGTCAGTGTCAGCGAATAGAGCGTCTTTCGTTTCATTATCGTCC
Organism: Kistimonas ophiarachnellae; assembly: GCF_057552235.1. Lineage (NCBI taxonomy): Bacteria > Pseudomonadati > Pseudomonadota > Gammaproteobacteria > Oceanospirillales > Endozoicomonadaceae > Kistimonas > Kistimonas ophiarachnellae. The sequence goes on along the minus strand of NZ_BAAJPA010000003.1, from coordinate 41,894 downwards.
CTGATCAGAAATAGTGACGCCAGCTTAACGACAATTCGTAGTTATTGAATGAATCCTGGTCTTCATGGCGCACATCAAGGCGCAGGCCATTGTTACGGTTCAGTTCCCAGTGTTGTCCCAGGGTGACTGTTGAACGCAGCTCGCCGTTGAGAAACTGATCCAGTTGCCATTCCAGTCGCCAGTTGCCCAGAGGGTTGTGGCTGCTGAATCCGGTATTGATACCGGGCGCCAGTTGCATATTGCGGTCGAAGCCGCTGTTATGTTCGAGGCGCAGAGTTGCCAGTCCAAACCATTGGCTATTGGCGGTCACTGGCAATGTGATTCCTGCTCCACCGTTGATATGGGCTGCCAGATGCTCCTTGCCATCGGAGCCGGGCTGACGTTCAAGCCCTGTTTGAACTTGCCAGGACAGCGGCTTAAAGAACCGATCTCTAGGGTATTGGGAGCGGATTGAGATGATATCCAGCTGTTCAAGTTGCCAGTAATTGTCCTCGTAGCCCCTGATGCGCAGATCGCCAAAGGTGATCTCGGCGCCTGGAGGGAAGCCTTCACTATTATCTAAAAGATCGTGATAGGTAAAACGTCCCTGAAGCTCAACAAAATTCCCAAGGCCTTTGTGGTGGCCGGATCCCAGCGCCAGCATGGATGTGTCATGCCCCTGTTCCGGTTTCTCCGGTGCCACCGGTGGGGCGATGTTATGCGGCGGAAGCCGGTTGAGTCCTCGTAGCAGTGCCAGGCTGTTACCGGCGGTTTCTGGTGAACGAAACTGCTTGTTCACCTCATAACGCAGGTATTTGTAGGATGACTGGATCATCCGTGCCTGCCGTTGCGCGGGTAATTGGGTGACAGCCTCGCTATCGATTACGTCCGGATCCATTGCCATTTCGTAAACCAGGGCCTGCTCCGAAGGATTCAGGGGCGCCAGGTAGTGATGCAAAGTCGTGGCATTGGAGGGGCGATAATGGACGTTCTCAACCAGATCGGCATCCAGCACAGTTCTGACTGTATCCACAGGAATGGCTGCCACGGGAAAGTGGCTGGTCAGGTCGAGATCCGGCTCGGCCAGTTCAAGTAATTCCAACAGACGAAAGCTGCAGTTTTCATCAATGAAAAAATAATCAAAGCGGATATCCCGCAGTTCCCAGATATGGCTGCTGATAAATGCCGTCTGTTCGGGAGACAGATTTAACCGGTATTCCCAGATATCCCGGTTTTCCAGACGGTTGTACTCCTGTAGCTTCCGGTAATAGGGCATCATGGCGAACTTGCCCGGATAACCGCCTGCGACTCCTTTCCAGGCATAGAGAATTGAGTTGTCTTCTCCCTCCGGGGTAGCGCCAAAATTAACCGCCCAGGAAAGCCACAGGGAATCCTCCGCAATATTTTCCGAATCAAAGCGCAGGAAGGTATGTCCGAACATGGACGACGGGCTGTTCATATAAGCAGCCGGGAAAGCCAGTGTGACAGAATGCGCCTGCAGTTGTTGGCGCCAGTTGTCGTATTCGGGGCAGGACAGTGAGGGGAAGTCATAGCCCTGCTCCGCCAGCCACTGGTAGCGAGCCTGAAAATGGCAGGCTTTGCTATCGGAAACCTGTTCCGGTTGTGAGAATAACCGGATGGTTGCTGCCAGCTCAGCCCGGGGATTGTTATCCCCGTCGTTGCTCAGGAAAAACGCGGGATCATCCACATAACTGGTGTAACCGGAAGGGCTCATCAGGCTGGTGTGATAATGCCCGAGCTTGAGCCACATCGGGGAGCGCGCCAATGTTTCGATGGCAGGCGTGGCAAAGGTGGTCGTGGAAAACAGGCACAGCAACATGGCCGGTAGCTGCCTGACCAGGACGGAAATCGAAAAGCGCGACATGGATAGGGAGAACCGGTTGCTCTGTTATCGGACGAATGGGTAACAAGGGTATTCATAAGACAGTCGTCTATTAAAGACGACTGTCTTTTATTAGCGAAACGCTATCAGGATGCAATGTACCTGGACAGTTGCTCGTCATTGTTCATGACAACGGCCAGGTTGTTTACGACCTGATCAGCTGTTACGTCAGCACTGGGGAAAATCTGGTTGAAGTTTTCGTGGGTAACAGCGGCAAAGCGGGCACGGTCTTCCTGCTCAATACCGATCATAACGGCAACCGCATTCAGGGCTTCACCATTACCACGCGCCATGTCTTCAGACAGTTCGTCCATCATGTAGGAGACGTTGATCATCTTCTCGCCACGGTAGGTCAGCGGTGCAGAAGTCTGGCAGCCGTTGGTGCCGGAAGTCATACCGAAAGAGGCGTTACCGGAAGTGCCGTTGGTGGTATAGGCGACAACGTGAGTCGGCGTGCCGGACTGGCCTTCGAACAGCATGTTACCCCAACCACAGCTCGGACCGCCGGGGGCTGCAGCCATAACAGAGGAAGAAGCGGCAACCAGGGTTGCGGCTAAAACGATTTTTTTCATGAGAAATACCTAGGTGTGTTCTTAAAGGCGATTGCATCCTGCAGTCAGGGTATGGCCCTGTGCCTGCCAAGTGTTAGCTTTTTTGAACAAATGGTCAATTACATAAAATTTGTCGTTTACTTAGAAAAATTTGCCAGATTTAAAATGCCTCAATGCCAGTCGCCCCAGAGGTATTGAAGGACCGCGGCAGCGGCAACCGGCGCCGTTTCTGTTCGCATGACCCTTGGCCCCAGCGCCAGCGGATGGAAGCCCCGATCCTGAGCCTGTTCTATCTCATCTGTGGTCAAACCGCCTTCTGGCCCGATCAGTAGAGAGACCGACTGTGGGCGATCAAATCCCTTAAGTTGTTTTTCGGTGCGATGATGCAGCACAAAATTCAGGTCGGTTGTTCGGTTATTGAGCCATTCTTCCAGTTTTACCGGTGGATGAATGACGGGAACACGATTTCTGCCACACTGCTCACAGGCACTGATCGCGACTTGCTGCCAGTGTTGCAGCCGCTTTTCCTGACGCTCACTGTTCAGCTTGACCTCGCAGCGTTCACTGAACAGTAACGTGATATCTGTCACCCCCAGTTCAGTCGCTTTCTGGATGGCATAATCCATCCGTTCTCCGCGGCTCAGGGACTGACCCAGCTCGATGCGCAGCGGCGATTCATTGTCTCCTTCAAGTTGTTCAAGCGTTCTGACTTCAACCTGTTTTTTACTGACAAGGAGAACTTCAGCCTGCCAACTGCCCCCTTCACCATTGAACAGGATCAATGGATCTCCCGGGCGCATACGGAGCACCTTGCCAACATGATTGGCCGCACTGTCTGTAAGCGTAAACGCGGTATCTGCGCAAAGTGTTTGCGCGGTATAAATTCGGGGGTTTCTCATGTTGGTGCTTGATACATTACCACTTCACAATGGCTGTTATTTTATACCAACAATCATGTGATGAAATCATTAGAAGCGACATGAGTGGCAGCGTGATCAGGATATTGTCTTGTCTGGCGATTATTGGCGTACCTCGCTCAACATAGCGTTAGTGACAGGTTATGTATTGTCGCTGTTGTCTGGTAGCTGAAGAGGTCTGTTATCAAGCCATTTCAGCTCTTCCGCTGAAGGTGGCTGGGAATAAAACGTCTTTAGTTTATGACTTGCTTCTATACCGTATAAGCAATTTTTCACTTTGTTATAAAGCGTACACACACCAGAGCATGGGCAAAGTAACGAAAGGCACACATCACACCCTTTTCGGGCATTGCTTTTTTCTTGCTCTCTCATTTTCTTGGCGTGAATTCTTATTTGTTCAAGGCTCAATAGTCTTGATTTTTTACCTTCAATATCAAGGAAGTCTTTAATATCTTTATTATCAAGATGACGGATGTGGCGACAGTTTGAGGTGACCGTGTAATAAATAGAGAGAGGGAGTAAAATCGTACAGGCAGCGATGAATACACACAATAATACAATAGGGTAAATAAGGTAGTCGCGAAGGCACTTCCATGTCCCATGGCAAAATCCATAACAGCCGCCGGTATGAAATTTTTTATTGTAGGCTTTTGCATTTTCATCCAGTTTTACTTTGTGATTGTTGAGTTGTGCCTCATTTGTTTTGTTGAATTGTGTCAGGTCTGGTTCAGAAGCACGTCTGGAGAGAGAAATCATAAAGGATCCCCATGAAATATAAGGTTAAAGAATAATGTTTTATATCAATGGCATGATAATGAAATAGACCTTTGGGTGGAGAGATTGTTATTAACTATGTAGTTAATAACAATTTTTACATTGAAATATAACTTTTTGGCTCAGAAGAACAAGGCGCCAGACTGACTTGTCCAGGCGCCTGAAATGTAATTGTCAGGCATCGGGAAAAAGGTTTTCCCATATTTTTAAGCTGGGTTCTGCCTGGTTCAGCGTATAGAAATGCAATCCCGGTGCACCGCCAGCCAGCAGGCGCTCACAGAGTCGGGTAATCACTTCTTCGCCGAACTGGCGGATACTGGCGGAATCATCGCCATAGGCCTCCAGCTGCTTGCGTATCCAGCGGGGAAGTTCGGCACCACAGCCATCAGAAAAACGGGCCAGTTTGGTGAAATTGGTGATTGGCATGATGCCCGGCAGGATCGGGATCTCAATACCCAGACCTCGGCAACGTTCTATAAAGTAGAAATAGCTGTCAGCGTTAAAGAAATACTGGGTAATGGCGGATGATGCCCCGGCCTTCACCTTGCGCTCAAAATTCTGGAGATCCACTTCCATGCTGTGAGCCTGGGGGTGTACTTCCGGATAGGCGGCCACCTCAATATGGAAATGATCGCCTGTTTCGCTGCGGATAAACTCCACCAGTTCATTGGCATACTGCAGGTCACCACTGTTAAAACGCCCCATGCCGGACGGAAGATCGCCCCGCAAGGCAACGATACGCTGGATGCCATCCTGCTGATACCGGGTCAGAAGTGTACGAATATCTTCTTTGCTGTCGCCAACGCAGGAGAGGTGTGGAGCGGTCGGAACGGAGGTCGTTTCCCGGATGTTATAAACCGAGTTACGGGTACGATCCCGGGTTGAACCACCGGCGCCATAGGTCACTGAGAAGAATTCCGGGTTGGCGGCCGTCAGTTTCTGTGCGGTCGCGAGCAGCTTGGCTGCGCCCTCTTCCGTCTTCGTGGGGAAAAACTCGAAGCTGACTGTCGGGGAGCTGGGTATTACTGCTGATGTTGTCATGTTCGCTGCTCTGCTCGTATTTTTTAGGGTCTTTATGGGCAGATGGCGCGCCCTGTCGGACGCGCCTTATGAACGACGATCTTAATATTTGTAATCGTCGCTCTTGAAGGGCCCGTCTACCGGTACGTTGATATAGTCTGCCTGTTCCTGCGTCAGTTGGGTAATCACCCCGCTGAACCCTTCCACCATGTAACGGGCCACTTCTTCGTCCAGCTTCTTGGGCAGGACGGTGACCGTGATTTTTGCCGGTTTCTCGTCAGCAGGCAGGTTGGCAAAACCTGCTTCATACAGGTGAATCTGCGCCAGCACCTGGTTGGCAAAGGAACCGTCCATGATCCGCGAAGGGTGACCAGTGGCGTTGCCCAGGTTTACCAGGCGACCTTCGGAGAGCAGGATCAGGTGATCATTCTCTGCACGGTTGCGGTAAACCTTGTGCACCTGGGGTTTCACTTCTTCCCATTCCCAGGTTTCACGCATGAAGGCAGTATCAATTTCGGTGTCGAAGTGACCGATGTTGCAGACGACACAGCTGTTTTTCAGGTGCGTCAGGATGTGGCGGTCACAGACGTGGACGTTACCGGTAGTCGTCACTACAAGGTCGATGGTCGCCAGCAGCTCCTTGTTAATGCACTCAGCGGAGCCTGTATTTACGCCACCAATATAAGGGGAAACAACCTCGAAGCCATCCATACAGGCCTGCATGGCACAGATGGGATCGACTTCGGTGACCTTAACGATCATGCCTTCCTGACGCAGAGAGGCGGCAGAGCCCTTACCCACATCACCGTAACCAATGACCAGCGCTTTCTTGCCGGACAGCAGGTGGTCTGTGGCACGTTTGATGGCGTCGTTCAGTGAGTGACGGCAGCCGTATTTGTTGTCGTTCTTGCTCTTGGTGACAGCGTCGTTCACGTTGATGGCAGGTACATGCAGTGTGCCTTTTTCCAGCATTTCCAGCAGGCGGTGAACACCCGTTGTCGTTTCTTCAGAAATGCCGTGAATGCGGGTCAGCAGTTCCGGGTATTTCTCATGCAGTACCAGGGTCAGGTCGCCTCCGTCGTCCAGCACCATGTTGGCGTCCCAGAGTGCGCCGTCTTTCTGGATGGTTTGCTCAATACACCACCAGAATTCTTCTTCGGTTTCGCCTTTCCAGGCAAATACAGGGATGCCAGCAGCGGCGATAGCGGCAGCGGCATGATCCTGCGTGGAGAAAATGTTACAGGATGACCAGCGAACCTCGGCACCCAGCTCCACCAGGGTTTCAATCAGGACGGCAGTCTGGATGGTCATATGGATACAACCCATGATCCTGGCGCCCTTCAGAGGCTGCTGGTCACGGTACTTGTTGCGGATGGCCATCAGCGCCGGCATCTCGCCTTCGGCAATCTGGATTTCCCGGCGGCCCCATTCCGACAGGTTGATATCTGCGACCTTGTAGTCGCTGAAGCTTGCCACGGTGTTGAGGTTGGCGGTCATTGGTTTATCTCCTTTTGCCAGAACGTTGGCTCTGGCGTTGTCATGTTCGTTGTTTCGTTCTTTGTCTCGCCTGCTATGCATCAGGCGAAAAAAAAGCCGCAGGGGGAATCCCGTGCGGCTTTCGTTTTACAGTCCGGCGGCCTGCTTGAGTGCGTCCGCCTTGTCGGTGGCTTCCCAGGTGAATTCCTTCTCCTCGCGGCCAAAGTGACCATAGGCGGCTGTGGGCTGGTAGATCGGACGCTTCAGGTCGAGCATCTGGATCAGGCCCTTCGGGCGCAGGTCGAAGTGTTCGCGTACCAGTTCACCGATACGTTCATCAGAGACCTTGCCGGTGCCAAAGGTGTTGATGCTGATGGAGGTCGGTTCTGCCACACCAATCGCGTAGGACACCTGAATTTCGCAGCGATCTGCCAGGCCGGCAGCAACGATGTTCTTGGCAACATAGCGGCCAGCATACGCGGCGGAGCGGTCTACCTTGGACGGATCCTTACCGGAGAATGCACCGCCACCGTGACGGGCCATGCCGCCGTAGGTGTCCACGATGATCTTGCGGCCGGTCAGACCACAGTCGCCCACAGGGCCACCGATAACAAAGTTGCCGGTTGGGTTGATGTGGTAGCGGGTTTCTGAACTCAACCACTCAGCAGGCAGCACCGGACGGATGATTTCTTCCAGTACGGCGTTATGCAGTTCTTCCTGGCTAACGCTCGGGCTGTGCTGGGTAGACAGAACCACAGCGTCAATCGCGACAGGCTTGCCATCAGCGCTGTAGCGCAGAGTCACCTGGCTCTTGGCATCCGGACGCAACCAGGGCAGTTGGCCGTTCTTGCGGACTTCTGCCTGACGCTTCACCAGCTGGTGGGCGTAGTAGATAGGAGCAGGCATCAGTACATCGGTTTCGTTGGTGGCGTAGCCGAACATCAGGCCCTGGTCACCGGCGCCCTGTTCGTGGATGCTGGTTTCATCCACGCCCATGGCGATGTCCTGGGACTGTTTGCCGATGGCGTTGAGTACGGCCACACAGTCGCCGTCAAAGCCCAGGTCGCCATTGTTGTAGCCGATGTCTTTTACGACCTGGCGGACCAGGTCTTCAATGTCCACATAGGTGTTGGTGCGCACTTCACCGGCGACGATGACCATACCGGTCTTGACCATGGTTTCGACGGCGACACGGGACTCCGGGTCATCCGCCAGCATGGCGTCGAGAATCGCATCAGAAATCTGGTCGGCGATCTTGTCCGGATGGCCTTCGGAGACGGATTCTGATGTGAACAGTGAGTATTCAGCCATGTGCTCTGGTTCCTCTGAAAGGTTATTAATTGAATACGGTATGGGTTTGGGGGTGCCGGAAACAGCGCACCTGTATCTGGAAGCCGTTACGCAGCCCCAGGTATTGCGATTCACCGACCGTGAGCCCTGCCATTTGCGCCCACTCCGTCAGTTCCTCTTCCCGGAAGCCCAACCAGAGATCACCGCAGGATTCCCGCACCCAGTGTTGGTCATGGGCGCTGAGTTCACTGATGATCAGGCTGCCGCCGGGTTTCAGGATAGCCGCGGCATGCCGGAAGATAGTGTCTGGTTGGGGAATATGGTGGAGAACCATATTGGCGATCAGACAGTCAACGGCGTGCGGGTAAGCGGTTAGCAGATCGCTGGTTTCACCCAGGATAAATTCCACATTACCGAGCGACGCGCTGGTGGCGGTTGTCCGGGCCTGGTCAAGCATGTCGGCCGAGTTGTCAACGGCAATGACGCGCTTGAACTGCTTTGACAGTGCAGGCAGGAAGCAGCCTTCCCCGGGGCCCAGCTCCAGTGCCGTGTCATGGGCCGGTAGCTGGATGCTCCCGAGCATGTCGAGCACCGAGCGAGCATAGAGCTCGTGCTCGGCAATCATTTCCTGGTGTCGGCGGAACTCGTGGAAATGGCGGGAGAAAAAGGCGCGGGACTGCTCACCCCGTTGTGCCCGGATGTCGTCCAGACGAGCCTGCACCGCCTGACTCAGCGGTATGGCGTCAATGGCCTGAAACAGGGCGCGGATGTAACCGCCCAGACTATCCTCTGCCGGCGGCAGTGCACGACGGTAAAAGATGGAATTGCCTTCCCGTCGTGTGGTGACCAGTCCGGTGCGTGCGAGCACCTTTAAGTGGTGGCTCATGCCGGATTGCTTGCTGTCAAAAACAGCGGTCAGTTCCAGTACCCCCATGGATTCCGTACGCAGCAACCGCAGAATTTCCAGACGCAACGGATCACCGGCCGCCTTGTTAAGGGCGGCCAGTGTTTGAAAATCCTGTTCCCCTATTGCTTGTGGGGATATTGGGGTAGCGGTTGCAGTCATGAGAGAAAGTCTATCAACGCATGCGATCTATATCAAAATAATTTGATATAGATTTCGGAATTTCCCATGGGTGTGGCGGTCTAACCGGTTGCGCCGATAATAAATAGTTGACGGCTGAGACCGGACAGCTTGTGATTAAAGGCAGGATGCGAAAGCGGCAGGATTCCTGCTACAGGAAATCTGCACCCAACTGTTGGAGGGAACGAGCCTGTGAAACTGGGAATTCTTCAATGCGGCAGCTTTACCCCCGAACTGGCCAGCGAATACGGTTCTTATCCTGACATGATTGAAACCCTGCTTTCCAGTGCCGGGATTGAGCTGGAGTATGCGGTCTATACCTGCTTCGATAACCAGTTCCCTGATAGTCCTGATGAGTGTGATACGTGGTTGATCAGTGGCAGCAAACACGGTGTTTATGAGCCGTTTGACTGGATAGCCCGCCTGGAAAGCTTTGTCCGCGACCTCTACAAAGCACAAAAAAAGACCATCGGTATCTGCTTTGGGCACCAGATCATGGCGCAGGCCATGGGGGGAACGGTAGAAAAGTCAGACCGGGGTTGGGGGGTTGGGGTCGCCTTTAACCAGATGGCCCGGCGCAAGCCCTGGATGGAGCCCTGGTGTGACACGCTGGACCTCGCCTGCTTCCACCAGGATCAGGTCATCGTGCTGCCGGAGAAAGCGGAAGTGCTGGCCGGGAATCCATTCTGTCCCTATTACATGCTGCAATATGGTGATTGTTTTCTGAGTATTCAGGGGCATCCCGAGTTCAGCCTGGGGTTTGTCCGGGCTCTGATCGGCAGTCAGGATTTGCAGATTCCGCCCAACCGGATTCGTGAAGCGTTGGTTTCCCTGCAGGCACCGGTTGACTCCGGACGGGTTGCCCGCTGGGTGGTGAAGTTTCTGTCAGAGTAAATGGTTTTTAGACGGTACCGTTTTTAGTGGGATAAACTCAGAATCGCCTTACTAACCGCCTCATGGTACCGGGTCATGGCATCTGACTGGCGCAGCAGCATGATGTAATGATCAACATCGTCTTCCGACAATTTCCTCAGCAGAAACAGCGTAGCGGCAATGTTCATGTTGTGTACCTGGCGCCGGAAGTGGCCGAGCAGTTCCTGCCGGGTGGGCGACGGGATTTTCATCTGGTCAAAACTGGCCGGTAATACCTCATTGATCATCCGGATATTGCTCAGGATATCGTCGGTCAGGAACTGGGCCTGAAGGTCATCCAGATGCAGTGACTGGACAACAACCTGCACCTGTTCCACCCGGTGCTTATCCAGCGGGATTGTGGATAACTGCTGGTAGAACGCCCCCATTTCCACCTGCCCGGCTTCTGACATGATGTGCTGTTGTTCTTTTGCCATGGCTTCCGCCATGGGTTTGGCCATCCAGCGGTGCAGGGTTTCCAGTTCCTCCAGGGAAAGATGGGTGGTCAGCGCTGTGACAATCGCCTGTTCATAGCGTTCCAGGCTGATTTTGTCGCGGATCCTACGATCCAGTGCGTGCAGGAGATGTTCCAGTTCTTCCTCATTGGCTTTTGCGCCCATGCTTTCACGGTAATAGTCGGTGAGGCCCTGGCTCAGCTTGTCCTGCTTGTCCTTGAAGTAAAACTGGAACTGCTCGCCCAGGTAGGTCTGCCGGTACAGGGATTTGGCCAGCGACGTCTTGAGGTCGTGTGTCAATGCATCACGAGGCGCCGGGGCTGAAACCGCATTGTGAGAAAAGGAAACCAAACCGAGAAATGCGGTAAAAACCGCACAGGATGACCATCTGACCGCTGAATACCACATCGTCCCTGACCGCCTTGACTGAGAACATTCATTGACTCAAGTCTAGTTGGCCGGGGAAGTGTTCGGCGATGCACTGTGTTTTCGGCGCTTTTGGCGTAATTTGCAAACCCGACATGTCGGCTTTCCGTCGGTTTGTTCACGTTTGGTCGTGCAGACTATACAATAGCGCTCTTTTTTCGCCCTGGCGTTCTACCAAGTCGCCGGAGAGTCTTAAATCGGAGCCAACTCGCAATGACAACCCGTCAAGACCGCGCCAACGCAATCCGCGCCTTGAGCATGGATGCGGTTCAGAAAGCTAAATCAGGCCATCCGGGTGCCCCCATGGGGATGGCGGATATCGCCGAAGTCCTGTGGTGTGATTACCTGAAGCATAACCCGGCTAACCCGGACTGGGCCGACCGTGACCGTTTTGTCCTGTCCAACGGCCACGGCTCCATGCTGCTTTACTCCCTGCTCCATCTCTCCGGTTATGACCTGACCATTGATGATCTGAAGAACTTCCGCCAGCTGCATTCCAAGACTGCAGGTCACCCGGAACACGGCTATGCCCCCGGTATTGAAACCACGACTGGCCCGCTGGGTCAGGGTATTGCCAATGCCGTAGGTATGGCGACTGCCGAAAAGGTGCTGGCGGCGCAGTTTAACCGTCCCGGTCACGAGATCGTTGATCACTTTACCTACGCGTTCCTCGGTGATGGCTGCATGATGGAGGGTATTTCCCACGAAGTATGCTCTTTGGCCGGCACCCTGGGCCTGGGTAAGCTGATCGCGTTCTATGATGACAACGGCATTTCCATCGACGGCGAAGTCGAAGGCTGGTTCACCGATGACACGCCGAAGCGCTTTGAAGCCTATGGCTGGGAAGTCATTGCCGGTGTGGACGGCCACAACCCGGACGCCATCAGCGCCGCCGTGGAACAGGCGCGCAGCAACCTCGACAAGCCGACCCTGATCTGCTGCAAGACCATCATCGGTTTTGGTTCACCGAATAAAGAAGGCAAGGAAGCCTGCCACGGCGCCCCGCTGGGCGACGATGAAGTGGCGCTGACCCGTGAGCGCCTGGGCTGGAACTATGGCCCGTTTGAAATTCCTGATGCTATTTATGGAGACTGGAACGCACGTGAGAAAGGTGCTGCTGCCGAATCGGCGTGGAATGAACAGTTTGCCGCTTACCAGGCTGAATATCCAGAACTGGCAGCGCAATACCAGCGACGCATGGCCGGCGACCTGCCTGCAGATTTCGCTGAAAAAGCGGCCGAATATATCCGTGAGTGTCAGGCCAAAGGCGAAAAGATTGCCAGCCGCAAAGCTTCCCAGAATGCTCTGAACGCCTTTGGTCCGGAATTGCCGGAACTGCTGGGCGGTTCTGCTGACCTCGCCGGTTCCAACCTGACCCTGTGGAGCGATTCCAGGGGTGTGACCCGTGAAGACGCCAGCGGCAACTATCTGTTCTACGGTGTTCGTGAATTCGGCATGAGCGCCATGATGAACGGTATTGCCCTGCACGGTGGCTTTATCCCTTACGGCGCCACTTTCATGGTATTCATGGAATATGCCCGTAACGCGGTGCGTATGGCAGCGTTGATGAAGCAGCGCTCCATCTTTGTTTATACCCATGACTCCATCGGTCTGGGTGAAGATGGCCCGACCCATCAGCCGGTGGAACAGCTGGCCAGCCTGCGTCTGACTCCGAACATGCGTACCTGGCGCCCCTGCGACACCATTGAGTCTGCCGTAGCCTGGAAATCCGCCATTGAGCGTAAGGATGGCCCGACTGCGCTGGTCTTCTCCCGCCAGGGATTGCCGGCAATGGAACGTACCGACGCCCAGTTGGCTGACATTGAGCGTGGTGGTTACATCCTGAAGGATTGTGACGGCCTGCCCGAGTTGATCCTGATTGCCACCGGTTCCGAAGTTGAGCTGGCTGCCCAGGCGTATGATGCACTGACCGGTCAGGGCCGCAAGGTGCGCCTGGTCTCCATGCCGTCAACGGAAGCGTTTGATGCGCAGGATATCGAGTACCGCATGCAGGTGCTGCCGCTGGAAGTTCCTGCACGCATCGCCATCGAAGCGGCGGCTGCTGACTTCTGGTACAAGTACGTCGGGATGGACGGACGCATTGTGGGCATGACCTCCTTCGGAGAATCTGCCCCTGCAGAGGATCTGTTCCGTGAGTTCGGCTTCACGCTGGATAATGTTCTGGCTGTAGCGGATGAGCTGCTGACCGATTTCAGCTGATAAAACCTTCGAACAAAACAGGCAACACATGACAATGTGTTGCCTGTTTTTTTGGGAAGTATTTAATCAATGCCAGTAGTATTTACTTTTATTGCGATAGATTGTTTTTAGATTATCTGTTGTTTCTTGTTAACAGTGTTTGTAATTTTTTTTGCTCTTTCCTTGATAATTATAATTCATGGCCTATTTTCATAATCCCTAAAATATTGTCATGCTTTCATGAATGGGTTTGGTTTTTTGTTCACGCACTTATGAATAATAAATTTATTGGGAATTAGCTATGTTATCTACCTTGAGCAAAGGTCTGCTGTTTTGTTTGATATTAATATCATCAACCGCATTTGCGTATAAAAAGTCCAATGTAACGATCTCGTTGCCATTGGGTGCCGCTTTTATCAGTTATGTCAGTTTTGGCAGTGAAGGAATTGATGCTTCAGAATTCTCTACGCTGTCCGTAGGCAGGAGCTTGACAGAAGCCTTGGATGTTGGTGATTTTATCCTTGTTGATACACTGTATGGTTTCCTGGCAGACCAGCATCGCTGTGATTATTTTATGTTAACTGAAAAGGGGGATGTGCTTATCGAATATACGGGTGTTGCCTGGGCACCTAAATATGTCATTGATAATGATAACCTTAAGCTGGTACATCGATACAGTACTATTGGCTGGGGACAGTGTGATAATCCTGATGTGATCAAAGAGACTTATCTTTACAGTAATTGATACAAACAATCACAGCCTTTCATAATTTTATACATGAGATGCCAGAGAATGATGTTGTTTATTAGGAAATACCATGTTTATTCAAAATTGTATTTCTTTGTTCGTGCCGGCGTTTCAGATTACCTGGTCTTTGTATACAGGCTGTTTTGTCAGTGTTGCTTATCTTTTTAGATATGTCATTGCGTTTGTTGATGTGCCTTTTAATTGAACTTGCTGTTAGTTTTTATGTCTTACAAGTGTCGGCAAGCGGTATCGATATTGTTTGTCACAGCAATATTTCGGATTTTTATCAACAGGGGATTTCTTATGTTATATTCAGTTGCAAAAAAAGGTGCAGCATTACTACTGTTTGTCTCAGCGTTTAGTGTTCTTGCAGATTCTGCAGATTCTGCAGATTCTTCAGATTCTATCGATGGAGAAGCTAACGTTACCGTTACACTTCCATTAGGTGCCGCTTTTATTAGCTATGTCAGCTATGCGAGCGACAATGTTGCGGCTTCGGATTACAAAACACTGGCTGTTGGAAAAAGTACTACGCAGGCGCTGAATGAAGGTGACCTGGTGTTGGTCGATACATTGCAGACATTGGATGCCCATCAGTGCGATTACTTTAAGGTGATTGGATCGGGTGATGCATCAATAAGCTACACAGGTGCTGCCTGGAAGCCTAAACATAAAATTGATTCAGACGAGACAGTACAGCTGTTTTTCCAAAGTCACACGAATCTTTTTCATTCCTGTGATGCACCTGCCCTGATCCGGGATCGCTTTCTTAATAATTACTTTATTAATAATTAATGGGCTAAATGAAAGGCGTGAGAATTAGTTTGTGACTATTTCTCACGCTTGTGCATCAAAGGTGATGGGGTTTGGAGGCGTCAGGTGGAAATGCCGATAAAAGGCGATCAACAGCACTTCTGATATATTCCTTCTTCTCTTCTGGTGACATGGAACCTGTTAAGCGATGGCTGGCGACACCCTGCCAGATCAGGTTTTTTGTTTTGGGACTGATCATGTTTAATGTCAAGTACCCTTCTTCATAGGTATCAATGATGGTTTCCGTGGGCCCGCTGCTCATCATCCAGGGATAGGGATACCACGAAAAACCGGCATTATAGCGGGTTTCTTGAAGCCGTTTTCTTTCCGTAAAGCCCCAGCTGAGCCATACATTGGCATCCTTGGCATCTACTTTTTTCAGCCCTTTTTGCATCAATGCATCATCAACAGCATGATGCACCCGTTGGCTCATAAAACCATGGATTATCTGATCCTTGAATTTGTCTTTGGGTTCCAACCATGCCCAGGTTTTCAGGTTGTGCCAGCTGAAATGTGGATTGTAATCCCAGTTGACCTTCGGTTTGGCGGCGGAGCAGGCTGAGATCAGTATCAGTACGAGTACAGTCGTGAAGGGGAAAGCGCTTTTCATGGAGGATACTCCTGTCTGCAAAAGCATCAGGGAAAGCGCCTGAAGTATAACGTAAGCGGTCAGAATAATTTGGTGGTTGTTTGACAGGCTACGGAGTTGAGGGTAACTCATTTTTTAAACGACAATTGTTTCATAGTTTGGTTGCTATTGATGAGGCTTGTTCCTGCTGATATCAATGACATGACAAGCAAAGCTGCCATATCATGCTTTTTTTAAACGCAAAGAGTCGTCTTTTAAGGAGCGACACAACCATGCACACCGATATTAAAGGAGCGCCGGCCTTTGCTCATCTGGCGGTTGTGTTGGCGCCTGGCGAACGTTTGATTGCTGAATCAGGCGCCATGTCGAGCATGGATGCCGGACTTGGCCTGAAAGCGCGGATCAATGGGAACCCTTTCGCTGCCCTGATGCGTAAACTGTTGGGTGGTGAGACATTCTTTCTCAGTGCTTTTGATAACTCAACGAATAAAGATTGCCAGCTGGTGTTGGCTCAGACAACGCCTGGAGACATTCGTGAAGTGTCGCTTAACGACGAGTGTCTTTATCTTCAGTCCGGTGCATTTCTCGCCTGTACCGAAGGTATCAGGCTTGGCTTGAAGTGGGCGGGATTCACGTCCTTTCTGGCGCGGGAAGGATTGTTCAAAATTGCAGTGAGTGGCACGGGGCGCGTTTGGTATGGCGCATACGGGGCATTGTTGGAAAAAGACGTCGATGGCGAAATTATAGTCGACAGTGGTCATCTGGTTTCGTATGGGCCAGGGATCAAGTTGAAACTGCGCCTCGCCGGTGGACTGTTTTCCAGTTTCTTTGGTGGCGAAGGACTGGTTATGCGGATTGTAGGAAAAGGCCGGATCACACTGCAAACCCGAAACCTGGGCGGGCTGGCCGGCTGGTTGAATCCAAAACTCCGGGGATGATGCTATGGATGTCGTATTACAACATGGACCCGGGAATGCCGTTGCGCGGCTGACACTGTCACCGGGGGAAACCTGCACCGCAGAGGCCGGCGCCATGATTGCCATGAGTGGCAATATGACGGTGACGACCACTACCCATAAGAAAGGGCAAGCGGGCCTGTTCAAGGCGATGAAGCGCATGGTGGCCGGTGAATCCTTTTTTTTGAACCACTTTGAGCCACAACAAACGACGGGGGAAGTCTGGCTGGGCACGACACTGTCAGGTGATATGCTTTCGCTGGACCTGGACAGTGGGCTGGTTGTTCAGGCGGGTTCCTTTGTCGCCTGTGAGCACTCCGTTGATATGGATCTCGGCTGGCAGGGTATTAAAAACCTGGTTTCTGGTGAAAGCCTGTTCTGGTTGCATATGTCTGGCAGCGGCAAGCTGGTACTCGGTGCGTTTGGTTCCATTTACCCGATCGATGTCGATGGGGAGACACTCGTGGATACCGGCCATATTGTCGCATTCGACGATACCCTGGATTTTTCCTTAAGCAAGGCGGGTGGTAGCTGGCTGCATTCCTGGCTGGGCGGAGAAGGCCTGGTCTGCCGGTTTAAGGGGCGAGGTCGGGTCTGGTGTCAGTCACACAGTCCATCGGGGTTTGGTCATCGTCTGACGCCCCTGCTACGTCCAAGAAAAGCCTGAGGAACACGACTCATGTCTGCAGAACAGATGCAGGGCTATTCATTTACCCTTACCGGCCAACCGGACTACAGTTTTCTGACCGTGCAGGTACCGGCCAATGAAACGCTGAAAGTGGAAGCCTCTGCCATGGCGACGATGGACAGCCATATGCGGATGAAGACAAAACTGCGTGGCGGCATTGGGCGACTGATGACAGGGGAATCGTTGTTTATCAATGAATACACGGCAGCTGATGCCAGTGGTGAAATCGGTATTGCCCCGGGTTCTCCGGGTGATATGGCCCATGTGTTTCTGAACGATGAATCAATTTACCTGCAGAGTGCCGCCTTTGTGGCTGCCACCGCAGGCGTCGACATTGAGACAAAATGGCAGGGGCTGACTCGAGGCTTTTTCTCCGGTGAATCTCTTTTCCTGATCCGGTGTCGTGGAAAGGGAGATCTCTGGTTCAACACCTATGGGGCGATGATTGAGCTGGATGTCACGGAGGATTATGTGGTCGATACCGGCCACATCGTCGCCTTTACCGAAGGACTTGATTACGAGATCAGCAAACCGGGTGGTTATAAATCCCTGTTTTTCTCAGGAGAAGGGTTTGTCTGTCGTTTTTCCGGGCAGGGAAAGATATGGATACAAACCCGGCAAGCGAGTGCCCTGGCAGCCTGGGCAGAGCCATTCCGGCGGATAATCAAAAAGAAAAAGGACTGATCAGAAGTATTCAAACACTGTCCCAACCCTCTTTCAAAGACACATCGAAACGTTCAGGTAGTTGATGGAAAATAATCAAGGCCTCTAAACTGCAGAGGCCTTGATTCAACAAGCAAACGTGAACGATCAGAGTGTCAGCAGATAGGTGACCAGATCGTCTATATCGCCAGCCTGTTCTGCACACCATGGGTGAGGCGCAGCGGGCATGCCAATGGCCTGTGGAGCCCCCATTTCATCCTTGCCCCATTCCTGACGCATCTTCTGGTAATCCCAGTAGAAGTACTGGTCATCAAACTCCGGGCGGACAAAATAGCGGTGACGCTTGATAAAGCGTTTGCGCTGCTGATTGATATCATTCTTCTTCTTGATAATCGGCACAGGAACCCGGAATACATCACCCTTGCGGTTCAGCGACGGATAAGGATCAATTTCATCCGGGAATGACCTGCTGGTGTCGTTCAAGGCCGGGTGCAGCGTGTAGTACTGGTTATACAGCGGCGAACCTTCCTGACAGCGCTGGGGATTCACCAGGTCTTCGATATTGCGGACATGGCCGTCAGACAGCAAACCACGCTGCTGTGTCCAGTAAATATCCCGCAGGAAGGTGACCCGGATGGACTGCTGGTTCTTCTGGTAAATCGTCGGTGCGAAGAAACGCCCTACTTCCGATAACGGAATCATTTGCTCATTGGTGTGCAGGCCGACCTTGTCCGTATGACAGCTGGCGCAGGCTTTGTCGTAGGCCTGCTTGCCCCGTGCGACGGTGGCGCTTAAAGAAGGAATGTTCTGCCAGCCAGTCTGAACAAACGCGCCTTCTGAGGCTGGTGCATCACCAGGCAGTTGGTCTTTGTGCTTGAGCCAGCGATAGAGGCCTACATTGCGCAGTTCATCATCGTACTGGTCCAGCGTCGTCATATAGGCAGTCAGAGCCTTGAGCGGCTGGGCGTACATCGCGCCCATAGCGCCGTCAGGTTCTTCCGAGTGGATATACGACCCTTCAAAGCCGACGTAACTTTCAGTATGCGATAGTGAACGTCTTATGCCGGTATAAAAGGTTACGTTGGGAATGGCGATGGGAGAGAACTGGTTATCGTTATCGGTTTCAGAACCCTCCCCGACCAGCCGGATCATATTATGTTCACCGGCACCCTGGGGCATGTGGTAGATCAGCAGGTCCTTGGCGACATCCTTGGTGCCGGGCATCCATTCGGGCCCGTCTTCCGTGGCGTAAACGCCGGTAAAGGATTTGGTCTCCAGCCCCTTCTTGTGCTGCATGATCGCCCATTTCATCGACCATTTCGGATTAGGTAGCCCGGGTACCACTTTGGTGATGCTTTCACCGGGTGCCCGCTCCCAGGTAATCCGGTTGCCGTGGCAGGAGGCGCAGTTAAAGCCGATCCAGGCGCCATCGCCATTGTAAGGATCGACGGCTTCTGCATAGCGGTAACCAGCCCAGCCGGAATCACGGGTTAAACCGGCATGTTTCTGGGGGCCGGAAGCCAGTAACCCGGGGATGGGAGATGGCATGGGATATCGGTCGAAATAGACATCCTTGATGGCTTCTTCCGGGACTTCACCGGGAATGTTCGGGTAGGCGCCAAACAGGTTTTCCAGGTCCAGGGCGGTTGTGCCGGTGATCGGATCTTTGGCCTGGTACTGGAAAATGGCGTCCCAGCTCAGGTCACGGAACTGGTGGGCAAGCCCCAGGTTGTAATCAAAGGACCAGAAGACTTCACGGCCTTCGCGCACCAGGTTGTCAAAGTCGGGGTTGTTAACCTGTACGGCAAAGCTGGTACCGTAAGGTTGGTCTGAGAGTTTTGATACCACGTCACAGTCGTGAGAAAACGTATCGCTGATCACCCGGCGGGTAATTGCATCAATCACGTTGTGAGGCTCTCCCGGACGGAGATAGGATTCGTTATAACCATCCCGTTTCTGAATCTGCAGGGTCAGGGTGGTGTCACCATCGGCAACATGTACGGGCACGGTGAATGAGACCCGGTCATCCTGCCAGGAGAGAATGTCCTTGTCCCAGCGATCAACGACTTTTGTCGTTTCATAATTCACTTCATCCTCAATCGCCAGCTTCTGCTCGAACATGAGCAGGTCGGATTCCAGCACCCGGCTCTTGCCGATCATGATCTTGGTGAAGTCGATGTCCGGCCCGGCGCCAAGGCCGGTGCCCGTGAGTGTGACAGTATCACCGGGCGCAAGCACCGGAACCTGTCCATTATTGAGGTCATAGACGACACCGTTTACGTCTACGGTGTCGATGACAGGCGCTGCAATATTGGCCGCAGAGGCGCTGCGCTGTTCTTCCCGGGCACTGTCAAAGGTACACAGTGCTTCCTGTTCAGGAAAACTGCCGGGTAGTTTACAGCCAGCGAGCACGGCGACAGCGCCTGCCCAGAAGGCAATACGGTACATAGTGGGGATCCCCTGATTATTGTTTGTACTTTTTTATTGTTATTTTTTCGGTGGGCTATCCGGAGGGATACAGCAGGCTTCCACCCGCTGAAACAGCATTTATACCGACAAATATTCAGCGTATCTAAAGATGCCTGTTTTTGTATTTTTGTGCAAATTTTGAGCGTCTACAGGATTCATAGGCCTGCAGCATTGTGCCTCAATGAAGACTGAATCAACAGGTGATCCATGTTGCTTTGATGAATTTACCTTGTGTCTTCCTGTGTTATTCATATTTGTTAAAAGCAATATTAAAATGTTTTTTTTATAATTTATATTGGGTACCAAACTTATATTTAATATTTTTCGGTGAATGCGTTGCAATGATTTCTTTATGTTAAAAGGTAAGAATATATGTCCATGATGTTTTGAATTTAATACGTAATTATTAGTCTTAATGCTTAGTTTTCACAAGGTTTTAATTTAATAATGGAGAAGTATGATGGAAGTGACTTATACACCGGCTAAAAAATCTGGCGCTGAGTTTAAAGCAAGACCTTCTGGTTTTTCAGAAGGAGAAGCATCTACCTCTAGAGTATCCCTAGGTTCAATTGAAAGAGTAGAGATTATGAGAACTCAGGGACAATCTGTTGTAGGACAGAGAACTACACAATCATGGAATATTCGAGCCGTGAATGTAATGCAGCAGCTTAAACAATCTCTATGCTCCACAAAAATGAAGGAAACTGTCTATCCTGTTTTGGGATCTAGCATAGTTTCATTCGCTATAGTTTATTTAGCACTTTCTCATGCTCCTACAACATCGCATTTAGAAGAGCCACCCAAAGTCATTCTTGGTTTATGCGGCAGTGTGGCTGCTGGTATGCTGACACTTTTAGGTATTAAATGTAGACCTTTTGTAACTCATTTTTTAATGAATACCTGTGGTCAGCTTTGTACCAGAGAAAGCTCGGTTCACGAAGATAGTCATGGTCGAGAGCCATCGGAAACAAATACAGACGATGTTGATTCTCTGGCATCGCTTTCACCGGAAGAGCAAGATCAACCGTATGAAGAGGCCGGAGTTTCGACTCTCGAAGAGCAAGATCTTTTTGAACAAGGCGAAAACCACTTCATGGAGTTTATCGAAAAAACAGGGCTGAATGAAACCGAGCTGTGTGGTAAAAATGCTCTTGATTACTATGATGTATTGAATTTTCATGCAGGTAAAACATTAAGTGTTAATGTTGAAGAAATGAGCGAGAGTGCTAAAGCATTGCATGAACAGATACGTACTTTGAATATTAGCCAAGAACAGTGTCGTTGGGTTGCAACTTTCATTGAGGTTAGTAAAGAGGTTGAGCGTGAAGAAGAAACAGAACTTTCTGACCCTATATTTTTGGGATAAAAAATTCATTTAGATAAGTGAGGATTGAATAAGGCAATAGTTTTATAAAAGGAAGTATTCCAGTTATGTGTTTAATGAATCTTGTTATATTTTTAAAAGGGTATGATTTTTAAATGAATCATACCCTTTTAATTTTTAACAATATCGTCTCTTGCGTTTTCAATAATAGCCAAAACCTCATGCTGGGTTGCTATGGCAACCCCCATTTCTGTCAGGGTTTCTTGCATCAGACTGATCAGTACATTGAATTCATGGCCTGATATATTCAGGTTTTCATGAATCTCTTTCAGCGAGCGGGTTTCTTCCGGGGGTTGTCCCCCAAAAGCCCGGGTCATGAAAGAAACCTGCTTACGGGTCAGGCTTTCGATATCCATGTCTTCAAAATAGTGGCTGATAACGGGGTCGCTTTGCAGCTTTTCGTACAGCCGATGCATAGCTTCGAACAGTGTGGAATGACCGCCTAGCCGCTCATAGAGTGAATCTGCCATTGTTAGCCCTGCCCTGTGTATTTTTGATGGTCATTTACGGTATGTCGGCAGCCTGCTTGAGAAAAAAAGGTTTTAGAAAAGGGCTGCTGATAACCTCGTGATATACTCCAGCCGGTATTTTCGATGGGTAACGGGTACGGGCAGGCATGGTGTACAGGCTGGCAATCAATGGTTATGGGCGTATTGGCCAGAGCGTGATGAGAGCGCTCTATGAATGTGGCTATCGCGACTGTTTCCGGGTTGTCGCCATCAATGAACTGGCAGATATTGCCACATTGGCCTATCTCACCCGCTATGACACGACCCACGGGCGGTTCCCGGGCCAGGTGACCCACGAAGGGAACTGGCTGCAGATTAATGACGATAAAATACGCATACTCAACGAACCTGACCCGCGGTGTCTGCCCTGGCGGGAACTGGGTGTTGACCTGGTGCTGGAATGCTCTGGATCGTTCAGGGACCGTGAGACCGCGCAACAACACCTGGCATCCGGCGCCAATCGGCTGCTGTTTTCCCAGCCAGCCCAGGCTGATGTAGACGCCACGATAGTGTATGGACTCAATCATAACGACCTGAGCCGGGATCA
Source organism: Kistimonas ophiarachnellae (assembly GCF_057552235.1). Classification (NCBI taxonomy): domain Bacteria; kingdom Pseudomonadati; phylum Pseudomonadota; class Gammaproteobacteria; order Oceanospirillales; family Endozoicomonadaceae; genus Kistimonas; species Kistimonas ophiarachnellae. The sequence goes on along the minus strand of NZ_BAAJPA010000003.1, from coordinate 19,542 downwards.
CCGAATTGTGTCTAATGCGTCATGCACTACGAATTGCATTGTCCCTGTGCTTGATTTACTGGAGCAGGCGTGTGGTATTGAGAATGGTGTGATCACGACCATTCATTCCGCAATGAATGACCAGCCTGTGATTGATGCTTACCACCAGGCAGACCTGCGTCTTACACGCAGTGCCCTGCAATCCATCATTCCCGTGGATACCGGCTTGGCGTTAGGGATTGACCGGCTTTTACCTGCACTGTCCGGTCGTTTCGAAGCACTGTCCATGCGTGTACCGACCATCAATGTTTCTGTTATGGATCTGACCGTTAATCTCAATACTGATGTAACGGTTGAAACGATCAACGACATTTTTAAACAGGCTTCTGTCAGTAAGCGGCTGAAAGGCTTGCTGGGGTATACCGAAGAACCCCATGCATCGGTGGATTTCAATCATGACAGTCGGTCAGGCATTGTTGATGGCACCCAGACACGGGTCAGTGGTCGACGCATGGTGAAACTGCTGTGCTGGTTTGATAATGAGTGGGGATTTGCCAACCGTATGCTGGACGTCAGTCGTGTCTGGTTAGGTTAAGTGTCTAGCTGACTGCCTGGTGTTGCCACGTAGATCATGGAAAACCAGCTATGATTCTGTGTGACTGAACAACGTCATGGCTTGTTTACAGCAATCTCAAGGGGTATTTATGCAGAGGTGGTTACTGGTTTTTCTGTCTCTGACGCTGACAGCATGCTCATCGGTGACTGATTCATTCGACCCTAAACAGGTTGTTGGGCCGGTAGAGTATATATCGATAGAGGAAACCGGTCTGACCTACCTTGCTCGGGTGGATACCGGGGCTGCAAAAGTCTCCCTGCATGCCTGGGATATGGTTGTCCAGGATCCGGCGCCGGTCATGGCCGATAATGTTGGCAAGACGATCCATTTCAAAACAGCGAATGAGTCAGGTCAGGTCATCGAAGCAGACACTGAGATTGTCGATATTGTTAAGGTGAGAAGCTCCCACGGTGCCAAAATGCGTTATGTGGTTGAAATGAACCTTGCGTTTCAGGGACAGAGTAAACCGGTTGAGGTCAACCTGAACAACCGGGATACCATGACTTACCCCCTCCTGCTGGGACGAAACTGGCTCAGTGGTGATTACCTGGTGGATGTTGAGCTGCCGGAAATAAAGCCAGAACAGTAATTCTGTTCTGGCCTGGTGGATCAATGATCGACCTTGAGATGACCCTGCGCATCGTAATACGCCGGGTCATGCCAGTGCTTGGTGATATGAGCCTTGCGTTTTTCAAGGCATTGATGGAGTCGGCTAAGGAAAGCCTGCTTGTCCTGCTCGGATAATGTGGGGTCATTCTTGGCGCTCAGCCAGGCGCTTTCTGCTTCCTGGAACTCAATATCCAGTTCTTCCAGTTCTCTGTAACGATTCATCGTGGTTACCGCCGTGCCCAGGTTCAGCTGATTTCTGCCTGTGCAAGGAGGTGATCGATAATGGCGTTGTCACTCTCCTTTACCAGATCTTTGTTTATGTGCTCGCCCTGCGGCACGTTCTTGCTGATTTCAGGCAGAATTTCACCCAGTAGTCTGGGCGGAGCACACAGGTTGATGGTGTCGAACCGGTGAAGGTCATAAGCATGGTTGATGCTGGTGCCGATCATGTGGGCGAAGTTATGGGATTCATGGGCTTTCGGGGAAGCATCCGTGCCCACTGCACGGCTGGTGTGACTGCCTGACGATGTAACGGTGTGTCCCGGCCCTGAAGAGACAAAGGCCTGGTTCTTCCACCTGCCCTCTTCGTGCTCGACCTCGTCAATCAACGTCAACGTCTTTTTATGCCGGTCAAAATCATAAACTCTGGCTTCGCTGTTATCAGCGACCAGTACCCAGGTTGATGCCATGGGATGTACCTCTCATTGGTCTTTTGACCATCGACAGCGGATGTCAGTGCAAAGATAGTTCAAGACGCCTGTTGTCGCCTGTTGGCAGGCATGAACCACGTTGCTGTCGTACGCGTTGTTGTCGTGATAATGCCGTACAAAGGCGATGGTTTACTGACCCTGAAACATGACCGGCAGCGCAAGCTTGTGGTAATGTCCGTGCCTTTCCGGCGAATGTCTGTGAGCCGGCTTGTCAGAAGCTGTCGTAAGGAAGCCTGAGATGACCGTTCTGAAGATGACCGATCTGGATCTGAGAGGTAAGCGCGTTCTGATCCGTGAGGACCTCAATGTTCCTGTAAAAGAAGGACGGGTAACCAGTGATGCCCGTATTCTTGCCTCTTTGCCCACCATTGAGTATGCCCTGAAGGCTGGCGCCAAGGTCATGGTGACCTCCCACCTGGGGCGTCCGGTGGAAGGCGAGTATGACCCTGAATTTTCCCTGCAGCCGGTAGCGGATTACATCAGTGAAAAGCTTGGCTGTGACGTACCGCTGATCCGTGACTGGGTTGAGGGTGGTTTCACCGTTGATGACGGTCACCTGGTGATTCTTGAGAACGTTCGCTTCAACCCGGGCGAAAAGAAAGACGACGAAGCGCTGTCCCGCAAGATGGCAGCACTGTGCGATATCTACGTGATGGATGCCTTTGGTACTGCTCATCGGGCCCAGGCATCGACCCACGGTGTTGGACTTTACGCGCCGGTCGCCTGCGCCGGTCCGCTGCTGGTGGCTGAGCTGGACGCCCTGTCCCGCACGCTGGGTAACCCGGAGCGGCCGATGACCGCGATTGTTGGCGGCTCCAAGGTGTCCACCAAGCTGACCGTACTGGAATCCCTGTCGGATGTCTGTGACCAACTGATTGTCGGCGGTGGTATCGCCAATACCTTCCTGGCGGCGGCCGGTTATGCGGTGGGCAAGTCCCTCTGCGAACATGACATGATTCCCCAGGCCAGGGCCCTGCTGGAAAAGGTCAATATTCCCCTGCCCCTGGATGTTGTCGTTGGCAAGGCATTCAGTGAGGATGCAGAAGCCACCATCAAGTTGGTGGATGAGGTCGCGGATGATGACATGATCTTCGATATCGGCCCGCAGACCCGTGAGCTGTTCGCCAATATCCTGAAAGATGCCCGTACCATCATCTGGAATGGCCCGGTCGGTGTGTTTGAGTTTGACCAGTTTGGTGAAGGCACTAAAGCCATGTCACTGTCGATCGCTGAATCCCCGGCATTCTCCATTGCCGGTGGCGGCGATACGCTGGCTGCTGTGGATAAATATGGGATCAAGGACAAGGTGTCCTATATTTCTACCGGTGGTGGCGCATTCCTTGAGTATGTAGAAGGCAAGGTGCTGCCAGCGGTTGCCATGCTGGAAAAGCGCGCTGGGTAATTTATTTTCATAGGGGAAACAGCAACAGTTCACCTACGTTGTCTGTTGCTGTTTTCATACTGAGTCAATACGGAAGTTCATAGAATTATGCAGCATGGCGCCATTCTGCACGCAGGACACCGGTTGTTGGCATTCTGCTGATCTTCCAGTTCTGCCTGTTGCTGTGCCAGATCTGTTTGTTGTTGTGCCAGATCTGTTTGTTGTTCTGCCAGTTCTGCCTGTTGCTGTGCCATTTCTGCCTGTTGCTGTGCCATTTCTGCCTGTTGCTGTGCCATTTCTGTTTGTTGCTGTGTCAGATCTGCCAGTTGTTTTTCCAGTGCTGCCTGTTGTTTCTCCAGTGTTGCCAGTCGTTGTTGCTCCAATGCCTCTTGTTGATAAAAAACGACATTTTCTGGATGCTGGCGGTCTACGGGCTTGTTTTGTAACAGGCTAAGAAAGGCGAGTACTAAAAGTTCCTCTTTCCAGGAATAGTTCAGCCTTATATGGGCGATCAGCTTGGGGAGCTCCCAGAAAGAGTCGATGCTATAGAGTTGGCAAGCATCATCAATGATCGAAGCGATAGTATTATGACCAGGTTTGAGTGCTTTCAGTGATGAGGTAATTTTATTAACTATCTCATTTACAAATGCTTCTCTTTCTGAATTCGAACGTTGCTTGCGGAGTTTACGCAACAAACGATTCTCTGATGCAAAAAGTGCAGGAAACAAACCTCTGAAACTTTTTTGAGGGGTAATGGTCTCCACAATCAGAATGCCATAGGCCCACACGTCAGATTTACAGGAGTAGGTGAAATTTTTAAATATTTCAGGCGCTATATATCCGATAGTCCCCCTGATTACGTTGCAACTGTCACCCTTCTCCAGCGAGAAGCCGAAATCACAGAGCTTCCATTGACCATCCATACCTTTTAGCAGGTTAGCTGGCTTAATATCCCCATGCACAATTTCAAGGCGGTGTAAATACGATAGCCCCTGCCCCAGGTCACGAATAATCGTCCTGGTATCGATTTCCGATAGATTTCTTCGATTTATATCGTCCATCAGAATATCGTTTAAACTTTTTTCACATTGTTCAAGAAATAATATTGTTTTATCTTTATATCTGAATGTTGCAATTAGTTTTATAATGTTTTTGTGAAAACATGCTTTAATTAAAATGTTTTTTTCATTAGTTATTTGTTCCTTGTAGTTAGTGTCAAGAATGTATTTAAATGCACCTCTGTGTTTAACTGGCATCTTTTGAAATCGATAATCAGGCATGAATGCAAAACGGTAATACAAGAAAATGTTAGAATAATTACCTTCACGAACATACTGTACCGAATAACTCTTTAATGGGGGGGCGTCATATTCGCCTGGTTTGTTCTCTTGATAATCGTAGAAATCGTTAACTGCCTGCCGGATGTCTTTTTCTTTGCCGAAGTATATAGCAAGGTCTGAAGAATCCTTATTCTCAAGTTTTCTGCTTTTGAATGATACTGCTTTTTTGCCTGTACTGGAGGGCGGTGAACTGGAAGACGCGCCAAACTCTGAATTGGAGGCGTTAGCTTGGTAGCTCGTTTGGACAACAGACGATGTGCCGGATGGAGAAGCCATTGTATACCCCTTGAACGCGTGGCGTCATATTGGTCAGTGAACATTGCCAAGCGCTTTGCTTTCAACTTGGACTGCTTGTACTGAGCCCATATCAACCAGAAAGTTCCTGTCATGGAACACAGGGTCAGGCATTCTGGCTATCAGGATTTTTTAATTAACGAATTCCCGGCCCAGAGCGCCGCACTCTTTCAACCCGTGGTAAATCTGTCATACACGCTCGCCTGTGTTATTGGTCAATGAAATAGCGGAAACTTCCAGGTAAGGGTTTCATTGAATCAGGCAACAGCACCGCCGCAGAAACGGTCTTTGCGGGGTGTCATCCTGCTCAACGGGGCGTTGTGGAGGCTGGCCTTGACTCTGAACTTCCCGATCCTGAATGGTCACTGCTCCCTGTTCAACAGGTTGTTCACGGGCTTCTGGTTTCAGCGCGTTAAGTTTCTGTGTCTGATACTCGACAATATGTTCCGGCTTGAGCCGGTCTTCTGGTCGTAGCCTTTGCAGGGCCATGCCCTGGATCAGGGTTGACTCACTCCAGTGGAGTGTAAAGCTGTACAAAATATGTAAAGTATCCTGCGTTGTGCATAAATCATAGTTTGTTGAAAAATTGTCAAGGATTGACCCGATGGTGCGCTCTGAGGGGACAAGTTGCCTTAACCGGTCATCAAAAATATCATAATAATATTGCTCTTTGCGCATTGGTGTTAATGTCTCTCTTATTTTGACAAAGGATACATCACGTATTTGTTGTATTGTCATCTCTGTCATGGCGATTTGAATCAGCATATAACCATACGCCCAGTAGTCGGATTCATATGAATAGTTGGTATCACTGATTATTTCAGGTGCTAAATAATAGTAGGTTCCCTTTATCTCGCCTTTTTTCGTGAATGCTTCATGGGATAGATCATAGTCAATCAGTTTCCAGTGACTGCCGCCTTTCAGTAGGTTTTCAGGCTTTATGTCGCAGTGGATGATTTTTTGTTCTCGTAAATACATTAAGGCTTTCGCCGAATCCAGTATGATCTTTCGTGCTTCTTGTTCAGATAACGTATTGCCTCTGTGAACCAGAAAATCTTTCAGGTTTTGTTCACATCGTTCAAGCATTAATACGTGTTTTGTACCGCACTTGAATGAAGAATAGAGTTTTATGATGTTTTCATGATTTTGTATTTTTTTCAGAATTTTTTCTTCGTTTGCAGTCTTGCTGTTATATGTTGTGGTGCTACCGTATTTGAATGCGGCAGTAAAGGTGATTTTGTTGTCTTTGCGTTTTTTACCCTGTTGAATTCGTTCATATAGCATGATTTTAAAAGCTTTCCCGGTTTTTTTTATTGTCATGTTATAATTTTTTATACTTTTATCTTTGCCTTTTGTGTTTTGAATAAATTCACAATAATCAAGTGCTGCCTGACTTATTTCATGTGTCAGCGATTTATGTTCAGGTACAATTTGCAACTCAATTCTGGATCGTTTACACAAATCTGATAATGCCTTGTTGTCTGCTGCTGCAGTAGGTTCCGATAGTATTTGGCCAACACTGATAGTGGACTTCCTGACATTCATTCCAGGCAACTCGCTGATGGTGATATAAAGTAAAACACACTTACACTCTTGTTGAGTCAAAAAAACACAATAGGTTCGCGCTGTTGTGGAAAGCGGCAGTGAACCTTTGCACAAGGTAAGCGTCACTGACAAATTGCCCGGTGCCTGAAGTATACGTCATTTCAACCGACGCCAATCTGTCATACACTCTCACCGCATTTATCCTACCGCAAATGACCGGATACCCTGACTTTCGTAAGTACGGTGCCGGAGATAGTGCGGGTACTGCCCCAAATTCCAATGATGAGGATCAGTCATGGCTTTGATCAGCATGCGTCAGATGCTGGACCACGCCGCCGAGCACGGTTACGGCGTCCCGGCATTCAACGTCAACAACCTGGAGCAGATGCGCGCCATTATGATGGCGGCGGACCAGACCGACAGCCCGGTGATTGTCCAGGCTTCGGCCGGCGCCCGTAAGTATGCCGGCGCGCCTTTCCTGCGTCATCTGATCCTGGCGGCGATTGAAGAATTCCCGCATATCCCCGTGGTTATGCACCAGGATCACGGCACTTCGCCGGATGTCTGCCAGCGCTCCATCCAGCTGGGCTTCAGCTCTGTCATGATGGACGGTTCCCTGAGAGCGGACGGCAAGACCCCGTCTGACTGGGACTACAACGTGGAAGTGACCCGCCGCACTGTCGAGATGGCGCATGCCTGCGGTGTCTCTGTGGAAGGCGAGCTTGGCTGCCTGGGTTCCCTGGAAACCGGTCAGGCCGGTGAAGAAGACGGTGTTGGCGCTGAAGGCACCCTGAGCCATGACCAGTTGCTGACCGATCCCGATGAAGCCGCGGAGTTCGTCAAGCTGACCGGTGTAGACGCCCTGGCGATTGCCTGCGGCACCAGCCACGGTGCTTACAAGTTTACCCGTCCGCCCACTGGCGACATCCTGGCCATCGACCGCATCAAGGCGATCCACGAGCGTATTCCGGACACTCACCTGGTCATGCACGGTTCTTCCAGCGTGCCGCAGGAATGGCTCGCCATTATCAATGAATACGGCGGTGAAATTCCGGAAACCTACGGTGTGCCAGTTGAGCAGATTCAGGAAGGCATCAAGCACGGTGTTCGCAAGGTGAATATCGATACCGATCTGCGCCTGGCATCCACTGGCGCGATCCGTCGTTTCCTGGGGCACAACAAGGCTGAGTTCGATCCGCGTAAATATCTGACCGAAACCATCAAGGCAATGGCGGATATCTGTGTAGCTCGCTACGAAGCGTTCGGTACTGCCGGCAATGCCAGCAAGATCAAGCCGGCCAGCCTGGAAGTGATGTTCCAGCGCTATGCCAGCGGTGATCTGGATCCGAAGATTTCCTGATCGTCTTCAAAGAAAGGGCGACCCTCAGGTCGCCCTTTCTGGTTTTATGGCGGAATTCCCTTTGCTGACTATGCTCTGAAAAGTCGATTTTTCGGAGTTGTCGGGATGTTTCGTCCATTGACTGGCCTGGTGCCGCCTGCTGTCATGCTTGCCTGTCTGGCGGTGAGCGGCTGTTCCTCTCCCCATGTGATCAAGCTGAATGATGGCCGTGAAATCGTCACGCGCGGCACGCCGCATTACGATGAGGATTCCGGTTTCTACCAGTTCACCACGGTAGCGGGTGAAAACATGCAATTGAATCGTAACCTGATTGAGTCGATAACGAAGAAATAGGACTTATTGCCGGAAAAAGGCTGTTGTTTCTTAATCAGGATTCCTTCAACAGGGAATCAAGCCACCCGCCCGGTTCATCAGGGTTAAAGAATCACAGGGCAGTGAAGGCGGGCAGCTTGTGATGATTACTTTAAAGCGATTCTGACGGGGCGGATATACGACCATCAGCTATGATACGTTTGTCTGGGCGTAGCTTAAAATAAAAATGAACAGGGCAAGGCAGCAGCTTGTCATTGACTTGTTATAAGCAGATTTGGCAATACTCCGTATAATTGCCTTTTTGATAGTGTTGAATGGACGAACGGATTTGAACCGGCAGATCATAGAAAACCTTAAATCTTCCCTGCCTGCGCTGGAACTGGGGAATTCGGCAGAACCCGATACTCACCTCCGTGAATACCTGGACTTTTATGCGATGTCTCCGGAACATTTCCTGTCGGGCGTTCAACATGACATCGGTTGTCTGGAAGTCGATGGTTACCGGTTGGCCACCCATGTCTGGCGTCCTGAAAACCCGGTGGGCACGGTGTTCATTGTGCATGGCTATTATGACCATGCCGGATTGTATGGCCATCTTGTCCGCTTCTGGCTGGAAGAAGGCTACGCTGTCATGATTCATGACCTGCCGGGGCATGGTTTGTCCTCCGGCTCTATTGCCAGCATCGACTGCTTCAGCCGTTATTCCATGGTATTCCGGCACTGTCTTGAGTGGGCCAGGGGTAAGCTGCCTGGTCCCTGGTTTCTGCAGGGACAGAGCACCGGCGGCGCCATTATCACGGATACGCTGGTGAACTATCCGGAACTGCTGAAACGCTATGATATTGCCGATGTTTTCCTGTTGGCGCCGCTGGTGCGTCCGATGCTCTGGCGTCTGGGCCTGGCACAGTATTTCCTGTTGCGCAGTTTTGTGTCTTCAGTCCCCCGCTCCCGTTCGAATAATTCCAATGACAAGGCGTTTTTAACGTTTCTGGCCAATGATCCGCTGCAATCCAATATCCTGCCCGTTGAGTGGGTGGGTGCGCTGCATCAGTGGATACGACGTATCGAATCATTCCGCAAACCCTGCCCCTGCTCACCGCTGATTATCCAGGGCGAGAGAGACAAAACCGTCAACTGGCGGCATAACCTCAAAATACTGCGGAAGTTGTATACAGATCCGGAGGTTTTTCTCATCCCCGATGGCTGCCACCACCTGGCCAATGAAATTGAACGTATTCGAATGCAGTATTTTGATGCCATTCGAAAGCGCTTGGCGAAACGGCAGGCATAATGCTTTTAGAAGGTTAACCTGTGCAGAATCCCGGCGAGACATCACCGGGAACACCCGGTAAAATTCCCATATGACCATTCACCCGCCAGGGATGTTAACAAGAATAAGTATTGGGGGTTGTTGTGAAGGGTTTAACCAGGTTGTTTCGCGGTCGGTTACTGCTATGTGCCTGCCTGTGTTTTGTCTCGTCAGTTAAAGCGGATACTACGGCACTGGATACCGTTCGGCAGTTGCATATGCAGGTCTTTCGGATCAGCTGTGATCTGTTTGTTCAGCGGGGTGAAGAGGGGCTTGTTGTCGGGCAGCAGGCGGTGCTGTCGGAATTGCAGCTGGCAACGGGTTTGCTGGAGCAGGTCGTTTCTGTTGAGCATCCGGCTATTTCTGACGAACAACGAAGCGCCTTGAAAGACTTGTGGTCGGCATTTGAGCGTAAGGTCGCTGACGCCGCTTCGCTGGATCTGCATGAACAGGACTTTGAGTGGGACTTCAACCTGACCTATACCGATCAGCTTCGTGAGCTGGATACCCTGCTTGAAACCATTGCCACAAATCTTACGTCTACAGCGGAACAACAGGTAGCCTACCAGCAGGCGGTGCGATTGCAGTATATGGCGGCCCGTTACACGGCCAGGGCCTATATCGGTGCGTTGCATACGCTGGATCAGCCGGGTTATTTCGACCAGGACCTCAACCTGCTGGCTGAGGATATGGATCAGGCAATGCTGCAGCTGAAACAGGCCGGGGTGTCTTCAGAACAGCTGAAACCGGTGAGCCAGCGCTGGCGCTATATTCGTGGTCGTTACGAGGATTATCAGGTGAACCTGGCACCCATGGTGGTTGCCGGGCAGACCCGTACGATCGTCGATAACCTGCTGATACTGGCGCGTTCATTCCCGGGTTAAGCGGGCAATCATCAGCTCTCTGGTTGCAACTGACCGTCGGTGGCTTGTAGCAACTGCCGGCAGAACGTGCTGTAACAGCGGCTATCGATGGAGCAGTGCAGTGTGATGGTGTCGGTATAGCAGCGATCATCAATGACACCGGCATACTGCGCCAGAAGATACTCGACGGTTTTCAGCACGCTGTAATCACAATGCAGCGTAAACTGACGTTGGGGAATTTTCTCCCTGCGCTGCAGTTGTTTGAGGGCTTCGGCAACACCGCCGCCGTAGGCTTTGACCAGTCCCCCCGTTCCCAGCCGGATTCCGCCGTAATAACGGACAACCACGGCACAGATTTCACCGATTCCGGAACCCTGTAACTGAGCCAGCATCGGTTTGCCTGCGGTACCGCTGGGCTCGCCGTCATCACTGAAACCCCATTGCTGGCCATCGCCGGGTTCACCGGCGATAAACGCTGAACAGTGATGACGGGCTGCAGGGTGTTCGGCCTTGAGCTGGCGAACGTAAGCCAGTGCGGCTTCGCGGCCCGGCGTATGGGCAAGGTAGGTCAGGAAGCGACTTTTCTTGATGACCTCTTCCAGGCAAACGGTGTTATCTGGAATGGAAAAAGGGGATGTATCAGGCATGAATTACTGCGTCAGTGTCCTTATTTGATGACAGTTGTCGTATCTGTCATCTGTGTAGCATTCAATGATAATTAAGCCTTTCCATATGGCAAGCAGATGTCAGCAGGCCGTAAAAACAATGCCTTTCAGATGACTATTTACATATAGTGGCTGCATACAGGTCAACGGCGGGAGGAATAATGAAACCGATGAAAACATGGGTGTTTCTGGTACTGTCACTGTTTCTGGTTGCCTGCTCCAGTGTCAAGGTGGATCGTGACTTCGATCCGGGATACACCTTTACCTCACTCTCACGCTATGCCTGGTTGCCTCAGGCTGACCAGTCAGAAGATTATGACAAGGACAGTTTGCAGGATCGACGTATCAGGACAGCAGTCGACACAACGCTGGCAGAACAGAGGTATCAAAAGGTCAGCCCTGAAAATGCTGATTTCCTGGTTCACTATTTCACCGGCAGCAAAACACGTCGTGATGAAACCCATGTGACGGTTGGTATGGGGTATCACACACTGCCTTGGACGATGGGCGCAAGAACGGAAACCCGGGTGCGGGATTATGAGGAAGGACAGCTGACGCTGGATATTATTGATCCCGGTAGTCGCCAGTTGATCTGGCGGGGTGTCGCTAAACGACGATTGCCTGAAACCTCTACACCGGAAAAAAGAACAGTATTCATTCAGGAAGCGGTTCAGGAAACCCTGAAAGACTTTCCGCCGGACAATATCATCCATTAATACCCAATAATAAAAGCCCCTTTCCATTGTTATCATGAAAAGGGGTTTTTCTATTTAAGGTCTATCGTCGTTTATTAAGCCTGTTTATCCCAGTCATCGCTTTGATCATCACAGCGATAGGGTTCCACCCCATCACCCAGGTAACAGTTATTGGCTTCCCGTATTTTTGCAGCGGCATCGTCATAGAGAAATGGCAGAGTGACGTACCGGGTGCCCTGCGTCACGGGTGTGGCAGCGTGCATCAGGGAACAGGAAAAGACGACCGCACCACCGGTAGGTGGCTTGTAGCGGCGGTTCCCATATTCCGGAAACCAGAGCTCTCCCCCGTCATACTCTTCGCTGTTGAGATTGATACTGATGGCAAACCGGCGGTGAGCGGTGCCTTTGGTGGTGTTGTCTCGATGCTCTTTGAAAAAACCGGCGTCGCTGCTGTCATAACAGGCAACGATATAGCGCTCAATTCGTGTGGCCAGGAACTGGAAAGCCCTGGCGATTTCGGGGACTAGGCGGGTTCTGACCCGGTATTTCAGGGCATCCTGCAGGGATTCATCGTCAATATTTACATCGGCGCGGCGTTTGACGTCTGCGTCCTGTAGTTCAAGGGTTTTGCCGTTAACCGTACGCATAAAGCCGGAGGGTTCCGCTTGGCCGTCATGGTAATAGCGAATCAGTGTCTGACAGAGGTCGGGCTCCAGAATGCGGGGTACCAGAAGGACGGGAGCCCAGAGGTCAATTGCCGGATCAACATGACAGGCGGGATCCGGCAGATTCTGCATGGCGCGGATAAACTGGTCTGGCTGGTCAATGCTGCCTTTGGCATAGACGCGCAGTGTGGGATCAAGCACCAGCCAGTAGGGATAGAAGACATCCTTGCCCTCAACGGGATCGTACCCCAGTGCGCCATAATCCCTCGCAATGGAGGCATCCTTGTCATAGAAAATCCGTTGTTTCGGAAAAGCGTCAAGCGCCAGGCGGTTTTCCTGATCTTTGGGATTCAGTGTTACCGCAAAACGGACACTGTGATCATCATTCGAAGCCAAATCTGCTTTTTTTATCGCATTCAGAAATTGCACTACCGGCGGTGCCGCGCAATTACCCAGGAAAATCAGGCCAACAAAGCGACCGCCCAGGCTGGAAAAGGCAAAGCGAGGATTATAAGCCGTATGGGCATAGAACCAGGGAGCAGGTTCTCCCCAGGAGGGTGATTTAATTGGCATGATGAACAGTATTCCTGTTTGATTATTCTATTGGCTTATAGAAATTATAAGTAAAAAAATATTTTTAATTAAAATGGGTTTTCATTGTTTTTATTGTTTGCAGATTCTTTGAATTAATGCTGGTGACTAACTATAAATTATTAAGATAACCTGCGTTTGTGGGGCTCTATTCATTTCTTAATAAAATGTTCTGACGGAATTGTGTCGAATTAATTAATAATTAGCTGTTGTTAATTAATAAACGATCAGATTTTTGTGCCTTTTCCTGACGTTGGCAGGAATAAAACAGGGATGTTGCCATGGCCGATGAAAACGGCGCCAGTGGTGACCAGCAGTCGGAAACCACCGGTGTTTTCGGGTCAAATCAGGGAAGCGCTACCAAAATTGAAGAAGTCCGCTACGAGGCGCTATCCACATCGGTAGTTAAGCCTGCGGCGGCTGACACCCAGTATTTGCTGGATGTGAATCCTGATGAAATAAGAATGGAGGTCAGGGGACCGGACTTTGTTCTTATTTATCCCGATGGTCTTGAAGTCACCCTGCTGCTGGCAGGGGTCATGACGGCAACCGAAAAACCGCTGGAATTTAAATTTGCCGATGGCACGGTCATTACCGGTGATGAATTTATTGCCCAGGCTAATTTTGTCGAATCTGAAGATGTGCCGGTTTCTACCCTGAAAGGACTGGAAGGCGATTCGGATGAATTGGAAGAAGCGCCGGGTTCCTCTGGAAAGACGGAAGCTGATTCCTCCTACAGTGAGGCTGCGGATTCCAGGAAACAATCCAAAGCCAGCGAGGAAATCAAAAAGAATGAGGAAGAATTCAAGCAAAAGCCGGTAGAAGAGGTTGAGCTCCGGGAAGGGGATTTCACAGAAAGCCTGGAGGCAACCAGTGCTGCGACATCATCGGCATCCGGGCCGGATGTTGGACCCTCGCTGGCAGAAACGAATATCGATATCTCTTTCTCGATTTCAGTCACCAATGTGGGGGCACGGGCTGCCGGACAGCTGATTATTGGCGGTGGCGGAAACAGCCCGTCTATCAGCCAGAGTGATCCTGAGCAGCACCTGGGTACGGAGTATTTTGGCGGTGACCTGGATGGGCTGGACGGTGAGCTGCCCGATGTTTCACTGAACAAGGGCAATGGGCTGGAGATTTATGGTGATGATCCGTTACTGTTCAGCGATACGCAGAACAGTAAAGTATTGAATCTGCAAAATGATTCAAAAATCACCGATATTGCTGCCATTTACGTTGAAAATGTGCCGGATGAGTGGGCAGTATCTGGTGGTTCGAACCAGGGAGAAGGCAGTTGGCTGCTGCCGAGTCTTTCAGCTTTTACGCTGAAATTTCCCACCCAGTCTGACAGTCAGGTTGTGGATCTTTCCTTCCGGGTGGTTTTCAAGGATGGTTCTGAAAATGACTATGGCATCCCTGTCGTATTGCGGGACGCAACGGGGCCGGATGACCTGGTTCTGACATCTTCCGGGCAGGTGCCGCTGGTGCTGGATGTCAGCCCGACCGGCGACCAGATTACCAGTGGTGACCAGAATGACATTATCCATGCTGGTGTGGGGGATGACATCATTGATGCGGCAGGAGGCGATGACATCATCTCCGGCGGCGTCGGGAACGACACACTGGATGGTGGTGAGGGATCGGATACCGTCCAGTACAGCTATGAATACCTCGGGAATACCATAGGGCCGGAGAATGGTGTCACGGTCAGCCTGGGATCCGGTTCTGTCATGGATGATGGTTATGGCACCTCCGATACCATCAGCAATTTTGAAAATGTCACCGGCACGACCCACGACGACACTATCACCGGTAGTGAATACGTTGATGTGGATAATGATGGTGCCAATGTACTCACAGGTCTGGCGGGTGATGACACACTGAATGGCTTGAGCGGTGATGACACACTGCTTGGCGGCGAGGGCATCGATACGCTGGATGGTGGATTCGGCAATGACTCTCTGGATGGAGGCGATGGCGACGATATCCTGTCCGGTGGCGACGGGGACGACATCCTGAAAGGCGGTGCCGGTGTCGATAATCTGGATGGCGGCAATAACACGGACACGGTGGATTACAGTGATGAATCCGGCCCTGTCATTGCCAGTCTGACGGCAAATAGCGCCATCGATTCGACAGGTGATACCGATACACTGACCAATATTGAAAATATCATCGGCAGCACCGGGGATGATCAGCTGTTCGGTGATCTTGGGGCGAATGTTCTCAATGGTATAGACGGCAATGACACCATATTCGGTGGTGATGGCACAGATACGATCAATGGCGGCGCCGGCAATGACATTATCAATGGCAACCAGGGTGATGATGTCATTGATGGCGGTGATAACGATGACACCATTCATGGCGGCTTTGGCAACGATACCCTTGATGGCGGCGGCGGTACTGACACGCTGGATATGGTGGGTAACGTCACCAGCCCCTTTGATGCGCCGGATGATATTACCGTTGATTTATCACAAACGCCGGATGCCCAGGGATATATAACCGTTTCAAAAAGCTTTGGCGGTGGCATTGAAACCGGTACTGACCAGGTCAGGGGTTTTGAAAATGTTATTACCGATCATGGCAATGACGCTCTCACCGGTGATGCCCTGGATAATGTACTGAGTAGTGGACGTGGCATTGATACCCTGGATGGTGGTGACGGGCACGATACGCTGCTGGGAGGAACGGGCGATGACACACTGATTGGCGGTGCAGGCAATGACATCCTGGAAGGCGGTGATGATAACGATACGCTGGCAGGGGGATCCGGAAACGATGATCTTCGCGGAGGTGACGGTATTGATACGGTCAGCTTTGCATCCCTCAGTAATGCAGTCAATGTCGACCTGAGCGATGGGCGTATCTCCAATGACGGTCAGGGTGGTACGGACACCATTGACTCCATTGAAAATCTTGAAGGAACCAATCTCTCGGGACAGGGTGACACCCTGCTTGGTGATGCTTCAGACAACCAGATCTTTGGTCTTGATGGCGATGACAGGCTAGGCGGTGGTGGCGGTACCAACACTCTGGATGGCGGCGCTGGGAGTGATACCGTCAGTTACGCGAGTGAAACCGCAGATCTCACGGTGGATCTGGATGATACGTTGAATCCTGTCGTTACCGCATCCGGTCAGGATACGCTGATTTCGATCGAAAATGTCTCCGGTGGTGTCGGTAACGACACGCTCAGTGGTACTGCTGATGACAATAGCATCAGTGGAGGTGGTGGCGATGACCTGCTGGCAGGCCGTGCCGGAGATGACAGACTGGATGGTGGTAATCATGGTCTGAACGGCGACACCGTAGATTACAGCAGCGCTTCCGCCGCTGTCACAGTCAACCTTTCCAACACTGATTACACGGTCGCATTTGGCATCGGTGCCAACACCGCACAGGATGGCGAACTGGGTACGGATACCGTTCTGAATATTGAAAATGCCATCGGTACCAGCGGAGATGACACGCTCATCGGTAATGCAGCAAACAACACTCTCCAGGGGGGGGCGGGCAGCGATACGTTTGTGGGAGGCGATGGCAGTGACGTCCTTGATGGTGGTAGCGGTGCAGAAAGTGATACAGCCGATTATTCGCAGGTGACCGGTGATATCGCCGTTGACCTGGAAAATGATCTTGCCAGCAATGACGGCTTTAACAATACCGATACCCTGACCCGCATTGAAAATGTCATCGGAGGCAGCGGTGATGATGTGATCAGTGCTGCTGATACCGGAACGGAAGGCAATGTCTTGCGTGGTAATGCCGGGGCTGACCAGTTATCCGGCGGTGGCGGCGTCGATATTCTGGATGGCGGAGATGGCGATGATACGCTGACCGGTGGCGCTGGAGCCGATCAGCTTATCGGTGGTGAAGGGAATGAAACCAATGGCGATACCGCCGATTACAGCAGCGCTTCTATTGCCCTGCAGGTCGATTTGAC
Source organism: Kistimonas ophiarachnellae (assembly GCF_057552235.1). NCBI lineage: Bacteria > Pseudomonadati > Pseudomonadota > Gammaproteobacteria > Oceanospirillales > Endozoicomonadaceae > Kistimonas > Kistimonas ophiarachnellae. The sequence continues at coordinate 2,659 of NZ_BAAJPA010000003.1, read as the reverse complement.
CAGTGGCGTTGTTGCTAATGATGGCACCGGTAGCCAGGACACGATTTCGGGCATAGAAAATGTGTTGGGTGGGTCAGGAGATGACCAGCTGACGGGTAATGCGGATGACAATGCCATCACGGGCAACGCCGGTGATGATGTCCTCGATGGTGCCAACGGAGAAGATACGCTGCTGGGCGGTGAAGGTGATGATCAGCTGACCGGTGGCAGCGGTAATGACATCCTGAATGGTGGCACCACGGGAGAAACAACAGGCGATACCGCGGATTACAGTACTGATTCAACCGACCTGAATGCCGATCTGGGTGTCGGTTTCGCCAACAGTATTCTCAGCGGAAATGACACGCTCATCAGTATTGAAAATATTACCGGCGGCAGCGGTGATGACACTCTGCAGGGAGATGGTGCAGATAATCAGCTATTGGGTGGGGTTGGTGATGATGTACTCCGTGGGCTGGGTGGCAGCAATACGCTCAATGGTGGAGAGGGCGGTGAGACCAAAGGCGATACCGTTGATTATTCCAGCAGTACGGGAGTGGTGACGGTTGCGCTGGATGGTTCCCTCACAAATTCGAACGGTATTGATGCTGGCATCGATACCCTGATTGATATCGAGAATGCGACCGGTGGCAGTAACAATGACACCCTGGTCGGCAACGCGGATAACAATATCCTCAGCGGGAATGCCGGTGATGACCTGATGCGGGGTGGAGCTGGCGATGACATCTTTTATGGAGAAACGGAAGCAGGTGGTACGAACCCGGCCAGTCAGGGTAGTGATACGGTCAGTTATTCGCTGGCCGCAGGCAATGTAACCGTTGATCTGGCTGCACATCTGGCGAGTGATGACGGCGATAGTGGTCGAGACTTCCTTTACGGCATAGAGAATGTCACCGGTGGTGCCGGGCAGGATAATATTTCCGGAGATGCCAATGACAACCATCTCAAGGGCGAGGGAGATAATGACACCCTCTCCGGAGGTGCCGGTGATGACATTCTTGATGGTGGTGCAGGAACCAGCGACCTGGCGGATTACAGTGGTGCTGGTGGCGCGATTACCGTTGATCTTGCCGCAGGTCGGGCATCGGATGACGGAGACGGAAGTGAAGATACCCTGCTGTTCATCGAAAATGTCACCGGTAGCAATGGAAATGATGATATCAGGGGATCGTCAGAGGCCAACATCCTCAATGGGGGGAATGGTGATGATCTGCTCTTTGGTGGCGCCGGTGATGATGTGCTGGATGGGGGGGGTAATACCGATACAGTAACGTTCGCCGCTTACGGGCGGGGCGTCATTGCCACTCTGGCTGATAGTGGTGATGGTTCTGCAACCGATGCCGGGAATACGGAAACCGATACGCTTCGTAATATTGAAAATATTGTTGGGTCTTCAGGATACGGCGATACCCTGACAGGTAATGGTGTGGATAACGTCCTGTCCGGCGGTGGTGGAGATGACATTCTTAACGGTGCTGCTGGCGCAGATACGCTCAACGGTGAAGGGGGTAATGACACGCTCTCAGGCGGTACCGGTAGTGACAGTTTCGATGGCGGTTCAGAGCTTGATACGGTCACTTACGATGGTGTTTCCCAAAATGTAATCGTGAATCTCGAAACGGGTATCGGAAATGATGGTACCGGTGGAAATGACTCATTTACCAGTATTGAAAATGTCATCGGCGGCAGCGGCGATGACACCCTGATCGGCACAGATAGCACCACGGTGAGCAATGCCCTGACCGGTGGTGCGGGGGATGACACCCTGACCGGCGGTGCCGGCGACGACATCCTGGACGGTGGCGCCCATGGCCCGGGCGGCGATACCGTGGACTTCAAGAACGGTACGAACGGCGTGACTGCGAACCTGGCGGACGGCACGGCCACCGACAGTGAAGGCGGCAGCGACACCCTGCAGAACATCGAGAACCTGACCGGTACGGACAGCAATGACAGCCTGACCGGTGATGCCAATGCCAACCAGCTGCTGGGCATGGATGGCGATGACACCCTGGTGGGCGGCGACGGCAACGATACCCTCAATGGTGGCGAAGGGGGCGAGACCAACGGTGACACGGCGGACTACAGCGCGGCGACGGCGGGTCAGAATCTGAGCATCAACCTGACCAGTGGCACGGCGACGGACCAGTTCAACGAAACGGATACCCTGCAGAACATTGAGAACGTCACCGGCGGTGGTGGTGACGACATCCTGACCGGCGACAGCAGTAACAACCAGCTGACCGGCGGTGGCGGTGACGACATCCTGATGGGTGGCACCGGTGCGACCACCGGCGCAGACACGCTGGACGGCGGGGCCCACGGTGCCAACGGCGACACGGTGGACTACAGCCAGAACAGCACCGGGGTGGAAGTGGACCTGTCGGTATCGACCAACCAGGTGAAGGAAGGCAGTGTCTTCACCGACACCCTGCTTAATATTGAGAACGTGATCGGCACCGGCAGCGATGATGTGCTGACCGGCGACAACCAGGTCAATACCCTGACCGGCGGTGACCGGGATGACACCCTGAAGGGCAATGACGGCGACGACGTTCTCAACGGTGGCAATGACAACGATATCCTCAATGGCGGCGCCGGTTCTGACACGCTGAATGGCGGTGCCGGCACCGATACGGCGGATTACAGCGACAACACT